>CAZHQV010000185.1:0-3608 GCA_964534285.1 uncultured Dehalococcoidales bacterium
TATGATGACCAGCCTTGCTCCCGATTCGAGAGCCACTCTGGGCATGTCGGCAGCCGGAGTGACAACGAGACTGGAGCCAACAACTATGAAGAGATCACACTTTTCTGAGTGGTGGCAAAAATCGTGCAACGCTTGCCGGGGCAAGGGCTGGCCGAAATCCACCACGCTGGAAGCCAACTTGCCTCCGCACGACGGACATCTAACCGAGCCGGCCGACTTTTCAACCTCAGGTTCACAACTGTCGCACCTAAGCTTTGTGACATTGCCGTGCAGTTCTGCCAGCATGGGGAGCCGAATCCCTGACCTCAAGTGGAGGTTATCCACATTCTGCGAGATAAGGAAGCTCAAGTTACCCAAGTTCTGTAGCTCAGCAACTGCCATGTGTCCTTCATTAGGCGCTACCGAGTTGAAGGAGCGCGCTTTTGTGGAAAGTCCCTTCGCTTGGCGAGTCCAAATGCCATCTGGCCCTCGAAAGTCAGGCAATCCTGATTCTGTGCTTATGCCGGCACCAGTGAACACCACCAGATGTTTGGACTCAAACATCCACTGAGCTAAAGTGCCTATACGCTTGTCCAAATTGCGCCAGGCCATTTACCATATTATCGAATGTTATTTTGCCCCAAATATACAAAGTGTAAGGAGTTGCCATGGAATTTAGCAAATTCGTGAGAAATCGGGTGGAGTATAGATTTGACCCCTTGACACACGACCAGTGCAGAATAAACCCAGACAGAGCCAAAAGACTCAAACAAGCCGTAAGTGGCCTGGGGCTTAGCAAGCTTATCGATGCAACAAAGGAAGGATGTCCATTCTGCCCTGAGCGTGTCGAAGAAAGAACACCGAAATTTCCCAAAGAGATATGCCAAGAGGGGAGGATACAAATCGGGGAAACGCTACTTTTTCCGAATTTGAATCCTTTTGGCGAGTATCATGCTGTCGGGATCATTAGTCGTGCACATTTCTGCGATCTGGATGAGTTCGACGCAAAGATGCTCGGAGACAGTCTAATGGCAGCCAAGAACTATATCCTTACTGTACACCAAGGTGATCGGGGAGCAGCCTGGCCCGTTTATATCTGGAACTATATGCCGCCGAGCGCTGGAAGTATCATACACCCTCACGTTCAGATACTAGTGGAGAGCGAACCGCTGCCAATGCAGGCCAAGCTCTTGCAGAAGAGCAGGGAGCACTTGATTTACACTGGCAGAAATTACTGGGATCAGTTGGTGGAACAAGAAACAGAGCTAGATGAAAGATGTATCTATGACGGCGAGTGCTTGTCCGTGATAGCAAGCTTTGCCCCACGTGGTTTCAACGAACTCCAATTCACATTCAACGAGGGAAGCTCTCTGGTAGACCTGGATCAGAGGCAAATAGGCGATTTTGCCAGTTGCCTGCTAGCTGCGTTAAGGGGATACAAAAGCCTTGGCATTGGCTCCTTCAATCTTGTCACTTATTCTGGTCCGATAGGCGAAGCACTGCACCATTACAGATTGAATGCGAAGCTGATCTCTCGCCCATATCCCGCCGAAGTCTACACGAATGATAGCGGCCCGTTAGAACGGCTACACGACGTGCGGGTTATTGATACCCTGCCGGAAATCGTTGCCCAGAATCTGAAACCTTTTTTTGGGTAGCTTTCTGAATCCCCTTTCGCAGAGTCTCGAAATTCCGGGACCAAGCCGCTGCGGCGCTCAAGGCTGAAAGCTACCCCGCGTCATTCTCGTAATCAGTCATATGTCTTTACGTTTTTGTGTCTTGATGCTAAAATGCAAGTGTGACAAGAGGGGGTGAGCATGGCCAAGGGAACAAGAATGACTGTAGATCTGGGAACTGAGGACCTTCTTAAGGCAATAAAGATTGCTGCTGTTGAGCAAGGCGAGCCAGTTCGGGGAGTCGTGATTGAAGCGCTCAAGGAATGGCTTCAGAGGAGAGAAACGTGGGGAAAGAAAGAGCCTGTAGTGAAAGACTTGCACAGCATGATGCAAGCGGTAAGTGAATACCGAAGAAGTTCCGGTCTCAGGTGAGGATGTTATGGGAGAGGCTTTAGGTTGGAGTGACAGGGTGGATTGGGAATGAGCAAGACGTAGACTGGGCTTAGCTCTTCGTCAGGCAAGGTAATGTCTATCTTTATCGCTCTACCTACTTCAGCGCCTCCTAGTATACCTACTGGGAGGCTTGGCGAGAGGGAAATCAAGGATACCTGACATGGGAAAAATCCTTTGTGAGGGCTGATGAAAACTCCGCCTTATCCTCCTCAGAACTGAAGAGTTCGTCCAATAGGACTATCTGCCGTTTAGATTTGAGTTTGGCTAGTCCCTCGAGGCATTCCGGCTTTGATAGGCTGGGAGTCCATTCGCGACAGACTTTCGGGCGGACAGGGTATATGCTGCAGCATGCCTTTCCATCTTCGTCCCAGGTGAGGAAGATGCAGCCTCTTTCAGTTCCTTGGAGTAGGTAGCCTTCCCGCGTTGGCACACGTTCGACATACTTGGAAATGAACTCTACGGTTGACATTCTGAGTACGGAGGCGATCCTTTCTATATCTTTGGGATGAAGTGGAGGCTGGTAAAGGATGCAGCAGAAGCCACAGCGAAAGCAGGGGATAGGTGTTTCCGCTGTCATTACATGTTCCCGTCCGTCCATTGTCTTAATGACGCCGGTATTCGGTGACATAACGCTCTGAGTTGCGTACCTGTCTTTTTCCATATAACATAATTCTAGCTCTTGTGGGAACATGTGATGCAAGTTGACTCCTCTGCGCATGGAAAAATCGAACAAGTTGCACTCAGCTCAAACAAATTTGAATGGCAGAAAAGGAGGGTAGAAAATGGCATTGGCGGACGTAACGATCATTCCCTTAGGCACAGGCAGTCCTTCGGTCAGCAAATATGTAGCCGGGACAATCAAAGCCTTGCAGCGGGGGAAGGGCACAAAATACGAGATAACCGCGATGGGGACGACGATAGAAGGTGAACTGGGCGAGATTCTAGCAGTGATAAGGGAGATGCATGAAGAGACCTTTACCCAAGGAGTTGCCAGGGTGGTAACCGTAATCAAGATTGATGACCGGCGAGACAAGGAATTGAGTATAGGTAGCAAGGTGGAGTCGCTAAGGAGAGAGCTGGCGCGTTAAGTCGACGCGTATTACGTTGCTATCCCGAACGCTGTAGCTCACAACGGCGGATAGCTGCCCGGCCCATCGATAACCCCATAAACCTTTCCTATGGTCCCCCGATAATCCTCTTCGATTCCGCTACGAGCTTCATGTCCCAAGCGGTCCCTTTCACCTCAATCTCAGGCGGTAGCTTTCCTCTAACACCGAGGAACTCACACCAAGCCTCACATGCGTACATGGGAACTCCAGCAGCCTTGCATTGCTTAACATAATCCATCGCATCTACAGAGTAGCCCATCTTTTTCACGTTTGCCATTATTGTCGTGGCATACTTAGCCAGCGGAGGAGCGACGTCAAATTTCCGCTGTGCGAGAGCCGCTACAGCCGCCTGGTCAAATACCACAGCTACGTCTACTCCCAGGCCTTTAAGCTGAAGCGCAGTAAACAGAGCAGTAACCAGCGAGTTCAGATATCCATTAGACTGAATAAT
>CAZHQV010000186.1:0-3603 GCA_964534285.1 uncultured Dehalococcoidales bacterium
ATGACGCTATGGCCCAGGCGGCTATTTGTGCAGGATGCCGTGCCTACTTCGGCTACCCTATCACGCCACAGAACGAGATTCTTGAATATATGGCAACTCATATGCCTGCGGTGGGTGGGGCGTTCATCCAGGCGGAGAGCGAAGTGGCAGCAATCAACATGTGCTATGGAGCATCAGCAGCCGGCGTACGTACTATGACCTCATCCTCCAGTCCGGGCATAAGCCTCAAAATGGAAGGGATATCCTATATCGCCGGCGCCGATTTACCATGTGTGATTATAAATGTGATGCGAGGTGGCCCCGGTTTGGGTAACATAGCCCCAGCGCAAGGAGATTACTTCCAGGCGACCAAGGGAGGAGGACACGGCGGCTATCGCATGATTGTCCTCAGCCCTGCAACAATTACGGAGGCGGTTGAACTAGTGGTGTTAGCATTCGACTTAGCAGACAAATATCGAGTTCCGGTGATGATCCTGGCTGATGGCATGCTCGGTCATATGATGGAGCCTGTTATCCTCCCCGAACCCATTGACCCATCCTCTCTGCCGGGCAAGCCCTGGGCTATCACCGGTGCTATGGATCGTAATCCAAATATGGTTACAAGTTACGCCATAGACCCTGTAGACCTGAACCAGATCAATACCAAACGCCAGAGCCAATACCAGCAAATAGAGAAGAAGGAGGTACGATACCGGGAAACCGAGACCTCTGACGCCACTATTGTCATAGTTGCCTATGGCACAATGGCTCGAATAGCCGGAACTGCAGTCAGAATGGCGAGGAGCCAGGGTATCAAGCTCGGGATGGTGCAACCTATCACGCTATGGCCCTTTCCATACGATCAACTTCGGGCGCTTTCAAACTGGGTCAATACCATCCTAACGGTAGAGATGAGTGCAGGCCAGATGGTAGAGGATGTGCGCCTGGCGGTCGGTGACAGAGCAGAAACTCCGTTCTATGGTGAACTCGGCGGATTAGTGCCCACGCCCAAAGACATCCTAAGAGAGGTGAAGCATAATGTCAGTTAAAATAGACAACATGGTCAAGGTTTTCGAACGGCCTCGGAGCCTGACGGATGCCCAGTTCAGTTATTGTCCAGGTTGCCACCATGGACTGGTGACACGAATCATAGCCCACACCATAGACGAATTTAACATCCAAGCCCGCGCTGTAGTCGTGGCTCCGGTTGGCTGTGCAGTGAATATGTACGAATGGTTTCGGTGTGATGGGATCCAAGCTGCCCATGGCCGGGCTTGTGCGGTCGCCACCGGGATCAAGCGAGTCAATTCGAACCTTATTGTCTTCACTTATCAGGGTGATGGTGACCTGGCTGCTATCGGCACGGCAGAATCAATCCATGCAGCCAATCGCGGTGAGAATATCACTGTCATTTTCGTCAACAACCAGATCTATGGAATGACCGGAGGACAAATGGCGCCCACGACCCTTCTCGGGCAGCGGGCAACCAGTTGTCCTGACGGGAGAAATGCTCAGCTGGCCGGATATCCGATTCGCTTCGCTGAGATGATTGCCCAGCTTGATGCCCCAATTTACGTCACTCGCCAGGCGCTTTACGACCAGAAGCGAATCATGGCGGCAAGTCGGGCGATCAGAAAAGCCTTCCAATGCCAGATTGAGGGCAGGGGATACTCGCTGGTGGAAGTACTCACCACTTGCCCCACCAACTGGCGGATGAGTCCGGTTGAAGCCAACAGCCACGTGATGAATGAAGTAATCAGGACATTCCCGCTTGGCGACCTTGTGGACAGGTACTAGCATGGAGAAATCATTTGTATTTGCCGGCTTCGGTGGACAGGGAGTGATGCTAGCAGGGAAGCTCCTCGTCCAAGCAGGTGCCGACTACGGCTTGGAGGTAACGTGGCTTCCCTCCTATGGCCCAGAGATGAGAGGAGGGACGGCGAACTGCACGGTACTTGTCTCTGATGAACCAATTGGTTCGCCCGTAGTGGACAACCCAACCGCCCTGGTCGCCATGAACCTCCCATCTCTCGACAAGTTTGAGAAGACTGTGGCTGCGACAGGTATAATAGTAGTGAACTCTTCCCTTATCACTCGCCCTGTAGAACGCAATGATGTGCAGGTACTGAGCGTGCCAGCAAATAACATTGCTGTATCACTAGGTAACCCTAAAGTTGCCAACATGGTGGTGCTTGGTGCAGTCGTAAAGGCTACGGAGATAGTCCCATTTGAACTGATAAAGAGCGCTATAGCCAGGATGTTCGGCCACAACATATATAGTGCCAAGCTCATAGCAGTGAACGAACAAGCACTGAATGAAGGATACAACGCTACCTAGAGGTACGCTCAAGAACAGGACTTCGAATTTATTACGATGTTCTCGCCAGCACAATCTTGCCTCATCCTGAATAAATAAAGCTTTGAATCTCTCTAATGACCGCCGCTAGACTGATAAAAAACCATATGTGGGCCCCCATGGGTAGATGTGAGCCATACTTTTTGTCGTCGAGAAGCGCTAACTAGAAAATACCTTATCTGAGGTAAGGGTTACTGGAAGAAGATCTCGATAATGTCCACCATTGTCTTTAGAGATTCTCGAGTTCGGGGTTAAAAATCATCGACCCAGCCGACAACCCTTGAACCTATATTCATTTGAGTGCGGGCAAAGTCCTTATTGGAAACCTGGTCGGATTCGGGAGTATCTTTACGGACATCAACCGATTTTTGCCCATTTTTTATCGCCTCCTCAATTGCTGCCTCGATTGCCGCTGTAAGGGTTGCAACTTCATCATGGAGTCGTTTTGCTTCAATCTCCAATTTCCTACTCCCTTGATAGTTTGGTAGCTTCAGTATAGAAATCTTAATAGAAGTTCTACAGCCTGTCTATGACCCAGAAGTCATGTATATAAGCATCAAGGCTTTCACGCTATAGCCCAAAAGTACTAGAGAGGGAAATGCTCATAATCTACAAGTAGAATGAATTTAATTGAAAAAAGTTGCAGGTTAATGATCTTAGTACTAAGAACTTCAGAAAATACGCTTTAACAGGTCAACCAAGGCTGAGACTGGGCACTACATCGAGGTCATAGCCATGCACATCGCCAGCTTGGAAATGATAATAGCCACAGGAAGCCACCATGGCCGCATTATCAGTACAAAGATGGGGAGGCGGAATAAGTACTGGTACCGGCGATTTGGCGAGGAAATGCTCGGTTAATGTCCTATTGGCTGCTACTCCACCGGAAAGTAAGATCTGTTCAACCTGCAGTTTCTTTGCTGCTTCAATTGTTTTGGCAACTAAAACATCGACTACGGCCAACTGGAAGCTTGCTGCGACATCAGCAACTGAGACCTGTCCTCCCTTGTGAACAAGGTGCCACAAGGCGGTTTTCAGGCCGCTGAAACTGAAATCATAGCTTTCCTTGAGCCAGGCTCGGGGGAGAGTTAAACAAGGAATTCCAGAGTGGGCTGCCTGTTCAATAGCCGGCCCTCCAGGGTAGCCCAAGCCCAAGATTCTAGCTGCTTTGTCAAATGCCTCCCCCGCAGCATCATCCAGAGTTCGCCCTAATTTCTCGAATTGTCCGTATCCCTTCATTAGTACTAAATCACTGTGTCCACCAGAGA
>CAZHQV010000187.1:0-3503 GCA_964534285.1 uncultured Dehalococcoidales bacterium
TGTGTTTTAGACTATAATGAATTCAACCTGGAGAGGCTATGGTTTCCCCTTCGCTTGGGATTTATCCGAGGGGAATGTCAGCTTGCTTTGGAATTTCTCAGGCTCGACCTCAAGGGAATGCTCTCGAGCCAAGGGTTCACTAGCTTTGAGGAGGAACTCTTTCTAAGAGGGCATGTACGCTTGCTTAAGGCGGCGAAGTGACAATGCTAGCTACAAACGAAGAACTTGGAGTGGAAAAAGAATTGAAGGAAGAAATAGAAGGCGTGCTAGCCAGGATAAGGCCAAGCCTGGGAGGAGCTGATGTCGAGCTAAGGGACGTCAACCAGGGAACAGTAACAGTGCAGTATCATAGGCCACTATCAAACCCCTTTGCTTGCCATAGGGACGGGACACGAACAACCAAGGAGGTAGTGACTGAGGTACCTGAGGGTCAGCTCGAGAAAGTGGTACCTGGGTTAAGGAAGTTTGCTCTCCTTTGTGAAGAATAAGGGTCAGCCTATAAGAGATAGATGAAGATTTCGGTTTGTGGAAAAGGTGGCAGTGGCAAAAGCACCATAGTCACCTTGCTGGCAAACGAAGCTCGAGACAGAGGTTTCCAAGTGCTGGTCGTTGATTCGGATGAGTCAAACTCGGGGCTTTATCGCATGTTTGGCTTCGACAGGCCACCTATTCCACTTATGGAACTCCTTGGCGGGAAGAGAAGTCTAAAACAGAAGATGAGCCACCCGGAGGTCTTAGCCCAAGCTGAGATCTGGTTAGGAGATATCCCTCTTGAGTACATGGTTGAGAAGGATGGGATCCGACTGGTTGCCATAGGTAAGATACTTCAATCCCTTGAGGGGTGCGCCTGCCCTATGGGAGTCTTGAGCCGGGAATTTCTTAAGAAGCTTCGCCTAAAGTATAAGGAAATGACAATCGTAGATATGGAGGCAGGTGTGGAGCATTTCGGCAGAGGCGTGGAGACGAGTATAGACGATGTGCTGGTCGTGGTTGAGCCCTCTTTGGAGTCTATAACACTTGCTGAAAGAGTAAATAGCTTGGCTGCTGGGAGCGGAGTAAGCAATACCTGGGCTTTGCTCAATAAGGTAAGCTCGGATGAGATGGCCTGGAAGTTGAAAGAGGAGCTGAGCAAGAGAGGCGTTGTAGTCGCAGGAGCTATTCACAATGATCCGGAGATTTTTGAGGCTTGCTTTGAGGGGCGCCCAGTACATGGAAGCAAAGCAACGGATGGGATCGGAGAAGTCCTGGATTTCTTGCTTCCAGGTGTTAAGACAGGACATGAAGGGAGATGAGAGGTCTGAGGTGGCGAAGCTGGGTTTGGGAGTCAATGTTAAGATAGTGGATGTGAAACAAGAGAGCGTCAGGCTTTTTTGGTTGTGGAGTGCTTGGGCTGGGAGCGTTTGTGGCTTGAGAGACTATAAGATGGAGGCAGGCGATGGCCAGATATGAAGTAATCATCATTGGGGGTGGCCCTGCTGGGCTGAGTGCTGGGCTCTATACGGCGCGGGCAGGTCTTAGGAGCCTGCTAGTCGAACGCGGTATATTTGGAGGCCAGATGGTAAATGCCACTTTTGTGGAGAACTATCCCGGTTTCCCTGAGGGCATCTCGGGCGCCGAGCTGGGTTCACTCATGCACCAACAAGCAATCAGATACGGTCTGGAGGTTGTGACTGCGGAGGTTACAGGTCTTGCCCTAGGACAACCCTATAACGCCTCCACGACGGAGGGAAGCTTTGAAGCTGCAGCCATAATCGTCGCTGCTGGCTCGGAATATCGTAAGCTGGGAGTTGCTGGCGAGGAAAAGCTATTGGGGCGCGGCGTTTCCTACTGCGCCACCTGTGATGGCTTCCTCTTTCGTGACAAGGAAGTGGCAGTAATTGGGGGAGGGGACACTGCCGTTACAGATGCTTTGGAATTGAGCCGGCATACTAAGAAGGTCTACGTAATACATCGGCGAGACGAGCTTAGGGCTGGGAAGGTTCTCCAGGAGCGGGCATTTGCCCATCCTAAGCTAGAGTTCATTTGGAACACGGTGGTGGAAGAAGTCTTGGGGGACAGATTATTGGAAGGGCTTGAACTACGCAATGTCAAGACAGGGCAGAAGGCCAACTTCAAGGTGGACGGCCTCTTTGTTGCGGTAGGGCTCATGCCCAACAGCCAGCAATTCTTCAAAACTCTGGAGCTTGACGATGCTGGCTACATCGTCACTGATGAAATGATGGCTACCTCGGCTCCCGGCATTTTCGCTGCTGGTGATATACGCAGGAACTCGGCACGCCAGATTGCTGCTGCGGTTGGGGATGGCGCTACTGCTGCCATGTCCGCCTTCAGGTATCTTCAGGGGATGAGCTAGAATCTCTCCTGAAGACTGGCAGTTTCAATATTTGGGTTTGATTAACACTAGAGGCTATTATCAGAACTAGGTTATGGAAAATATATCGCTCATAGTCGCTTTCGGTGCTGGGCTATTATCTTTCCTGTCACCCTGTGTGCTGCCTTTGGTGCCCGTATACGTCGCCATCCTGTCAGGGCCCGGTATGTCTGTGACCGGAGCCGATAGAAGGCATGTTCCCCTATTCCTTCATTCCCTTAGCTTCGTACTAGGCTTTACCGTGGTTTTCGTTATCATGGGAGTTGCGGTTGGATTGGCTGGATTCGCCTTGAGTTCTCACCTAACAGTGATTCGTCAAGTAGCGGGCGCCTTGCTCATATTCTTTGGGTTGTTTATGCTGGCTAGCCTGAAAATCCCATGGTTGAACTACGAAAAACGCTTACCTCTGTCCGGAGGGTCGACGATCAGTTACCTGCGTTCCTTCTTGATAGGAGCTATATTTTCTTTGGCGTGGACGCCGTGTGTTGGGCCTATACTAGGGGGTATCTTGACTCTTGCCTGGAGTTCTGAAACGGCGTGGCGGGGGGCTTACCTGCTAGCTATCTATTCTCTGGGTTTGGGAATTCCCTTCTTGGTGATAGGAGCTGCCTTTGATTCTGTTACTCCACTGCTAAGACGCATCCACCGCTATTCTACTCCAATTTATGTCTTTGGTGGAGTACTACTTGTAACCGTTGGCATACTTATCCTGACCAACAAGCTGGTCTGGTTTTGAACGTAGTCCAGAGGCGAAATTATGTCCGGAGGGTAGTTATGAATAGAGTGAAAGAAGTCTTGCTGGTGATAATACTCGCCTTAGTTGTGACTGTGGGGTTCGCAATGTTTGGATGTTCGTCAGACTCTACGACCTCTACTCCTGCTCAAGACACAAACGTAGGTAGTCTGGCGCCAGACTTTCAGTTCTATAATTCTCAGGAGGAACTTGTTTCTCTCAGTGACCTGCGGGGTGAACCGGTAATACTCAACTTCTGGGCTACGTGGTGTGGCCCCTGTGTTTATGAAATGCCCTATTTGCAAGAGGTGTACGAAGAATGGTCAGACAACGGCTTGGTACTGCTGACTATTAACATGGGCGGCACCTCTTCCCAGGTGAAAGAGTTCTTGCAAAGTC
>CAZHQV010000188.1:0-3491 GCA_964534285.1 uncultured Dehalococcoidales bacterium
CATGCTTGGCTACCTTGAGCCCAGCTCCAGCGGCAATGAAAGCGGCTGCTGTGGAGATATTGAAGCTGGATGAGCTATCACCCCCTGTGCCGCAGGTATCAACCACCGGCGCAGGGACCGGGACAGGCGTTGCCTTAGCCTGCATGACACTCGCCAGGCCAGCAATTTCACCCACCGTCTCACCTTTGATGCGGAGCGCGGTAACGAAGGCGGCAAACTGGGCCGGCGAGGCCACGCCGCTCATTATCTCCTCCATTACCTCGCTTGCCTCCTCAAAGGTGAGCGGATTTCCTGAAACCAAGGTCTCGATGGCTTGCCTAATCATCTTTAGCTGTTTCCCCGCCTAATCGCCTGCCATTGACGGTGAAATATAGCTCTCCCAAGAAGGCCCTCTTCTCGTTATCATGTTCTTCGATGCGAAACTTCTGCACAGTGGTGACGGGTCTTTGATAGATATCCTGATATTGAGCTTCGAGTCGTGGTTGGTATTCGTCCGATATTTGTTGCCATCCTTTATCGTCGCGCCAATACCGTCCGAATACTTTGTCGAAATCAACCTCTTTCTTGCCGCCGACCTCTAGCGCTCCCAACTCATGGGGTGGCAAGAGCTCGGCTTTCCCTGAAGAAGTAGGTGCAAGATAAAAGGAGAATCGCGAGTTGATAGCCGCGCCCTTACCCGCATTGCGCCAAATAACCTTTATTCCTATTCCACTCTGTAGACTCTCATAAGGGAGTTCATCAGTCTTCAGTATTGGGGGTATGCTGGGTACTAGAAGTGGCAAGCATTCAGAGTACCTTTGCCTTTTGGCTTCATCGGCAATATCTGAAGTCCGTTTGGCATAAACGATAGTAACCAACACAAGAACAAATAATATTGTTATCTCTATCGCCTGTGCAGTAATAATTATGTCCTTTAACAGGATAACAGAGACCACAGTGGCGAAAAGAACAAGGGCAATAGATATGCCAATTATTTCATTCTTTCTCATTTGTTATCCCTCCCGTTGTCCCGCTTCTGTTCAAGAAGTTCCCGAGCAAGTCCTTTCCCACTTCGGTCATAATTGATTCGGGATGAAACTGGACACCCTCTACAGGAAACTGACGGTGGCGCAGGCCCATAATCATTCCTTGGGATGTCCAGGCGCTAACTTCAAGGCAATCGGGGAGGTCTTCGGGCATCACTGCCAGAGAGTGGTAGCGGATGGCAGAAAAGGGATTGGGCAGTCCCACAAAGACCCCTCTGCCATCGTGGTAGATGAGCGATGATTTACCGTGCTTGATTTCGCCGGCACGGTCAACCTTTGCCCCATAGCTATAGCCTATGCATTGGTGTCCCAGGCAGACCCCAAGGATGGGGATATCATTGCCGAAGTATTGTATAACGTCGTTCGAGATGCCCGCTTGCTCTGGGGTGCCGGGACCTGGGGAAATAACAATGCGCTGGGGAGACCTCGCCTGAATCTCTTCCAGGCTCGCTTTGTCATTACGCAGCACCCACACCTCCTGCTCCAGTGCACTCAAGTACTGGAAGAGGTTGTAGGTGAAGCTATCATAATTGTCTATTAGCAAAAGCATACTGGTTAGCCTCCGCTTGATCAATAGCAGCAAGCAATGCTTGGGCTTTGCTCAAGCTTTCCTGGTATTCGCGCTGTGGAATACTGTCAGCGACGATTCCACACCCCGCCTGGATGTGAGCGATGTTATCCTTGATAACGATAGTGCGGATAGTAATGGCGGTATCCAGGTTCCCTGAGAAGTCAAAGTAGCCTACTGCGCCAGCGTAGGGTCCTCGTTTTTCTCTTTCTAGTTCAGCAATGATTTCCATAGCTCGGATCTTGGGTGCGCCGGAGACTGTGCCTGCGGGAAAGCAGGCACGCAGAGCATCAAACTGGGAAAGCCCCGCTCTTAACTTACCTTGAACATGGGACACTAAATGCATGACATGGGAATAGCGCTCCACATCCATGAGCTGGGTTACTTCAACCGTGCCTGGCTCGCTTATTCTCCCAATGTCGTTACGCCCCAGGTCAACGAGCATGATGTGCTCGGCACACTCCTTCTCATCACTTCTGAGTTCCTTTTCCAAAGCCATATCCTGGGAGTCATCCTTTCCCCTAGGCCGTGTGCCGGCGATAGGATGATTGGATACCATACCGTCTTCCACCCGCACCAGCAGTTCGGGGGAAGCCCCCACAATGTGGAAGTCGCCCAGGAGAAGATAAAACATGTAAGGGGAAGGGTTGATGGAGCGCAACGCCCGATATATGGCGAAAGGGCCGGCAGCAGTGTGTCTTGCCAGGCGTTGCGACAAGACAACCTGGATAATATCGCCAGCGTAGATGTACTCCTTGGCTTGACTTACGGCAGCCTCAAACGCGGCCGGCGGAAAGTTGGAAGACACTTCGGGTTTGCCAGGCATAATGTCGCTTGGAGCCTCAGGCGAAATTGGGCTCTCCAACCTTGTTACCAGCTT
Organism: uncultured Dehalococcoidales bacterium; assembly: GCA_964534285.1. Classification (GTDB taxonomy): domain Bacteria; phylum Chloroflexota; class Dehalococcoidia; order GIF9; family AB-539-J10; genus JADFUX01. The sequence continues at coordinate 2,474 of CAZHQV010000188.1, forward strand.
GTCAATCTTGCTGGTCGCCTGTTGATATGCCTCGTCAACATCGCCGTCAAGGTGAGCGTGGGAGACAACCTTGATTTTGTGAGTGACGTGGTCGAAAACAAGGAGGGTATCAGCCAACATCAGCATAGACTCAGGAAGACCCAGGGCAGCATGGTCGGGAGAGGGTAAGCTCTCAAAGTAGCCAGCAACCTCATAGCTCAGATAGCCAACCATGCCGCCGTGAAAACGAGGCAAGCCGGCAATGGGAACCGGCTGGAATCGGTTGAACTCTCTTTGGGCCAAAAGCAGGGGATCAACGCTGTTTTCAGGCCCTGTCGTCAAGACGAGGGAAGGCTCGGTGCCAATGAAACTGTAGCGGGCCAACTGCTCCCCACCCTCAACGCTCTCCAAAAGAAAGGAGTAATCGCCACGAGCTATCTTGAGATAAGCGGATACGGGCGTTTCCAGGTCGGCCACAATCTCGCGGTAGACCGGCACCAGATTGCCTTTCCTGGCTAGTTGCCGAACTTCCTCTAGGCTTGGATAGTACATGTCATGTGCCCGATAACAAAAAGCCTCTCACCCAAGGGGCGAGAGGCTTGACCTTCGCGGTGCCACCCTATTTCGGTCTTCTCAGACCATCTCTGTCAGGTACAGCTCGGCTTGCAAGCAATACCGTGAGCTGTGATAACGCTGCCCCTGCGACAAAGCCTACTCAGCACTTAGCTTTTCGGTTTGCGGCTCCCAGGTCCATTCCAGCTCTGCGCAAGTATCGGCTCACACCTTACCCGACTCTCTGAACTCCGCTTGAACTATACTAGTCCTGTTCTCAGCCTTTCCTATATTCAGTTTCCATACATGTTAAATACCCGTGGCAATCTTGTCAAGTCCCTGATGGGTGTGACGCGAGGCCCATCAACACTATCAGCATGCCACGAGGTGATCTCACTACAGGGGCGATACGAATTTTGCCTTTCTTACAGGATGGTAGCGCATACCGGATTCGAACCGGTGATCTCCTCCTTGAGAGGGAGGTGTC
>CAZHQV010000189.1:0-1041 GCA_964534285.1 uncultured Dehalococcoidales bacterium
AGTACAATGTCTGTGCTGAGTGTGGGGAGTACCTCGCGTTCTTCAAGGATTGGGAAACCAAGAGAACATTCCTGGCCTGCCATGAATGGCAACGGAGCAAACATACGGGCATCATCCGGGAGGCCAGCCCCTATGAGCAAACAGGGATGGAGTCCCTGAATTTAGAAGCAAGGAGGAAAATTATGGTAGAACAAATCGGAGAGGAAAAGACTACCGCACTAGAGGCAAGAAGATTGCCAACTTCAGGAGCCTTGACACAGACACAGGCTATGCACATTCTAAAACTTGTCTACCCCGATGTACCAGAGGACCAGATAATCAGGACCGCCATCCTCTGCCGGGACTTCGGCCTTCACCCATTGATGAAGGAGGTCTATATTATCAAATTCGGTAAGGACTATTCAACTGTCATCGGGATTACAGCTAACCGCAAGATGGCAGCCGATAAGAAGGGGGCTTTTTCCTTCTTAGATGATACGCCGAGGTCAGCTTCCCAGGAAGAGATTATCAAGCAATTCGGCAAGGATAGCGAGGAGGAAAGGGACAACCTCGTTTCAATCACCAAGCTCAGGGGCGAGAGGGGGAATGACGCCATAGGCTTTGGTCTATGGCCAAAAGGCAAAGAGCCCTTCGGTGCCGATAAGGGAAACACCAAGCGGAACATGGCTAATATCCGCAGCGAGAGACAGGCGCTTGACCGGTTGCCTGGCGAGGCACTACCCCTTAGAGATTTTGAGGTCATTGATGGAGCCTATGTGGTAGTGCCGGACGTTGGGAAGGTAGACCAAGAAACTGGCGAGATAACTGAGCCACCACCCCCGCTACCGGGGGTGGTTGATGCTAAGTCCAAAGTCAAAGAGCCTGAAGATTCAAAACCAGAAGCAAAACCCAACGCCGAGGAAAAGGCGGCGGCGGAGAATAAGCCGCCGGCCGAAGCCCAGACACAGCCACCACCATCCACAAGCGGCATCCCTGATAATACCGATAAACTGCTGGCCTGGGTCTGTGAAGCGAGGGGCTACGGCTCTCACACTACGGCTC
>CAZHQV010000189.1:1051-2197 GCA_964534285.1 uncultured Dehalococcoidales bacterium
TTCATTCCCTGATGGCGAATAAAGCCCCTATCCATGTCCTCATTGGCTCGCCACAGACGATAATGAAGCTCGTGGAAGCTAAAGAGCCGGTGGCTGCCTAGAGACATTAATAACTGAATAGCCTGCCAGTGTTTGGATAATCGGTGTTCACTCCAATAGGATAACCGAGCTGGCAGGGACTTGGTGGAGAATGTATCAGTTGTCGCTTCTTGATGTAGGAGTAGAGCTTGAAGCGGGGAGACTTATCACAACTCCGCCACCAAGCTGGCAAAATTTAAGAATGGAATATTAAATGCCAGAAAGAACAATAGATACAGAGCTTTGGGGGTCTGACGAGTGGTTTCAGGAGTTATCAATTAGCCAGAGGTATCTCTTCTTTTATCTCTGGACTAACGACCACTGCAAGGGTGGTTTATATTACCTTACCCTCAACACGATGACCAACGAAACAAAAATCCCCAAGGACGAGCTGCCTGATTTACTGCTCTCCCTTGAGCCAAAAGTAACTTGGTATCAAGAGGAGAACTTAATATGGGTTAAAAATTTCATAAAGAGACAGTATAAATCTCCCACATTTCTAGCAGGGGTAGCGAAGAGCCTACTTTCTATACGCAATGAGCAGGTTATCCAAGAATTGCTGGATTACAACAAGGAAAGATACGGCTTGATAATTCCCTATGACCACTACAAGGAGAAGAGGAAGCAATCTTCTGCTGAGCCGGCGGTTCAATCCTCTGACATTATTGACCCCGAGTTGGCGGAACTGGTCAAGTATTTTGAGAATAAGATCAGCCAGCTATCGCCCACAATGTTTGAACGGCTCCGCGATGACCTTAAGGAATATGGCGCCGACCAGGTCAAGAAGGCCATCGATGAGGCGGTCTTGAACCGTGTCCACAACCTGAAATATATAGAGAAGATATTGGAGAATTGGAAGAATGGAGAAACTAGGGGACATTCTCAAAAGGCAGAATCCGAAGGAAGTCTCTCAGACAGTATCGGCCGGCCTCTCACCTGAACCCGAGGCGGAGGTCTGTCAGATATGCGGGGGCTATGGTAACGTCCACCCCCTCAAGGAAGATGGCAAGCCTGACTACCAGAGGACGGTGCCCTGTGTCTGTGTCAAGGAGAAGCTAGAGAGAGAGA
>CAZHQV010000189.1:2207-3475 GCA_964534285.1 uncultured Dehalococcoidales bacterium
AAAGTGTCACTAAAGAAGCCTTTGAAGCCGCCAAGAATGTCGCAGAAGAGAAAGGTCTGAAGTGGCTCACCCTGCTGGGTAAGGTTGACCAGGGCAAGCCCGACTTGGCAATCGCTACATGCCGGCGCTGGTTAGAGAGTGGCAAGCCTGCCCGCTATGCCTATGTGTCCCTTCTACTTGATGAGTTACGCGAGGGTTACGGCCGGGAGGGTGACTTCTCTTACCAGGCCAAACTCCACTTCTTTATGAATGTCCCGCTGTTGGTGCTTGATGACCTCGGGGTAGAGAAGCCCACTGACTTCGCTCGGGAAAAGCTAAACACGATAATTGATTACCGGTTTAACCAGGGCCTAGCGCTGGTGGTCACAATGAACATACAGATTGACAAGATACCTGGCGATGAGAAACACAGGATATCCAGCCGGCTACAGCGATTTAGAGCCGGCAAGGTGGTCGCTCTTGAGGGGCAGGAATACAGACTGCGCCATGCCTAAGACGAGAGTAATAGCCTTCCGGTTGCTAGAAGAAGACGCACAGATACTTGATGGGCGCGTGAAGAAGTGGAATGGTTGCCACCGGTTCCTCACCGCGGGGGGTTATCTCCGCGGTTGGCTACACTTTGAGCTTAACAGGGACCACCATAAGAGGAAGCGTTAATGGATAAGTTGCCACCGCTATCCGAGAAGCATTTTGAGGGGCAGGTGAAGCACTTGGCCAAGATATTCCACGTTGACGAATACTATCACCCATTCCTCTCTAAGTGGAGTGCCAAAGGCTTCCCGGACCTGACCATTATCAAAGTCCCGAGGCTTATATTCGTAGAACTTAAAGGAACAAAGGGCAAGGTGTCACCCGAGCAGCAGCACTGGCATGACCTCATCAATCAATGCACCAGTGTTGAAGCCCATATCTGGTGGCCGGAGGACTATGAGCCTAATGGCGGTATCTTAGCGGAGATTTTAAGGGGGGTATGATGCATTTAGACAATACACAACTGGTCATGGCAACTGAAATAAAAAGTTTCATTGAGAGGTTAAAGGAGGAAGGCAAGGACTATCCCCAAATCCGAACAGCTTGCCTTGAAAAGTACAAAGACTCCTACTGGTGTGTAACTGATGCTACGAGGAGAGAAGAGGCCATTGGTGCAGCCCTATTTGCTTATGCTATGGATGACGAGATGCGGGAACAGGTGAAAAAGGTGCAGGAATTTACTGGTCGTATCTTTGTTTGAGGGAGGTAAAATAAAGCCCCCCAAGCCTGACAAGCCC
>CAZHQV010000190.1:0-3465 GCA_964534285.1 uncultured Dehalococcoidales bacterium
CAGACATGCGCTCCCAGCCTACGGCCAACGCCACATCAGCATATCCACTGGCTATCGCCATAGCGGCTGTTAGCACTGTGGAGCCACCGGTAGCCCCACCGGTCTTAATACCTATATCGTATATGGGGTCAAGACCAAGGTAGTCGGTAACCTTGGCCTCGCAAAGGAGCTGGTCCTGGAAGTGGTCTGCAAATTCACCACAGGCAAGAAAGTTAATTAGTCCTTTGACTTCCACGGGAGACAGCTTTAAGTCATTATTCTCCAACATCTGACGGAATGCCACCATCACCTGCTCTTCCAGCTTCATCTCCGGGCAGAACTTCTTGTAGTTTGTCAGCCCCCCGGCAACGGCAAATACCTTTCTGTTCCACTTGGGAATACGCCAATTTCCTTCCTTCAAAGTAATCATCTGGATAACTCCTTTCTATATGTGTTACGGGCACTAATGACATTATGAACTCTAATCGCCCTGAAAACAGTATAACTTTCTTCCTTTACGTACGTAGGGGAACTAACTATGTGATTTCTGCGCTCTTCGATTAGAGCCTGGTCGCTACTGAAAGTGCGTACGGTGATCTCTTTAGACAATTCTCACCCGGACAATTGAACAAACATCCAATCCACAGCTGCTCCAAAACTATACCATCAGATAGACCTTTCGTCAACAACATTTCCTAGCCCATCACATAGGCAACACTGGGTGGCATATTTCAGCAAGTCTCCTTTCAATATACTCCATGGGGATATGATAGTCTGGGGTTGTGGGGACATATCAACATAGAACTGCTGCCATGTGCGTGTTTGAAGTAATATTACAGGCTATTGTGTGATTTTGTCTAAGCTATACTCCGTGCGTTTGTATCGTTGTCTTGCTACTCACGATAACATTGCAGAAGGTGAAGTTCAATTCAGGTGTTCAGAGCGCCTCTACTCGACAAGGAACATACCGATGCATAGGTGTTCCAAATTGATCTCTATGTGTGTTCTTCGTTAACCGGTTGACATTGGCACCGTATTTCACCCCATTATACACTAGCCCGAATCCGTGCGGCATGATAACTTGACCTCTTCTCGCATCTTCGGTCACTTCCACCTCTGTAGTCTCTTCTCCAGCCTCGGTGACAACTTTTACCATTTGCCTATCCTTAAAACCAAGGCTTTCGGCATCTGTCGGATTCATTGCCAGTGTGCACGCCCGTCTGCCTTCGTTCCATGCCGGATCTCGCATCATTGTATTAGCGTTCATGTCCATGTGCCGCCCTGCCATCAGAATCAGGGGGAATCTCTCATCAACCTTGATCTGTTCTTCTTCATCGACTGGAGTTAGCTTCCTTATCCAATCATCAACTTCTGAATTGTAGAGTTTGATTCTCCCGTTATCTGTAGGCAGTGTCTTGATATTCTTCTCGGGGTCGCGTATACCTACTAGCACGCCCTCGGGATGGCTGATTATGGCTTGATATACTGCTAAGCCCTGGTCAGGCCCCACGGGAAAGCCCGCCCTTGCAGCCTCTTCTTCACGCGCCTTCGGCATTTGCATAAATATTGGGGAAATACTGGCTAAATGAGTGGAACCTATAGCGCCACCCAGGGTTTTCGCGACGATAAAATCCAGGACCCTACCACTCTCTGGATTAGCGGTCATATAGTCCGTCAACTTCTCTCGGTATTCCTTGGAGGTGCCAAATCTGGCAGCTTCATAGAGTGATTCAGGAAGCTGGGGGATCAGTCCCATAGCTTCGGCTAGCAGCGTGAATATCTCTCCATTCTCCTTTTGTTCTCCTTCCGCCTCCACTACCGGAGCGCGCATCCGTGCGCAGACCTTTGAGAAACCATCACCGGGAGTGCCCTCCCATGACTCAAAGGCTGTCTTGCAGGGAAGGATATAATGAGCGATAGAGGCTGTCTCGCTCATAACTATATCGGCCGCTACCAGTAAATCGAGCTGTTTAAAAGCATTTTCATATGCAGTCGTGTCAGCATAAGAACGCAATGGATTAGCGGCGCAGGTGAGCACGGCTCTCACACGGTCTGGATGGTCATTGATAATCTCTTCTGGCAAAACATTAGGTGGGAACATGCCATTGATAGCGGGAATATCCGTTAACATTGTTCGCCATACCCGGGGATCGTTTGGATCCGGCCCCGTTCCTCTGCCTTCCATATAATTTCCCCCAGGCATGCCAATACGGCCACAAATAGTCAGTAACACGATCAACAGATAGGACACAAGCGCGCTATGCCGGTTCATAAGTATTCCCAGGTCATCAAGAAGACATGAACGTCTAGTGGCGAATTCCCGGCAGACCCTGATGACCAGGTCATAGTCAAGGTTACAAACTGTTAACGCAGCCTTTGCATCAAAGTCCGCAAACCAGGGCAATATCTCATTGAACCCATCTGCATGCTTATTAATGTATTGTCTATCACACAAACCTTCGTTGAGGATAATGGTAATCATGGATTTTATGAGGAGAGCGTCGGTGCCCGGGCGGATGGCCAGATGGATATTGGCTATCCTGGCAGTTTCAGAAGGTCGTGGGTCAACCACTACCAGAAGCCTATCAGGGTCCTTGGACATCTTTGTCAATCTTCTCCGCGCTTGGGGGAAGTGGTGGCTCATCATGGGGTTCTTCCCGATAAACATCAGCATGTCGCAATTCTCAAAGTCACACGTGAAATATATACCTTGATTTCCCAATGTCAGGCCATGCGCCCAGAATCGCCCGGCAAACTCCTGGTTAGCAGATGAGTAGTTATACCGTGAACCAAGTCTACGAACCAAGCGGGCGGGGAAAGGGGCGCTCAAGAAACTGAACTCGCCACCGCCGACAAGTGAGACTAAAGAGCGCGGTCCATATTGCCCCAATATGGCTTTCAGTTTTTCTGAAATCTCGCTGATTGCCTGTTCCCACGATATGCGATCGAATCTGCATCCCACCTTTTTCATCGGATAAAGCACCCTGTCGGCACTGTGCTGATGAAAAGCAATATTCATCCCCTTCCGGCAGGCATACCCCTCGCTGATAGGGCTATCCTTGTCCGGACGGACTTTGACAATACGATTATTTTCAATCTGGACTTCCAGACCGCAACCGTTGTCACACAATACACAGGCTGTTTTCTTCCATAACATGACTTGCTACCTCCCCTTCAGCACTGTCGGGCATCTTTCAATTCGGTCCATTGCAGAGATAGATTATACCAAAAGCTCATACACTGAATATTGTCACCAAGCACTGAAGAGGATTGCGGGGACAGAATAACATAGAACTTCTGCCGTTCAGTGTGCGTGTTTAAGGTAAAAAACAAGTTATTGTGACTTTAAGCCGTCGTTCTCCTCCTTCTGTCCTACGTTCTAGACAGACAATATGTTGAACCTCTAGACTATAGACATGGCACGAGGAATATGGCATCAACCAACTATGGTAGAGAAACGTGAAACCAGTATTAATGGGCAAACCA
>CAZHQV010000191.1:0-3449 GCA_964534285.1 uncultured Dehalococcoidales bacterium
CGTAGGGACGTGGTGCGGCCAGTGTGGGGGGAAGGGGGGCAGGGTTGCTGGGAGGGAGGCCCCTGCTCCAACGAGTAGTAGGACCACCACTGCCCAGCCGAGAGCTTTGGATAGGAGCCACGCTAGGCGACGGGATAGACCGGTGATTCTTAGGTTCACGCTGTCTTGCCTTTCTCGGGTTTTGGCCCTCTCGGAGTGAAGCTCGCTTTCGATGCGGTCGATGCGCTTGCGTTGCTGCTCAATCTTGGTGGATTCTTCGGCTCTAATGTCTCGCTTTATTCTTTCCAGGATTTCTTGTGTTGTTCCTTCGACGATTGCGTCTTCGTCGCCCATGGTGAGATCCATTAGTTCGCTTCGTGCCTGTGGCGAAGCTCTGAGGAGGTAATAGTCGTCTGGGGAGATGTCTCCCCTGTTGCTCAATGACGAGATCTGGTCGAGGTACTTGCTCCACAGGTTCTCTCCGGGCTGCATTGCAGCGTAGGACTGGGCGATGATGTATTTGCGGGGAAGGTCGGGGGCTGACGTTGGCCTTTTCAGCCAGAGTATGGTCGTTAGGAGGTAGTCTGTTATGGCTGGGGGTACTGCGTCGGGCATGGTGTAGTGGTGGGTGGTGAAGAAGCGGTGGGTAGACCGCCAGAGGCGAGCATTGGATGTTACAAATAGTGCGACGGAGTCTTCGATTTCGTGGTAGGAGTGGCCCTTCCTAAGTGTTTGGACCGCGGATATACAGGCGACGTCGTGTTCGCGAGCGGTTGCTCGTTCCGGCCCGTACCTGACGGCTTGCTGTAGGGCTTGCCCGAGAGCGCTTTCATCTATCTGGACGGTTGCGCAGCGCTCTGGTGTGTCGCAAATGTTGATTCCGAGTGCTTCGATTTTTCTGTCTAGCTTGTCTAGCTCTAGGTGGATGTCGAGTTGCGTGTAGCCTGCATGGGTGAAGTGCTGGAATGCGGGGCCATACCCGGATGGGAGCCCGGGTGTCTGAGAAGCGAGGGCTCGCGCGCAGGCGTAGAGTATGTTGTATACCTCGTCGCGTGTTTTGCGGAAGCAGCCGATGTGTGCGCCGAGTTCGTATGCGAGGTCAAGAAGTTCCTTGCAGGGGGCTTGGGCGGCGGGGCCTTCGTAACCGAGGGAGCGCAGCAGTACGGCGGTATCGCAGTAGACGGTTACCTTGTGAAATCTTTTGTGCACGTCAATCAGGTGTGGGAATATTAGGGCGTTTGCGAGCATGTGGCCCTTGACGATCGTGTCGAGGTAGTCGAACCCTTCGGGGTCGGCGGTGTGGAGGTGATGGACAAAGGAGTTGATGAGGTAGTGGTCTCTGGTGGGTGTTCGTGCCGTGCGCGGTGGGCGAGTGCCTGTTACTGAGTGGATTAGTAGCTCAACGTCGTGCTGGGTTAGGTAGGACAGGAGTATTTCTTCGCCTCTTTGGGGTGAGAACTGGGCTGAGTGCTTGTCGTGCGAGAATTGGAGGAACTTGCTGACTAGTGCGTTGTGTTCTCTTAGGACTCGGTCCCGCCTGGGTTCAAAGTCGAGGTGGTTGAGTGCATCGTGGCAGGGGACGAACACGTCGCCTTCTCGTCGGATGTAGCCCCTTTTTGCTGTGCGTGTGAGGATGAGTTTGAGTGCGTTCTGTGGGATTTGGAGACCGAAGTCGTCTAAGAGCTTGGGCTGGAGGGTGGAGGTGGAGACGATGGGGGGCTGTAACGACCGGATGCACTGGGCAACGAAGGGGACAAAGCTCTCAAGGTAGTCTTTGCGTTCGGTCTCCCAGTTGACCTTGAGGATGGCTAGGCTGGGGATTGTGTGGCTACCCATCATTTGGTGCATTCGACCGCCCCGCTTTTGTTGTTGAGTGTTGGTGTTGCCGCTGGGTATAGCTTAGCTCTGGTGGGATGGTTTGTCAACGGGTTGTGGTGGGAGTGTGAGGTTTGTCTGAGGCGGTTGGTCGTTACGCTCGTGCCGGGACGGTGGCACGTTGGGGGGGGAGTGCCAGGTGGTGGTGTTGTGGTGCGGTGGTGCGGTGGTTTGAGTCCCCCTGTTTCCTTTAGGTACTTCGTTCTGGTTAGCGGCGGTACTACTACTAAGCCCAGGGGCTGTCAGATTTCGGGCGTGAATTGGCGGCAGTGGAGGCAGAGCGTGCCGACTCGTGTCCAGCGGCCCTTGATTCGGACGTAGCAGACCTTGACGTCGCCCATGCGGATGCGGGGAACGCCATTGTGACGTTTGCCTTTGACGCCCTGGGGGCAGAAATAGTGTTTCTGGACCTTCATTTAAGGTATACGATAAAGCTGGGGCGGTTTCGGCGTCAAGCTTTTTTTCGGAAAACAATTCATAGCTATTTGAAGCTGTATTGTTTTGGCGGTGTGAACTGGAATTAAGCACTATGATAATCTTCGACTCAGCTTACTCCCTGGAATTCCTTTAGTCGCCCTTGCTAGGTGTCTGAATCCCTGTAGTATTAGAGGCCAATCGACCTGGTTTTAAGGATTTGCGGCGTGTCTCCCGCTCGGCTGGGGCAAGTTGTCTAGGCTTTACCGGCAACCTCAGCCACTTCTTAGGAAACTCATATTCCCTAGCCTAGCCTAGCCTAGCCTTCGATGCGAAGTGGCTTGATGCCTATTTCTGCCATTCGGCGCTGCCACCGCTGGTTGTAGGTAAAGACATTGACCGTGTATTCACCCTCATTGAAGTTGATGATGGTTTCCTTTTCCTCTTGTGTGAGATTGTTCATTCAATCCCCTTTGTTTATCAGTTCTTTGAGAATCGCGTCGACATATTTCCAAGTGTGGTGTTCGCCTGCGCTGTAGTTTTTTGTTTTGACCAATGCCTGAGCGATAACTTTAGGGGAATACTGCTTGACAGTATAAAGAGCGCCTTCGGTAATCACTGAATCCGGCTCGCTGATGCACTGTTGCCAAAACTGGATTATGACTTCTGTCCCCCAAGCTGGACCACGCGGAACATATTCTAAAAGCGAAGTCGTCAAATAGTCAATCAGGTCATTGTCAGATTTATTTCTAAAATTAAGTCCACTTAAGCTTTCGCTTAACTGAGCTCGGTTATACTGATCTATACTATCCTTATCTTGACTTGACTGACCTGACCTAGGGTAGAGTAGTTCAGTGTCCGATTCCTGGAACGATTCCTCACCTGATTCAGCGATTGATTCCTGGAATTTCCGAATTTGGTTAGATTCAGAAAACTGGGGTGGGGGTAGTTTAGAGGACTTCGGATGGCTCGGTTTTTGATGGTAACTCCATTTTATAAATGCGACGTATTCGACTCCGGAATTATCATACAGCAGGAAATTTTTGAGGTTTTTCGCTATGTTATCTCGCCACCTTTTGACCTTTCCTACAGAGATTTTGGGGTCATAGGGGAAAATTTGCGCCTTGAGGTACTCTGGGGAGCCTAACAGTCGGCCTTCATCATCAGCCATGCTTATACAC
>CAZHQV010000192.1:0-3406 GCA_964534285.1 uncultured Dehalococcoidales bacterium
ATATGGCGGAGAAAAAACAGAAGGTTATACCTGACGAATACATACCCGAAGTTGCCAGCAGAGTGGTGACCATCGAAGGTAAGGATTACCTGGTGGAAAACGACGCTATGTATACCTTCTATGAAAGGAGCATGGGGGAGTTCTCCCCCTTTTTCCTCGCTATTAGAGATGAAAAGAAGATACTGGGCTGCAAATGCACAGAATGTGGCATCGTTAGGGTGCCCCCTATGCTAACCCATTGCCCCGATTGTGACTTTGCTCCCACGGAGCTGGTGGAGGTGGGCCAGGTTGGCAGGATGAATACCACGCCTCCGATTACTTACTTTGCTACCTCCCTGTTTCTTCATATTGCCCCTTATGGGAGAGGTCGAGTGATACTGGAGGGCGCTGATACAGCAATGAGCGTAAATTTGTATACCACTACCGGCATACTGGTGCCAGGGATAATTGGGAAGGGCACTGAGGTGAAAGTGGTTTTTAGAGATGAGCGTATCGGCGAAATAACGGATATCTTCTGTGTACCCAGCTCGGAGCTCGCTCCAGAACAAGTTGCCAAAGATGGACTTCAAGAATCGGAGCTCAATTGGGCAACCCCGAAGGAACCCGAATTCCCTGAGGCTACCGACGAGGACATAGCCGTCTACAAGCAATCCCTCCAGCAGATGCAGGCCCTGGCCGCTGAGATGAGCAAGTCCAAACGTGCTCGCAAGGCTATCGAAGGGTGGAAGCGTGATATCGCGGTAAAGACCAAGGCGGGTGAGTTCGCTATGTATATCAACGACGGCGGCTTCAGCATTGAGGACATAACGTTAGGGTCTCCCGACTTCGTAATGGCCTGTGAGGACCCAAGAACCTTGCTCGATGGCCTGAGCTATAAAGGCGCTATCACCGACTCGGTGATAATGAAAAAGCTGTGGATAAGCAAGAACATGGAGTTCAACACAATCTTCAAGCTGGATAGGTTAGCCCGCTTCCTGGCCAGAGAAAAGAAGGAGGCGGGGAAGGAATAACGCATACAAAGGACCTTGTAAGAGGATTGAATGGATTTTAGCTTTACTGAAGAACAAAACATGATTGCCAATTCCGCCAGGGAAATAGCCAAGGATTTCCCTCCAGCGTACTGGAGAGAAAAGGACCAGAAGGAAGAGTTTGGCGAAGAGTTCTACAAAGCCATAAGCCAGGCTGGGTTCACTGGCCTGATAGTCCCGGAAGAGTATGGTGGTTCGGGAAAGGGGATGACTGAGCTGCTCATAGCCATGGAGGAGTTGGCTGCCAATGGCTGTGGTATGGCTGCCCCGTGGTATCTCGTCCTCAGTGAGATTTTTGGCGGCATGAGCATGATTCGACATGGAACTGAGGAACAGAGGCAGAAATACCTGCCTGGGATAGCCTCAGGGGAGATTGAGTTCTGCATGGGTCTCACTGAGCCCGATGCCGGCAGCAACACTTTGAACGCGAAAACGGGGGCTAAGAAGGTGGATGGTGGCTGGGTGATAAATGGAAATAAGACATTCATCAGCGGCGCTGACAGAGCCAAGGGAATGATGATTATAGCCAGAACAACGCCAAAGGAGAAAGCCCCCAAGAAAGCATTTGGGCTAAGCCTCTTCCTCGCCGATATGCCAGACCCAGCCGTTATGATAACCCCCATACCGAAACACGGAATAAACTATTCACATTCATGCGACATTGGCTTCAATGACCTAAGACTGCCCGAAGGTGCGCTTATGCCACCATTGGACGAGGGTTGGCATTCATTACTGGATACATTGAATACTGAGAGGATGACCTTTACCACGGCGGCTATTGGCATTGCTAGGCTGGCAATGAGTAAAGCCATCAACTATTCCAAGGACAGGAAGGTGTTTGGTGGCATGCCGATCGGGGGCTACCAGGCATTGCAGTTTAACCTGGCTGAAGCTTATGCCGGCCTTGAGGCAGCGAAAGTCTTGAACTTCAAAGCTTCTACGCTGTACGATGGTGGAGCGACCGTTGCTGAGGTTGGCAATGTGGTCAACCCAGCGAAGGTTCTGGCAGTAGAGAGCGGCATAAAAGCTGTTTACTGGGCCATGCAGATCTTTGGGGGCCACGGATATGCCAGGGACAATGACATCGAAAGGTGGTGGAGGGAGATACACTTAATCAGACTTGCTCCAATCACGCAACAGATGGCATTAAGCTACATTGGAGAGCATATACTTGGAATGCCTAGATCCTATGCCTGAAGCATGATTCTTGATTGGTGTGTAAGATCAGGTCTTTTGTATCCTTCCATTCTTGGTTGTTGCATTGGGTTGCCTTGTTCCTGGATAGCTAAGACTTGATTGGAGGATTTCATCAGGTAGAGATTTCGTCGAAAAGGAGGATTTGAGCGTGATGGCTAAGCTTGAAAATCTGTTTACGCCTATCAAGGTGGGGAAAGAGGAGCTTAGAAATAGGATTGTGATGCTGGCGCTGACTACAGGGTATAACGAGCGTGACAACACAGTAGGCGACCGCATTATCAACTTCTATGCCGAAAGGGCCAAAGGTGGAGTTGGGCTCATTATTGTGCCATTCACTGCGGTTGACATTGCATCCCCTGCCCAGCCCGGCCTGTTCCATGATCGTTTTGTCCCCAGCGCCCATAGGTTGACGGATGCAGTCCATGCCCACGGGGCAAAGATGGCTGCCCAGTTGCTAACTCAATATCATTGGGTGGTAGCCGAGGGCGGCTCTCCTGAGGTGGTGGGTCCTTCACCAATACTCAATCAAATGATGCGTTGCACTCCAAAAGCTCTCACTATCGAGGAGATTCACCGTCTTGTCGAGGAGCATGCGAAGGCAGCTTGGAGGGCAAGAGAGGCCGGCTTCGATGCTGTGGAGCTACCCATAGTGGGAGGATATCTGTTAAACCGCTTTCTATCTCCGCATAGCAACAAGCGGGATGATGAGTATGGTGGCAGCTTGGAAAACAGGATGAGACTGCCCCTGGAAATCATTGAAGCCATAAAGCGAACGGCAGGCGAGGATTATGCTATTGTCTGTCGTCTCAACGTTGAAGAGTTCATGGAGGGTGGACACAGCATCGAGGATTCCAAAGAAGTGGCTGCTGTGCTTGAAGCATCAGGCGTCAATGCGATAAATGTTTACGTGGGCTGGCATGAATGCCCTGTTCCCACAGTACAGATGTCAGTGCCGAGAGGGGCTTTCGCTTATCTTGCCGACGACATAAGGAGAGTGGTTAAGATTCCCGTTATTGCCGCCAATCGTATTAATGACCCCATTCTGGCGGAGACAATCCTCTCTGAGGGGAAAGCCGACCTCATAGGTATGGCTCGAGCGTTGCTCGCCGATCCTGAGTTTCCGAATAAGGCAAGAGAGGGAAGGATTGACGAAATTGTTCCTTGCATTGCCTGTTCCTATT
>CAZHQV010000193.1:0-3366 GCA_964534285.1 uncultured Dehalococcoidales bacterium
AGGAGGTCTGCTTGAAGCGCCAAGCGATTGCGGTCACGGGTGGTCATCTGCAAGATGGGTTCCCCACCATGTTCCTTCACCAATAGACAGCCACCCAAAGAGGGGAACCTCATCACGGAACTCTGATGGTCGGTGATATTAATAGCATCAACTTTATCCTTGAGTAGCTGTATGTGGTGAACCATCTCAGAGGTGTCTGCTCCTTTAGGAGGCCCGATCTCCGTGGTCACCAAAAACCTGCCAGAATTGAGTTTTTCCTCAAATAGTGATTTAGCCATTATCACCTCCTAGTTCAATACTGGCCTTGCTGGTGATTCTTCTCGGTCTAGGAATTGTGCGGAAGTTTCTGGGAGGGTAATATCGGCGCATCTTCTCCAACTGGCCTAGACGTTCCAAGCGCTTATAGATCAGGGTCCAGGCACAGTCCATGTCCTTGTTTGCCTCGCATTTCCCGTTTTTGCTGCCAGCACATGGACCATTAAGTATGCCCTTGGCACACCTGGTAATAGGGCAAATACCGGCAGTCTCAGCTAGGCGGCAGTCGCCGCAGGCGGCACATCTTTCATCCCAGACACCCCATTCCTCAGCCGCACCCATGAAAGTGGTATTGACGCCCGGCAAAACAGGTATGTCTGGGAAGCGCGCGGCTACTGTCTGTACCCCAACGCCACAGCCTAGCGAAAGAATGGCATCCACCTCCTTGACCCTGTCCTCAAGCACATTCAGAAACTCAGAATCACACTGCCGCTTAACTGTGTATTCGAGGAAACTATGATACTCGTCTCCACCTCTAGCCTGTGCTATCCTCAGAGCGTCATGAAGCAGCGAGACCTCTTTCTCACCACCAGCGCCGCAAACCGTCATACAGGTTCCACAGCCAAGGACCAATATCTTCTCGTAAGAAGCAATCAAGCCCTTTATCTCCTGCAATGGCTTCTGCTCTGCGACTATCAAGTTTTCACCTCCTGTTTTATTGCTGAAGCTAAGTAGAACTCTCCTATTTGTTCAGTGAACTCATCCAAAGCCTTAGCAGGATCCCCCTCCGTAGGATATAGATTAAAAGCTTGAAGGCGCTTTGGTTCAAGACCAATCTGAGCCAATACCTTTCTGGCTTTTCCAATCCGCTGGAGAGCCCAGAAAGCAGTATCCTCCCTAGCACACTGCTCTTGCCCACATCCAGCAATGAAGACACCCTCGGCACCCATCTCAAAGGCACGCAATATGTGCTCAGCTTCTATCTTGGCTACACACAGAACAGGCACTATCCAAATCCCGGCTTTAGCTTGCCTCCATAACCTTGCCAGAGCGCCAGTGCCATAAAGCCCGTATTGGCAACAAAAGCCGATGATCAAGGGCCTGGACTTCGACTGTGCCGCAGTCTTGAGCGCGTGGTCAAGCTCCTCATCTATATGCCGCCGATCCTGTGGCTTGCGTAGAACAATAGCCCGGGCAGGACATTCCCCAACGCATATGCCGCAGGCTTGACACTGGTCAGCAGGTATCTGGACAGTGCCACTGTCGTCCAAGTAGGGCACATGATAAGGACAAACCCGTAAACAGGTGAGGCAAGTAGCACATTTATCTTGGAACAAGATTTCAGCACCCATGCCGCAGCGCAAGCATCTTCTGGCTTCATTGATAGCGCTTTCCCAGTCATATACCAGTTCCACTGGCTCGAACTCTTTCGCCCTTGCCTGAGGGGAAAGGACCGGAGGCTCAAAGCGGTTGAGCTTCCTTATCATTTCTATGGTTTTGGGGAGGAGGTCACCCAGCAAGCTTTCCTTTTCCTCTTTGTCAACTAACGGATATCTATGCTGGAGGTAATCGTCAATGCGAAAAGCCGCCTGTCTGCCAGTTGCCAGTGCTTGCACTACGGTCGCCGGACCAGTGACAGCGTCACCCCCAGCGAAAACCCCCTCCCGATTGGTGGTAAGGGTAACCGGGTCGACTCGAATTGTGCTGCCTCTGCCTATACGGACACGGAAATCTTCAGGGATTTGTGGGACCTGGCCGATAGCTATTATCAGTGTGTCGGCGGTGAGAGACGTTTTAACACTCTCGTCAAACGATGGGTCGAATCTCCCCCCACCGTCAAAAACAGACGTGCACCGGATGAACTCTATACCGGTGACCTTGTCATCAGCCACGATTGACCTTGGCCCCCAAGAGCAGTTGATGACAATGCCTTCACTTGCGGCGGCTTGAATATCCGATTCGAAAGCTGGCATTTCCTGGCGAGATTCGAGGCAAACGAGATCAACCTTCTTGGCGTCCAATCGCAGTGCTGTGCGAGCAGCATCCACTGCCACATTGCCACCCCCGACCACCACTACACTCTCACCAATCGATGGTCTTAACCCCAAGTTCACCTCGCGGAGGAAGGTGATTGCATCCACCACCCCTGGCTTGTCCTCTCCTTCTATTCCTAACCTACGGCTTTGCGCGGCACCAACGGTTATGAACACAGCCTTGTAGTCCATATCAAACAGCAGGTCCAAGGATACCACCCGCGTATTCGTCCTAATTTCAACCCCCATTCGAATCAACCTTTGAACCTCAGTATCGAGTACCTCTCGGGGGAGGCGATACTTAGGGATACCTGCTCGCAGCATCCCTCCTAGCTCCGAGCAGGCCTCGAAGACAGTTACCGGGTAGCCTAACTTCCTTAGATAGTAAGCAGCAGACAGTCCTGCCGGGCCAGATCCCACTATGGCTATCCTCTCCTCATGCGTGGTTTCCGCTTCCGGTTGGATCACTCTATCCCCGCCGAATTCTACGGCGAACCTCTTCAGTGCCCTAATAGCGATAGGTTTATCTATCTGGCCGCGCCGACAAGCATCTTCGCAAGGATGGCTACATATGTACGCACAGATGGAGGGGAAGGGATTGTCTTCCCTTATGACCTGCAGTGCCTCCATTACCCGCCCTTGGGCAATCAAATCAACGTATTCTCTAATCTCCATGTGCAACGGACAGGCAGCCTGGCAAGGGGACACAAACGTGTGGTCAAAAGAAGGCTTTTTCGCAACATTGCTGCTGTAGCTCTTGTAAGCGCCGTGGCGGGCTGAGTCCACTAGTCTCCTCGCTAGTAAGGGTGATGCTGCATGCTTCAACTCTTTAAGGAGATAATACCTCGCTTCGTGGTGAGGCAGAATAGGGATTAGCCCTCGATTTAGGCAATTTTACTCCCCGAATTTTGCTGAATTAGGCCCTGTTTATGGATACGAAAGCCCCGGCGGAGCAATACATGCTAATAACTGACCGAGTCGAGGGATGCAAGTTGAAAAGAGAAGGAGCCTGCCTATGCCATCACACAGTTATGATACCTTTGCGTATGGCATACTTAATAAGGTCAGTCCTATTGTG
>CAZHQV010000194.1:0-3344 GCA_964534285.1 uncultured Dehalococcoidales bacterium
GACTGCCGACATGGTTCGCGAGAACACCGGCTTTGATATTGACATAGTGCAAGGCGTTCCCATAACAGAGATGCCGAGCGAAGAAGAGCTGCGCATCATAAGAAAACTGGATGCCGATGGCATCAGGTACTCCGAATTTAGGTAGCCTCTGCTGGCAGATACTGCTACTGAGCTACGAATGTAGCTCCTTTTTTTGTGGCTCTCGTAGCACTTCACACGACAAGCTCGTGAGCCTCGGCAACACAGCATTTTGTGATTTGTTGCTCCGGAGGCACCCCCAAATATTCGCTCATTTCATCGTCGAAGTCCTTGACGCAGCAAAGGCATGCTGCCTATCATAGGCAAGACTTCGACAGATCAGCGGGCAGAGAGATGAAAGCAGGCATCCCAAGCATCTTCCTAGCTATTCTCCTAGGTACGTTTGCCTGTTTGCCGGCGCTAGCGGACGATAACAGCACTGGGCAAGTAACCATTACGATGAACACAGAGTCGGTGCTAGCCATCAGTTTGAGTCAGGCAGAATGGAAGCCGGAGGGCGAAGTGGGGCTTGTGAGTTCGAATACAACGTATAAGACCGATAAGCCGGCCACGTGGTGTACCATAGCGAATGAGGGCAATGCCAACGTGAATATCTACATTAACGGTGGTGATGCTGAATGGGTTGATAATCCTGGTGCGTATGAATGGACTCTAATCACTGAGGAAAGCCATATTGGTGATGAGGAAAGAGCTCATGAGTACGCCCTGTGGTACCACATAGCGGGTGATACTGCGGATAGCTACACCCTTATCACCAAGGATCCAACGGCGATGATATGGACAAGGGATGGTGAGCCAATGAATCTCAGGAAAAACAGCGACACCGAGCAATTTGGATTGAAATTGCTAACCCCTACCTATTTTGTTGGCGCCCGGACAATGGAAGCCGAAGTAACTGTAAGTGCAGTGCTCGCGTAATGAAGCAAACGAAGTTAGCGCGATGAGGAAGGGAATGAAATCAAGCATTATGGGCATTTCATTGGCTACCGTACTGGCTCTGGTTGCCTTTTTGCCCGTGGTAGGCCAAGATGACAGCAGTAGCACCATTACGATTACCATGACTGGAGCGTCCGAGTTTTCCATCAATTTGGAACCGACGGAATGGAAACCAGTTGGCGAGGAAGCTCTGAGCCCAGACACTGTATATGAAACAGGCATAACTTGGTGCACTTTGACCGTCGAGGGCAACTGTAATGTGAATGCCTATGTCGCAGGTGAAGATGCTGTTTGGGCAGAAGATCCTGGCGCATATAGCTGGACATTGAGCAGCAGTGCGGACAATGACATAGGTGTATATGTTCTATGGTTTAGAGTAAAGGATGATGAGCGAGGATACGTGCTTATCCCTGAGGCATCAGAGGGTTCACCAGGAGTGGAGTTCTATCCATCTAGTCTGTCACCCGGACCCGATGGCGCCAAGCAATTTGGTCTGAAATTGCTAACTCCCGAAGCTGATTTTGCCAAAGATGGGGTCGGCTATTTCTCCGTTGGTGGTGCGACCGTGGAAACCCATGTCACCATTAGCGCGGTGGCTACCTGATGAAGCAGACCACGTACTTCACTTGGCTGATTGCAGCCTTAATAGCCATCTCCTCCACCTCCACAGCCCAAGCTCAGTATATCGGCATCTCACCAGCGGAGGTGAGAATTGATGACTTGTCTCCGGGCGACAAAACTGAATTCCGGTTAAGTATCCGCAATAAGGATGAGGCAGCCCATACATTCGAGCTGTCCACCTTCCACCCCCAAGAATCGGAAAGAAGGGAGGGGAGGGCTGAGTTTCCTGACGGTAGCTGGATAAGCTTCTCTCCTCAAAGGGTTGAGGTAGAGGCCAACTCCGATACCAACGTGGAGGTATCGGTAACAATACCCTCGGACAATAGATGGGCGGGAAAGGACTGGGAGATATGGCTGAAGGTTGCCCCCGAAGACAGAGAGTTCCTGGTGGTGAATTACTATGTTCGCCTTCTGGTATCGACAGGCGAAGGACTGGAAGCAGGGCCTAACCCGGGCCTGATTGTGGGCATCGCCATCGCAGTTTTGCTTCTAGGCTATGGCGTTTATTACTTCAGAAGACGCAGGGCCAGGGCTAGATGACCTTAGGCCAACACCAAGCTACTAGAGAGGCAGCTCTCGCTCAGGTCTTCGCAGCTTATCGATGCTCTCTACATGGTCGATGTATAGAGTGCCGTTGAGGTGGTCTGTCTCATGTTCCAAGGCTTGGGCCAAAAGCCCCTCGCCTTTGATGCGGATCTCTTTACCTTGTCGGTCTTGTGCCTTGATCTTGACTATCACTGACCTCCTGATTTCTCCTTGATAGCCCGGCACAGATAGGCAAGCCTCATCCACCACACGTTCGCCTTGCCTCTTCACTATTTGGGGATTGATTAGAGTGATAACCTCCTCTCCTGGCATCTCGATAACTGCTATACGCAGCGGCACTCCTACTTGGGGGGCAGCTAGTCCCACTCCCGAATTAGCCCGCATGGTGTCAATCATGTCATCAATCAGCTTCTGAATCGACCCATCGATAGCACTTACCTTCCTGGCCTTTCGCCTCAACACCTGGTCAGGCAAGGTGCGAATCTCAAGTGCTGCCATCGTCCCTTTGTACCATGTCAAACCCACAAGCTGGGCGAGTCTGCATTTGGTCTCCTTAGCGATGAACTTGGCTACCGACCTGTCTCGTTACCAAATTATACTTTCATCCTCCAGTACACGTAAAGCTAGACTATACCTACCGGGTCAACATCGACAGTCCAGCCTTGTGGCAGGTTTATCCCTGATAGAGCCTGAGCCGGGGCATCACCTCGAAGGATGAGTTGCCAGCGATATCTGCCCCTAAGCCTGGAGGCAAAGGCAGGCACGGGCCCAATGAGGCTTAAGTTAGAGATGCCTTCGGCCTCTTTCTTATCTAGAATGATGCGACTTATCCTCTCCGCCTCCCGGCGACATATGTCGTTGTTGGTATGAGCATAAACTAAGCGAACAAAACAAGCGCAGGGAGGATACCTATACTGGCGCCGATAGTCTATCTCTTGGTCAAAAAAGCCAACATAGTCGTGATTGGCAGCAGCTTGGATAGCATAGTTATCGGGCGAATATGTCTGGATAATAGCCTTCCCTCCCCTGAGCCCACGCCCAGCCCTGCCAGCCACCTGACATAGAAGTTGGAAGGTACGCTCAGCGGCACGAAAATCGGGAAGGTTGAGCCCTGTGTCGGCGCTGATTACCCCGGCTAGCGTAACTTGAGGCAAATCCAAGCCCTTAGCTATCATCTGGGTTCCAATGAGTATGTCCGCCTT
>CAZHQV010000195.1:0-3292 GCA_964534285.1 uncultured Dehalococcoidales bacterium
CAGGAACTCAATATTCCGCGTGTCATAGGCACGAGGTGGGGCACGAAGGTAATTGAGAGGGGAGGCCCTGGATTCATCATTTCAAGTTCTTGCTCTATTTCAGGTAGATGCCGATGGCCATCGATAGCGTAAGCCCGAACATTGTCGTTTGCCTCGCAATAGTGGGTAGCCAGGCTCAGAGTTCTGCCAGCGCCAGAAACGCCCGATTTGCTGTCGCTTATGATATTAGGATGGATAAGACCCTCCTTAACGACAGGCGCTAATGCAAGAATAGCGGCAGTAGCGTAGCAACCAGGATTGGCTACCAGACTTGCTGAGGTAATGGCAGACTTATGCAACTCGGGTAACCCGTAAACGGCGGTTCTAAGCAGCTCAGGCGTCGGATGAGCAAAGTCATACCAGCGTGGATACTGCCTCGCATCTTTTAGCCTGAAATCCGCGCTAACATCAATTACTTTCACACCTCGTTCAAGCAATGCAGGCACAACCTCGATGCTCGTTCCGTGAGGCATCGCCGAGAAGACAATGTCGATGTCTTTGTCCGCCTGGGCTGTAACCAGTAAATCCATATCTCCGAGGTGCGGAAAAACACTCCCCAGACGTTGTCCTGCAGCGCTTCTACCCGTGACAGAGCCGAGCTTCACCTCGGGATGTTGATACAGCAAGCGCGCCAGATCGGCGCCGATGTAGCCCGTAACGTTTATTATGCCTACTTTCCTGCGTGGCATTAGCAACTCGCTATTATACTACACGGTGAGTGGTTCCGATAGATTTGGATTGGGATGGACCGGCAACTGCTGTGCGGGGCCGAATTGATGTGGACAACACCGCGATGTTATATTGTTTGTTAGTTTGCGGGCGCAAGAAGGGATGCCGAAAATTCACTTCATAGATGTTACTAACCGGGATGGCGTTCAGACTGCTCATCTTGGCCTATCCAAGCTTGAAAAGACAATGATGAATATGTACCTTAACGAGATAGGCGTCTTTCAGTCCGAATTTGGTTTCCCCACGACAAAGCACGAATCCCTTTACCTCCAGGCAAACTTGGAGCTGGCTGATATGGGAGTCCTACAACCCATTCGCTTGGAAGGTTGGATAAGAGCGACCGTTGGCGACGTGGAAACAGCCTTTCAGCTCGTCCCGAACATTCGACACCTTAACATGTCTATCTCTACGTCGGACCAGATGATCTACGGCAAATTCAAAGCAACGAAGACTAGAGAGGACATCTTGAGCATGATGGTTGATGCCGTGGATGCCACTTTAGCAAGAGGGGCGGAAAGTATAGGCGTAAATGCTGAGGATGCCTCCAGAACGGACATAGACTTCCTGGTCAGCTTCGGATTGGCAGCCAAGGAACACGGAGCTTGCAGGCTTAGATACTGTGATACCCTTGGCTACGACAGCCCATTCACCATCTACGAGTCTGTGAAGACGCTGGCAGAGAATGTCGGGATCCCCATTGAAGTTCATTGCCACGGCGATTTAGGCATGGCCGTCGCCAATTCCTTAGCCGGGGCTAAGGGAGCCATAGATGGCGGGCAAGACGCTTATGTCAACACCACAGTAAACGGAATTGGAGAGAGAGCGGGAAATGCCGACCTCGTTGCATCAATCCTAGCGCTTACCAGGTCCAAAGGCTTCGCTCAAGAATATCAGCTGGCAGATCCAATTGACCTATCGAACGCATGGAGAATAGCCAAATTTGCCAGCTATGCCTTCGGAGTTCCAATCCCGATAAATCAGCCGGGTGTTGGAGCCAACGCCTTTGCTCATGCCTCTGGCATCCATGCCGATGGAGTATTGAAAGACTCCAACACCTACGAGCTATACGACTTGACCGAGTTAGGCAGAGGTGAACCGGAGCTTGTGGAGACAGGAAGGGAAATATGTTCGGGTGAATACAGCGGGATATCCGGCTTCAGGCATGTAATGGGTCAGATGGCTATACAGCTACCCGAGGGCAGGGAGGCACAGGAGATTCTGGAACTGGCGAGATACGCCAACGTCGAAGCACAAAAGCCTCTCGTTGAGGATGAACTAGTCTTCATTTACAGGTATCCCCAGATCGCCAAGAAGCTCCTCACCTTGATACCGCCGTAGAGTCGCGCTTCGAGCTAAGGCACGGCGCATCTATCTGATGAACGAGAGTCCTGAAAAATCCCTAGCAGGGCCAGCATCCCTATCTGCAATGCGCCAGAGTCTCTAGAATCGGCGGAAACGACTACGAGGGAAGAAGCCATGCCGAACGCCAAGACCACACAGAACGTTTGCCTGGTGGCACAAGTATGGCGAGCTCTCACCTCTACGGTGTGGACTACACGCCACTACAGAGCAGCTAGACTTCAACTTTCGGGGGAGGAATCCCTGCCCTACGTGGTGAAGATGCCGGCTATGCCGCCTGCGCCGTTGGACTGCTCTCTGGCCCAGTGGTGGGACAATGCTGTGACCCATTTCCTGAGACAAAGCCTCAAGATAGTAGAGGTCACCTATGTCACGGCGAATGGGGCTAGACCTAGAGAGGAAATCTGCTGCAGGCAGCCTGCCGCAGGCCTGTGAGAGCCATGGAGAAGGAACCGCAGATGCCTCAGCCACAATTGGGCCAGCGCTCCCACACACAGGAAGGCGTGGCCCAGCTACCATGGCAAAAACCTTTCTCGGCTAAGGTACACACCACCCGGGATAGCGGCCAAACCAAACTCACTTGGCGCGCAACTACGAAGCGAAGAGCTTCCAGACCTACTGCGCCATGCCTGGAATCTCGTCTTCTTGACATTGATTGCTGGCCTGATTGATAATATTGGCGGGCTGCGGGTGTAACTCAGCGGTAGAGTGCTTGCTTCCCAAGCAAGACGTCGAGGGTTCGAATCCCTTCACCCGCTTGGTGCATTCTAAATCTGGCGTAGGTGAAGTAATGCGGATAAAGTTGAACGGCGAGCAGCTCAACAAGTTAGCCCAGCATTTGCCTTTTGAGGTGCTATTGGAGCAGCCAAGGGATGTGAAAGGTTTGCTTGAGATACTGGGACACAATATGCCCTGGGATGACGCTGGCTTTAGTAAGTTCAGTGATCCGCCAAGGAAACCCAATAGGGTGGCTTTTTCTGTAGAGCCAATCGCAGACGGTTACATCTGCGATGTCCATCCAGCCTTTGCTTACTATATTTCTGACCTCCTGTCACCAAAATGAACATTGTTTGGCAAACGGCACTCAACCACAGCTTGTATTTCTATTCTTGGGCCGTTAGCTCAGTTGGCAGAGCACCTGACTTTTAATCAGGGTGTCACAGGT
>CAZHQV010000196.1:0-3285 GCA_964534285.1 uncultured Dehalococcoidales bacterium
CCCGTACATTTCCAAACCCTGCTCTCTTGAAATAACCTCACCTTGTTATAATATGGTTAGATATTCCTATAGAAAGGAGGTCTAACCATGTTCGAGGAATTGTTCAAACTTCCCTCTGTCCTCGCTCGTCACAAAAGCGCACCATACGCAGAGGAACGCAAGCGTTACCTCTCGCACTGTGCACAGCAAGGATATGCGCATGCAACGCTGCTCGTGATAGCCTATGAGCTCCTATGGGTTGCTCGCAAACTCAGTGTTTATCCGCCCCTCAGGGTGAGCCTTGAGCAAATAAAAGCAGCTGCCAAAGACTGGGCACAGCGGGAGCGTCTCTGTGGTCATACCCTCAACAAGCGATGGACCCGCACTCGCTTTATTCGCGTGGCGAAACTGTGGCTTCGTTTTTTGGGTTGTCTGCATGAACCTAAGGAGCCCATACCATTTGCCCATCTACTCACAGATTTCAGCACATGGTTGGAGCATGAGCGGGGTCTGTCCTCAACGACGATCCGGAGTTGGTGTGGTTACTTAAGAGGGTTTCTGTGCTGGTACTCAGACAAGATGCGTCCTTTTGCTGCAGTTCGGATCATAGATGTCGACGAATTTCTTGTCACTTACGGTAGAAGAGGATGTTCCCGAGTATCAATTAACAATATGGCCACTGCTCTTCGAGCATTCCTTCGGTACGCTAGAACGAAAGGGTGGTGTGCATCCTCGATAGCACAAGCCATAAAGGGGCCGCGTATCTACACCCAGGAAGGCCTACCATCAGGTCCATCTTGGGACGACGTGAGGCGCTTGCTTGCCAGCATGGAAACTAACCGACCACGTGATATACGCGATCGGGCCATTGTAATGCTCTTTGCAATCTACGGTTTTCGTGCCACGGAGGTTGCCAAGCTGCAGCTTGAAAATATTGATTGGGGACACGACCAGATTATGATGTCCCGCGTTAAAGGTAGGGGAAGAGGAGTATATCCTCTGTTACCGACAGTAGGCAATGCCATTGTCCGGTATTTGCGGGAAGTACGCCCACAGTCTTCCCGGCGTGAGATATTTCTTACACTCGCAGCCCCCTTGAGGCCGATTTCAAGGGCCGACCTGTATAGTCTGATTAGTAGACGTATGCTGAAGATTGGGATCCATACACCCCACCGGGGGCCACACTCGTTGCGTCACGCCTGTGCAGCTCACCTTGTTTCAGAAGGTTTCTCTCTCAAGGAAATTGGCGATCACCTCGGACATCGCAGCTCCTCCGCTACTCGAATCTACGCCAGGGTGGATCTAGAGGGGCTACGTGAGGTAGCTACTTTTGATCTAGGAGGATTGATATGAAGCTATCACGACTTGTCACTGAATACATTGCCTTCAAGCATTCTATGGGTGTGGGCTTCCAGTCCCCAGCCCGAATACTCAAAGCTTTCTGCCGAGCAATGGGCGATATTGAAGTCAGGCAAGTCCAACCGAGCACTGTCCAAGCATTTCTCGCTGGGAAAGGTGCTATCACGAGCTTCTGGCACGTAAAGTTTCAAGTGCTCAGCAAGTTCTATCACTTCTTGATCATCCGGAACTACATTGAATCCTCCCCTTTGCCAAAAACAATACCCAAACGTCCTGAGCCTATGACTCCCTATATCTATACCTTAGAGGAACTACGCAGACTTATAGCAGCGACGGACAGGTTGCAAAGCCCCTTGAGCCCTCTGCGGGCCGACACCTTCCGTACACTAATACTGACGCTCTATGGCACAGGGCTTCGCATTGGTGAGGCGCTCTCGCTGGCACTGACAGATGTGAACCTTCCGGAAAGCCTAATTGTCGTCCGCAACGGCAAATTCTTCAAAACGCGGTTGGTACCAATAGGTCCTCGCCTGAGGGACACGCTCCAAACCTATGGGCAAAGACGACGAGGGCTACCTCGCCCTAAAGGGGAAAATTCTGCCTTCTTTGCTACCTGCTCTGGAAATGCCCTTACATATGATCATGCAAGGAAGGTTTTCCCCATCCTACGCGAGACCGCCGGCATCCGTCGTGAAAAGGGGGCTCGTTACCAGCCTCGTGTACATGACATTCGTCACACGACGGCCGTACATCGACTCGTAGCTTGGTATCGTCAGGGTGCTAACGTTCAACGCCTACTTCCCCAGTTATCTACTTATCTTGGTCATATCGATATCGCTGCTACCCAGCGTTACCTGAGCATGACCCCAGAACTTCAGAATGAAGCGAGTTGTCGCTTTGAGCACTACGCCTTACAGGAGGTAAGTAATCATGAATGAAAAACACCGTATCGGTGGTTGGATTCGCCGCTTCCTAATGGAGTATTTGGTTGGGGAGCGAGGCCTTGCACGCAATACTCAGGCGAGCTACCGTGATACATTGGCCTTGCTGCTTCCGTTTACTGCTCAGAGGGTGAGGCAACCGGTAGACCACCTGGACATCGAACACCTATCAGCAGATGTTGTCCGTAGCTTTCTGCAACATATCGAGCAAAAACGGGGCTGCT
Organism: uncultured Dehalococcoidales bacterium; assembly: GCA_964534285.1. Classification (GTDB taxonomy): domain Bacteria; phylum Chloroflexota; class Dehalococcoidia; order GIF9; family AB-539-J10; genus JADFUX01. The sequence continues at coordinate 2,504 of CAZHQV010000196.1, forward strand.
CGATTGTTACACGCAACCAGCGTCTCGCTGCGATTCACGCCTTGGCTCGCTTAATTGGCGAGCGTCGCCCTGAGTACATCGCTTGGTGCTCCGAAATACGAGCCGTTCCTTTCAAGAAGACACCAAAGCCCACAATGACCTATCTTGAAAAACCTGAGATGGACGCTCTTCTCAACGCTCCAGACTGCTCTACTCGACAAGGCCAACGAGACTATGCCCTGATTCTGTTCTTGTACAACAGTGGGGCGCGAGCTGATGAAGCGGCACGTCTAACGGTGGGAGATTTGGAACTTGGTCGCTCACCTTCGGTAAAAATTAATGGGAAAGGCGGTAAAACACGTTATTGTCCCCTGTGGACGTTGACAGCAAAGGTGCTGGCTCCTCTTATTGCAGAACGGGTATCTCATGAAGTGGTCTTCTTAAACCGTCGTAAGCAACCCTTCAGCCGCTTTGGAATCCGCACCCTCGTCAAACGGAATGTACTCAAGGCGGCTTGGCAAGAGCCTTCCCTACTCACAAAGCCGGTTAGTGTACACACTATACGGCATACAACGGGCGTTCACCTCTTGCGTGCCGGTGTTGATATCAACACCATCCGTGCCTGGCTTGGCCATGTATCCCTCAATACAACAAATGTCTACGCCGAAGTCGATCTCGAGATGAAGGCGAAGGCACTGGCTCATTGTGAAATTCCAGTCTCAGAACAACACAGCAAACCATGGCATGATTATCCAGGAGTGATGAGCTTCCTAAGAGCGTTGTAATGTATCGGCAGGACGGTA
>CAZHQV010000197.1:0-3275 GCA_964534285.1 uncultured Dehalococcoidales bacterium
CCTTGATACCGGCCAGCCAGGCGAAGACTTTCTCCGGCGTTGCCTTGATCTCTATTGAATGCTTGAGGGTTATCATGTCCTCCCTCTTATCTCGTTGGCGCAGGGAAGGGCGTGCGTCATGTTGTCCGGGCTGTTGACGGGCCTACTCGCTGAGGGCGAATGGAGGGTAGCGGTCGGTGACCAGCAGAAAGGCATAGGCACATACTCGCAAACCCCAGCGCATCACCCCAACGATGAAGCCAAATAGACCCCCGGGGTAGCGTCCGGTGAACAGTATGGCGAACCATGCCACGATCACACACACCACAACCGCAACGCACAGGAAAGCGAGCACAATGTAGTGAGGGACAGCCAGCAGCCATTTGACCAGCGGTAACCCGCGATGCAGGTCCTGTTTGGCATCCGGGTAGGGAATCTCGAGGTGCACCGCCTGCTCTTCGTCTGTTGACGGGTATTCGTCCCTCAGCAGCAGCAGGTAGGCTTCGACGCGGGTGCCGAACTTGGCCAGGTTGACATTCCAGTCAAACCACCATCGCGGGTACTTCTGCCTGAACAGAATCATCAGGAGAGTGGGCAGCACCACCGCTCCGCCGGCGGTGTATCCCGCGCTCCACCCGGGGGCTTCCCAACCCTGCGAGGCACCCCCGACAAGCAGGCCTATGACGATTAGAATGGGAATTGCGACAAAGATCCTGAAGAAGCTGGTCAGCCTGTCGAGGGGCCGGTCAGGAAAATCGACCGAAAGGGTAACAGGATACGGATCTGAAGTCTTGGCCATGGTAACACCTCCCTTCGCGATGAGGGATCATGATACCCCATCACTGTTGAAGCCAGTATGATATCGGTGGCAACAGGTTGTCAAATCCGACTTGCCTCATAGTCATTGTTATCGAGGGTGCTATCATTGTCTCAGATGAGCCGGCATTCTACGCCGGGGGAAGGGAAGCCGTTGCGTGAGCCTGTAGGGTGCCGCCAAACGGGTTCTGTCTCCCCCGACACGATGAGATGAATAAGGCGAAGGTGTCAATCGTAAGGGCTGTTGATTATGGCCGTGCCGGGATTGACGCAGCCGTGGAGGAGGCTGTTGAGCTGATCGGTGGACTGGAGCAAATGGTCAAGCCCGGCAGCAGGGTCTTCGTGAAGATTAACCACCTCTCCCCGGCTTCGCCTGCGGAAAGGGGAATAGTCACTCACCCTGCTTTTGTGGAGGCTGTCCTGAAGCTCTTGAAGAGGACTGGCGCCAGGGTCACGGTAGGTGATGATATCGACTCGGGCAGCGGCGATGGCTTTCAGGTTTCGGGTTTCCGCCGGATGTGCCGGAGAGCCGGAGTCGCACTGGTCAACCTCAGGGAGGCCGGATTTGTGGAGACCCGGTGCAAGGGCTATATCCTGGAGAAGGTCTACTTGTCCAGGATTGCCATGGACGCCGACATGATAGTCAATCTCCCCAAGTTGAAGACGCACTCTCTGACCGTTCTCACCGGGGGCGTCAAGAACATGTATGGCACCATTCCCAACGGCCTGCGTACGAGATTCCACGGGGAATACGTGAGGAGGGAGGATTTCGCCCGGGTGCTGACGGACATCTTCTCCGCCGTCAGGCCACAACTGACCGTAATGGATGGCGTTATGGCCATGGAAGGGGAGGGGCCATCCGGAGGGAGGCTCAGAAGGCTGGGAGTAGTCCTCGCCAGCCGGGATGCGGTGGCTCTGGACGCGGTAGCGACCGGGATCATCGGCCTGGCTCCCATGGACATCCTCACCACCAGGTACTGCAGCGAGAGGGGGTTGGGGGTTGGTCAGGTGCGGGACATCGAGGTGGTCGGGGAGAGGATGGAGGAAGTCGCTGTTCCTGATTTCAGGCTCCCGCTCAGCGGCACTGCCGTACTCATGGGGAGGGTACCACGCTTCCTGGCCAGGTCCGTGTCGGCCCAGCTTTCTCCCGGACCGAGGGTAGTAGAACAGCGGTGTACGGGATGCTTCGAGTGTGTCAGGGTCTGCCCTGCAGGTGCCATTTCGGCAAGCGGCAAGAGCGTGGAGATAGACCACGGGATATGCATACGATGCATGTGCTGCCACGAGGTCTGTCGGTTTGATGCTATTGCGCCCGGTTGGTCGGTGGCCGGCAGCGTATTGCATTGGGTCCTTGGTATCTGGAGAAAGGTGACGGCCCCTTCCGCTTGAATGGCAGGTTTGCGGAGAGATGCCCTTGCCTTCAGCTTGGCGGTCTAGTCTGGCAGGCCTCGGTCACTCATTTTACGTCCTTGCCCTTGCCTCTTAAACCCCAAGTCATCAAAGATAAGACCGCGAGTCCCACAATGTTGAAAATTGCGAATGTCAGGGTAGCAGCTCTACCCCAGTCGAAAGCTAATTCATTGGCTAGAAGACCAACAGTCCCAATAAACAGCAGGATAAAAGCAATCAATTTAGCAGCTTCCCTCATAAACAACCTCCTGGTTTCTTATTGAGTACCGACCTACCCGCAGTCTTATCACATTGGGGGTGGCTGTACTCGTCCCTATGATTAGTGGCGCCTCGGCTTCTAATCGTGCCCTCACAACTGGAGTTCATTGCCACGTCGTGGGACAACGCTGGGCCCTCAGCTCTTCTTTTGTTCTGCCTGCTGTGTGTTCTTTCCTGGCACTTGTTTCTTGGGCTTCTTCACATTCTTTCTTCCCTTGCTGCCCATATTCTATACTCCTATCCTCAATCTCTTCTTGGGGACTGACTGCTCATTTCCCCCGACATCCACTCCGAGTAACATTATGCTGCTTTCACTATTGATGTCAATGATTCAGGTGTTTTGGTACCGGTAGTCCCTGGCTTTCCTTACCGATACATCATCTATGAGGCTTGGTGTCGCGGTCATGCGCTCTGTCTGATTGCTCCCTTGTCATGCTGACACTTCACGGTGTACTCGTCCCTATGATTAGTGGCGCCTCGCCTCCTTCCTGCTGGGTTGCTCATGGCGTTGGACAGACTGCTGTGGGTTGTCGTGGACTCGGACCACAGACCCCGGTCTTGTCAGATCAGCGAGTCAGAAAGCGGGCAGGCAACCTGCTGGATACCTGTTCCTCCTTTGTGAGATAGCACGCCGAAGCGGTGTCCTCCGTTGATGTTCCCTTGTCTGGGAGATAAGGACAGCGCCGGATATCAGTGATGCTCAAAGATGTCAGCGTCGACATAAGTTGACATAAAAAGTATTGACAAGCGGTAGCCCAGGCTGTAGGATTGATTCTAGACCTCCCCTGTCGGTTCGCTGGCAGGGTGCTATG
>CAZHQV010000198.1:0-3259 GCA_964534285.1 uncultured Dehalococcoidales bacterium
GCTTGGGCGTTGTCTCGGTATGGTACTTCGGTCGCATTTAGGTATTTTTGGCGGGGTAAATCAGGATTTCTTACTTGGCTAAGCTACTTCTTGGGAATCAACACCACAGTGAACCTTCTCAATCCGAATACAGTTCTTGAGATACTTGCCATCGGAAATGCGTGGAACATGGCCCCCTTGGTCGCCTTCTTTCTCCTGGCGAACATAGAAACAATACCCAGCCGGCTGTATGATCTTGCGAAAGTAGACCGTTTGGGAATATTTAAGAGGTTCTTTTATGTAACCCTTCCGTATTTGAGGTTCACTCTCTTCGTATTTACGGCCATTATAACCGTGCTTACATTAAGGACATTCGATTATATTTTTACTCTGACCGGAGGAGGACCGGGTATGAGGTCGGCCACGCTCACCTATGAAATCTATAAGGAGAGCTTCATAAACTTCAGTTGGGGTTACGGGGCAGCTATGTCATTTTACCTACTGGCTCTTATTATCACTGTAACCCTTCTGTTATATGTTGTCTGGGGTAGGAGGGAGTCTATAGAAAGGACCTTATGAATAAGAACAGAAGAAATATAGTGAAGTGGCTCCTAATAGTGCTTATATTAGTCTGGACTTTGCTCCCCATATATTGGACCCTGAGGATGTCGGTTCAGACGCCAGCAGATATTGCCGTCTTTCCCCCAAGCTTCGTGCCGAGCAATCCCACGGTTCGTTCATTTTATGCGGTGGCGGGTGTTGAGTATACCACAAGTAGCGGTGAGGTCCTCTTGCCCTCCGGGCAGGCTGACCAAGTCATGCGAGGTCTGCTGAATAGCTTCTTGCTCGCCACGGTCGTCATGTGCATCACCATGGTGGTGGTTGTGCCGCTCGCCTACGTGTTCGGGCGGTTGAAGTTTCCGCACAAAAACAAGCTGTTCTTTGCGGTGCTGCTAGCCGTGGCACTCCCACCTATTTCGACAATTATTCCTTTCTACCTCCAATTTTTGAGGCTAGGACTTACAGGCTCACTGCTTGGATTAGGTATCGTGACGCTGACGATTACTATTCCGTTTGTAACCTGGATGATGGTTGGTTTCTTTGGCAACCTGCCGTCAGTAGAAAGATTGGCTACTATCGACGGGTTTTCAAAGATGGGGACCTTGATCAGGGTTATTATTCCTATGGCAAAGGTAGGCATTCTGACTGGGGCTATCATAGCTTTCCTCTTTGCCTGGAACGAATTCACTTTCGCCCAAATCTTGGTTAATGGAACATTGGCAACCACTATCCCGCCCGCTGTTGGCGGCTTCATGTTCCAAGAACCAGAGCCGGCTTACCTTGCCGCGTCGTTAGCTTATTCGCTTGTGCCCCCGTTCGCCGCAGTATACCTGCTTCAGCGTTATATTGTCAAAATGAACATCGTGGAACCCCTCGGAGGGTAAAAAGCAACATGAGGAGGTAAAAAAGCAACATGGCCGAGATCTATATTGAGAAGTTGTACAAGGAATACGGAAAGGTAGTGGCCGTAAGAGATTTTACATTGAGAATCGAAAACGGTGAGCTTATGTTGTTCCTCGGACCATCAGGATGTGGAAAAACGACCACATTGAACTGTATAGCCGGTCTAGAGGTTCCAACCAGTGGCCGGATCTATTTCGATGGGGAAGATGTAACCGATATGCCTCCCCATAGGCGAAATGTGGCGATGGTGTTCCAGTCCTCGCTGCTTTATCCTCACCTCTCCTCTCGCAAAAACATTGATATGAGCCTCCGATCACGAAAGTTGACAAAACAGGAAATGAATCGACGCGTTGAAGAAGCTTGTGGGCTCCTGGGAGTTACAGATCTTCTGGAAAAGAAGCCATTCGAGATGAGTGGGGGAGAGCGACAGCGGGTTGCCACCGCTAAGGCTATCGTCCGCGACCCGAGTCTATTCCTAATGGATGAGCCACTTGCCAGTCTGGATGCGGCAATGCGGGAGACGCTCCGTGTGGAGCTTGTGGTTCTGCAAAAGAAACTTGGTATCACTATGGTCTTCGTGACCCATGACCAGGTTGAGGCGATGACAATAGCAGACAGGATCGTCGTGATGCACCAGGGTGGAGTGCAACAGGTTGGGACTCCTATGGAGGTATATAACAAACCTGCCAACCTGTTCGTGGCAGGATTCGTTGGTTCCCCTCCGATGAATTTCTTCGAGGGTTCAATTAATACCACAGACCACGGGCTCGAGTTTGTGCACTCATCGTTTCATTTGGCGTTGACTAAAGAGACCGCAAATGTTGTACGAGAACAGCCGCGTGACAAGCGCTGTGTCCTGGGTGCGCGACCTTCAAGCATAGACCTTTCTGCTAACCCAGTATCGGATTCTCTGCGAGGACGCGTGTACGGGGTTGAGCAGCTTGGGAAAGAAACGGTAGTGATCATTGAATACGAGGGGGGACAAATTAAAGCAACTGTACCTCCTAGTTTCTCTTCTTCGATGGGAGATAGCGTGTACGCACTTCCGCAACCGGAAGCAATATATTTATTCGATGCGGATAGTGGAGAAAATCTTATCGCCCTGGATACTTACTCATAACTATAGCTGCGGTATTTATAGGTGGTACAGCAATATCTGGAGGAGAGGGAACTATTCTTGGTACTGTAGTTGGGGCTTTTATAATAGGAAGTATGACCGCTGGAATCGTGGCTTCAGGAGTTGAGGAATTCTGGGTAAAGCTTACTCAGGGGGTAGTTTTACTTGCTGCAGTATCAATAAATAAAGTTCTTGCTAGAAGAGCGGCTTAATTATAGTTTAGGAGGATATGCCTGCTGTTACCAACGGCAATATAGTCACGGGGCGCGTGGCTGACGACTTATCCGAGTTTTGTGCCCGCATTATTGAGGCCATCATGACCAATATCTAAACAGGAAGGAGATTAATATGGCAAAGGGTTATATGGGGAAGGTTCTATTTGTAGACCTTTCCAAAGGTGAGCTAAAGGATGAGGCACTTGATGAAAAGCTTTGTCGCGATTTCATCGGAGGCTATGGCATAGGAGCCAGAATTATCTATGGTCGGCAAAAGGGTGGAGTTGACCCATTGGGACCAGGGAACATTCTTGGACTTGTTACTGGTCCTCTCACGGCTACCCGTGCCACCTGCGGTACAAGATATGCAGTGGTAGCAGGAAGGTCACCATTGACCGGGGGGTGGGGAGACGGTAACTCAGGTGGTTTTTTCGGTCCTCACCTGAAGTTCGCTGGCTACGATGGTATCTTCTTCACCGGGGCA
>CAZHQV010000199.1:0-3250 GCA_964534285.1 uncultured Dehalococcoidales bacterium
ATTTGTGCCTTAATTATAACCTAATTCACAGCATTGTCTGCATGGAGGTCGTCGGTACTTTGTGATCGATTGTCTGTTCAGATGATGAAGGGGCTATCCGCTTACATCAGGCTCATCTTGTACCACAGGAGACTGCCGCTTTACGATTGCCTAGATTGTTACCTTTGACGTAACATAAGGGCGGTTTGTTGGGGCGGGTGCTTCATCATTCCGTTCTGATGCTTTTTGACAACGCTGACTGTCTCAATCATAATATGACCGGGCGTCGATAATGTTCAATGTGGATAATGCGGAGCTACAAGGACTGGCTCGGAAACTTGATTGCTGCACCAAGTGCGAGCTCTCCCAGAGCCGTGAGTGCACTATTCCTGGTTATGGGCAAAGTTCTGCGGACATAATGATAGTTGGGGCAGCGGTTCCATACTACTTAGCCAGCAAAGGACGGCCTTTTATTGGGACTACAGGGGACACAGTTTGTAAACTTCTAAGTGACTTTAATGTAGATGGAGGCAGGGTTTACCTCACGAATATTGTGAAATGCCCGCTACCACGGCAAGATGCCACCTCTCAAGACCCCGGCCGAGACCAGATACAGGCCTGTGCTTATTGGCTCGACGAGGAGATACGTCTCGTCAAACCTAGACTAATTATCACTATGGGGGCGCCTGCGTTACGGCGATTCTTTCCTGGACAGACCGTAGACAGCTTTCAAAAACAAGCACCGCGAGAAAAAGAAGGTATCCTTTATTTTGCTCTGCATCACCCTCGTAACTTTCACCCTGGCGGCTGTGGACCGTATAACCACTGGGAAATCGAGCCTTTGAAGAAACTTCAAGAATTGTGTAGAGGCTTTGAACCCAGTTCATAGGATTGACCTCAGTCGACCCTATTTCTGCTTTGGCCTCGGCGAGACTCAATACAAAGTGGGAAGGACACAAAAGAAATGGGCGAACACAGATTAGAAAAGTTTATGAATGGTTTCGTGGCAGCGTACGAGCTTCTTACTCGAGCAGGTCGGAATGGTTTTCTTGTGGAATACGTTTGCTTAGCAACATCTGTCATTGATGCAATGCTGAGAGTAGGTCTCATATTACAGCATCAAATTAAAACTCGGACAGACGAAATCATAGACGAGGTTGTATATCAAGGGGATGGGGCTAAGATAGTCACAGAGCGAGAGGTCTACAGGGAAGCTCTGAAAGAGTGCATCATTGATGAAGAGTTGTTCACACAACTGAACAAACTTTACGATGAAAGAAATATGGTAGTTCATCGTTATATCATCAGCGATGTTACTACCCGTCAAGTTCTGGATATTGGCATACGGTACGAAAAGAGCATTCCAGTCATCGGGGAGAAAATCAGAAGATTGGAAGAAAAGCAGATAGAACTTGGAGTAGGAATGACTGTCAGCGGATCAGAGGTTACAAAATCTCAACTTGATGAAATGAGTGCCAAGAAACATGGTCATCCCAACCTAACTATAGGGCTGAGCTAACATACATCCTCACCAATAAGGGTCAAGGTTGTGCGCTATTGCACAATAGCCTGGATTGTTCAGTCAAATGGCTAGTGGTCGGCAGCACTGAATCATCAAATGAGAACTTGGATAATTCGTGGATAGACTTCTTGTAGAACGAAAGAAAACAAGATTATGATACCTAAAGCGAAAACCGGTTGCGGGATTTTCCTTGGATGAGGTACAGGGAACAGAAAGGGCACTTTTTGTTTGTATTCCTTGTATTCTTGAGGGTGCTTTTTCAACAAATACTTTTCTTCAAGAAATGCAAGCACCACGTAGGCTAACGACACTACAACCCAATGATGGAAAAAATAGCCCAAGACTCCCGATGGGAGGTCTAACCCGTGGTAGTATTTCCAGGAAACTGCAGTGATTCCCCATGCCATCACGATGAAACCGAGATATTGAGGGTGCCTGACCTTTCCGTACAGGCCTGAAGTCAAAAGCCTGCCTCTGTTCTTGAGCATGGTCGTCAAAGCGATAAGAAAGAGAAGAAAACCGAGACCGGCGATTGCCCAGCCAGGTATATGAGGGGGATGTAGAAACAGCCACCGTAAGTCCTCATAGAGAGGCTCCCCGGAGTGCCGGGGCAAATGCTGGCTCAAATATAAGATCACCGGGAGTAACATGATACCCCTGTATAGCGCGGTAGGAATCACCAGCACGAATAGTGCCGGCAAAGGAACAAGTAGAGAAGTCCAACGCTTCAATATCTTATCTTTGAGCTTGTCTTTGTCCACAAGCATAGGGCCTCCTTATACTATAAGGCAGAACGTCGAAAAAGGTTGCATGATTCTGCTGCCTTTGACCTCTCCATCTGTTAGTTTCGGCTTCGTAAGGAACGATAAAGTCCTTATTCCACCGGGCAGTGGCGAATTTAAACGAGGCAGAATAATGCAACTTTTTCCGCCTTGTGCATTATATAGTACATAGAAGAGGGTAATAGCTTTGAGAGCGTTAAATTGTTGAAATACCAGAGACGGATTTACGAGCCGTGGCCTATGTCCGGCATAAAAGGTGGCTGGACAGCCCGCAAACTTTAACAGGAGGTGAAATAATATGAATGAGAAACAGAAGAGGGGGCGTATGAAGAGGCGTTTGTTCATCGCAATTCTGGTCCCGGCTCTACTGATTGTGGTCGCGACTGTAGTGGTCACTGGCGTAGTTCCCATGGGCACCGTAGCCCTTGACCTGGATAAGGAGACATATCATCCCGATGACACCGTCACTATTACCCTGAGAAGTCTCCGGACGGGATCGGTCCAGTTTGGAACTTTCTTCGGAGTGCAGCGGTTTGAGGACGGCAATTGGGTTGAAGTTTCGTTGGACCGCGTCTGGACTCTCGAACTCCTAGGTTTGCACCCGGGACAGGCATTCCGGCAAAGTTTTATTCCAGCTGAGGATTTTCTTGAAACGCCCGAGCCAGGAAGATACCGGGTGGTTAAGGAGATTCAGGTTGGCCCAATTCACTATGGGGCAACTCTTGAAACACAGACCCTTATTGCAGAATTTCACATAGAAACGCCGATCTCCGAGCAGCAAGGGGCGGAAGCATAAGCACGTCCTCCGCGGAAGCGGCGCAGTGGGAGATACCCTAGGTGGAGGCAGGTGCTTGAAAAGGCCGATTACGACCTGTACAAATATTCTAAAGCTTGCTCCAAGCCTATAGGCAAGGGCGAGATAAATTCGTGCTATTGCCTGTGTTGTTGCACATTGACTTGTTTTGTT
>CAZHQV010000200.1:0-3246 GCA_964534285.1 uncultured Dehalococcoidales bacterium
CTCTTGACGTATCCACCAAGATCAATCCTGGCTAAATCTTCTGCCTGGTAGAGCTTCTCATGGATAAGCGCCATTGTCTTTACCCTGTTCTGGCTCTCATTGAGCATCTCAGCATAGCGTTCATCCCCGATTTGCCTGGACTGAAGCTTGAGCAGGCTGGACATAACCTGCAAGTTGTTCTTCACCCTGTGGTGTATCTCCTGCAGCAGCACCTGTTTCTCCATCAGCGATGCCTTGATTCTTTGTTCTGTTTGCTTGCGCTCGGTGATGTCTACCCAGTTTGATAGGTAGTACCGGAACTGCCCATTGCGCATTATTGGAGTAGAGTTTATCTGGACCCAGAATTGCTCACCATTCTTCTTCTGAAAACGCTCCTCAACTCTCCGCACTCCTTCACTCATGGCCCTTTCGAAATCTCCTCTGGTTGCGTGCAGTGTTCCCTCTGTCCACCAGGGGTATGGAGCCTTCCTACCAGCGAGCTCCGTAGAAGCAAAACCAGTGAGCTCTTCCAACGCAGGGTTCACATATCGTATCGAAGTATCTGGATTGATAACCAGTATGGCGTTGGGAGAACTATTCAGCAGGCCAGAGCTAAACTCCTCGCCCTCCCTGACCGCCTCCTCCAGCCGCTTCCTCTGGGTGGTGTCGCGGAAAATTACAAAGCGCCCTCTGACTTCTCCCCCGATATTTACCGGGCCCGCAGAGAGGGAAACGTTTATTTGTGTACCGTCTTTCCTTTTCCTGATTGTCTCGTAGTCAAGGATTCCATCCAAAGCCATCTTGTCAAGTTCCTTTGCCTCTCCATCTATCAATCGTTCCGGGACTATGAGGCCATCAAGCCACTTGCCCTCAATTTCTTCCGCCTCCCATCCGAAAATCCTCTCGAATCCCAGATTTGCATCTAGGATAGTATTATTTGTGTCAAGAGTTACTATGCCCTCCAGTGAATGGTCAAATATGGATTTGAAACGCGCTCTGTGGATTTGCATTTCTTCCTCTGCCTTCTTGCGCTCCTGCTGCGCTTCCATGCTGTGCAGGGCGAAAGCGATGTCCCCGACAAGTTCCTCAAGCAATATCTGTTCTTCCTCGTCTACCGCCAAACGCCTGGGCAAGGAGAGAGAAAGCAGTCCATAGACCTTTCCTTCATGCTCCAACCGGGCAGTCATCGCCGCTCTGCCATAGTAATTGTCCGATAGAGGACAGTCATAGCAGGACGACGGCGGGTCTTCAGTTACCACAATGCCAGAGCCGGACAGCGCCTTCCGGCCACAAGCGGTCAACTCACCGCGCTTCAGCTTCTCAACCATGGGCAGGAAGTCCCCACCCAACCCACCTTCTGCAGTCGTAATCAGTCTGCCCGCCTTATCCACGAGAGCCACCCAAGCGTTATAGTAGCCACGAGTCTCGACGAGCTTGTCGCAGACTCGCTTGAGCAACCTCCCCTGGTCCTTTTCCCGGGTCACAAGCTGGTTGACGGCGCGGATCGCACGGAGCACGAGGTTTAGATGTTCTATCCTCTCCTCCACCCGCTCGTGCTTGGCTTCCGATGCTTCCAACCCAGTAATCCGGCGGCGCAGCCCCGCAAGTTCGGTTATGACCTGCTCTTTCGTCTTATCGATATCTCTCATGTCACGCTTCCCAGAATTGGGGTAGTAATGGCAAACTATGATTCCGCCTAGTCTTTCCTGAACGATAGTCTTGCATAGCTATCTCAGCATATGTCAACTTTGCGACGCCATCCTCGCCAGTCCTGCAACTTCAGAACGGCTTCCCACGACGAAACATACCAAACCTCTGCCAACTGTGAAGGTTATTGCCTAGGACAACCCCTTAAGCAACTCTGCCCCTGCTGAATCCCCAGTGCCATCATTACCCAAGAAACCCAAAACAGTTAGGCTGTTCATTCACGATATTCGGCACAGTTCCGAATCGCCTCTTAGTGTAATTATACCCTCACCCAATCTCAAATAGAAAGCATCGCAAACCAAATACCTATTGTAGGGCGGCACCCAGTGATTCTGACAGTGGCTTCGTATCATGTAGCCCGAAGGCGCTCGACAATGACCAGATTGAGAAGGCCAGATGGCGAAGCTAGGCTTCGCCTCAAAAGGCAACCTTCAGGAGCGATGCGATAAGCCAGCCGAGGACACCACAAGCAGGGAAAGTCAGAAGCCAGGTCAACACGATATTTCGGGCTATCCCCCACCTCACAGCGGAAAGGCGTCGTGTGGCGCCTACCCCCATAATCGCAGCACTTGTACAGTGTGTGGTGCTTACCGGAATACCAAAGTGTGAGGCCACCTCAATGACAGTGGCTGCCGAGGCATTGGCAGCAAATCCCTGGGCAGGACGCAAAGTAGTTATCCTCAACCCTAGTGTTTGGATAACTCGCCGCCCGCCAATAGCAGTGCCAAAGCTAATCGAGGCTGCTGATATCACTATGATCCACCAGGCACTGGGATCCAACAGTGAGAGATGAGCCCACAGACTGGCATCATAATAGGGAGAAGCCACTAGCGCCATAGTGATCAGGCCAATAGGCATCTGACCATCGTTCTTGCCATGACTATAAGCCAGGAAGGCGGCCGAAAGGATCTGGAGCTTGCTGAAGATGCCCCGTACTCTTTCAGGCGCAGTAGTTCGGAAAATCCATAATATCGCTAGCATCAGCAGAAAACCACCCACGAAGCCCAAGAGGGGTGCGATACCGACGGCAGAAATCACCTTCGCCAGAACCCCCCAAACGATGACTTCAGCACCAGCGACGGCGATGCCAGCCCCCACCAACCCTGCCACCAACCCGTGGGTCAGACTTATCGGCATACCATAACGTGTTGCTGCAACAGCCCAGATGATAACTGCCCCCGTTCCTGCGAGCACAATGCTCATATTCAAGGCTTCAGGAGCAACGATTCCCTTGCCGATGGTCATAGCTACAGCAGTGCCTGTAGCCGCCCCGAGGAAATTGAAAAAGGCTGCCATGATTATGGCAGCCCGAGGCGAAAGGGTGCGCGTGCCAATCACTGTAGCAATAGCATTAGCGGCATCATTAAAGCCATTTGCAATAGCGAATCCAATGGCCGCTGCAATTACCAGAACTAGCACAGCCGAGGATTCAGGCATGCTTCAATACTATACCTTCAAGGGCATTGGCTACATCCTCGCCCCGGTCAGTGGCGTCCTCCATGTGTTGGTAGATTTCGCGCCATTTGATTATCTCGCACGGATCGGTGCAATCATGAAACA
>CAZHQV010000201.1:0-3237 GCA_964534285.1 uncultured Dehalococcoidales bacterium
GAGCGCAGTCCTGATAAGACTGAGGTCTGTGGTTCGAGCCCACAATGGCCCACCATACTGTACAATAGGGGGAACTGTGAAAGTCTCCTGAGATAGTTGTTTGGGTGGCATTGGGATAGTGTAAGTCATTACTGCCTCTCTATTGTTTATTCTTGTCTCCTTAACAAAGTTACGGATAAATGATTTCCTTTCCGTTATCGTACTTTCCTTAAGTAGATTATGTAAATCTTCTACATATTTCTGCACTGTTGCCAAATCAGCCAACCCGACCTTCCTGTCTGACAGCATATTCTCTATTTCAATACGCACCGAGCGTAACTGACATTGTCCATCTCCGCTGAGATAATGTCCAGACGATAGCGATACTCGCTGGCGCTGGTATCCATCTCCTCGTTAACCAGTGATACCAAGTTCTGCAAGTTTTCGTAGCTCAGGATGTGCTCCTTTATCTTTTCAACCACCATTTTTTCTAGTTTTCGGCTGTTGATATAACAGGAGGAACAAAAACCGGCACCTTTCCTGGAAATGGAATACTTGATGGATCTTTGGCTTCACCTATAAATATTGCTTGGCTTACCAAGCAAATTCCCAAAGGTTGCTAATATTTAGCTTTCATACAACAATTAGATGTTTTGTGTGATTTGCCCCCGCAAATTTAAGATTCGAAACATTCTCTTGCGACATCGAGTATTAAAGGCTATTATAGGAACGGAAAAAGGATGCCCTCCCCATTAGAGGTATCCATGTAGTAAAAAGAAAGTCAGAGAAAGGAGGTGATGTGTCACTAAGGTACTGAACAAATACAAGGAGTGGTAATTTGACTGCAAGCATAACATACTTTAGGTAAGAAGGATGGAATTATGATGCAAGAGAGAAATACTCCATATGATTTACTGTTGAAGGGAGGGCACGTTATTGACTCGGCCAACAGCATCAACGAGCCTATGGATGTGGCCATACGGGGCAACCGCATCGCCTGCGTGGCCAAGGAAGTCCCTGCGGAAGAGACGAAGAAAGTGGTGGATGTAAGTGGGTTATATGTAACCCCGGGGCTTATCGATATCCACGTGCATATCTTGCCCGTCTTCGAGGGCTCTATCACTTGGGATACCACAGCGGTGCGGAGTGGCGTGACCACCGTAGTGGATGCTGGCTCGTCCGGCTGGAAGAACTTCGAGGAAGCCAAGGCCAACGTCATCGATAAATCCAAGACTCGCGTGCTGGCGCTCCTCAATATCGCTGGCTGCGGGATGTGCCCGGACGAACAGAGACTCGCGGAGATGGACGCGGTGGCGGCAGCTGAAATGATCGCCCGCTATCCTGACACCATCGTTGGACTCAAGTCGGCCCATTACTCGGGCGCCGGTTTTGAGCCCATCGACTATGCCGTTCACGCTGGCAGACTGAGCCGAACCCCCGTCATGGTGGACTTCTGGGTGAAAGCCACCGCCACCTATGAAGACCTGCTGCTCAAGCACCTGCGACCAGGGGACATCCACACCCACTTCTATGCCCGCCAGTTCCCGCTTTTGGACGATGATGGCAAGATCACAGACTACGTCTGGAAGGCCCGGGAGCGAGGTGTCATTTTCGATGTGGGGCACGGTGGTGGGAGCTTCTGGTTCCGCCGTGCCGTACCAGCGGTTAAACAGGGCTTCATACCCGATAGCATTAGTACAGACCAGCACGCAGCTAGCCTCCTGCTCCCTGACGCTACTATGCCACCCGTGATGTCTAAATTCTTGAACATGGGGATGACATTTGAAGAGGTAATCAAACGCTCGACAGTAAACCCGGCCCGGGAGATACAGCGGCCAGAGCTCGGAACTTTGAGTGTGGGCGCATGTGCCGATGTGACCGTTCTGGAGCGAAGGGAAGGAGAATTCGGCTTCGTGGATTGCGGACGGGCCAGAATGCGAGGCGAGTATCGCCTGGAATGCCAGATGACCATTCGCAACGGTGAGATTCTCTGGGATGGCAATGGTATTAGTCGACCGGATTGGGAGAACTCTGGTGACTACGATATCATCGACGAGAAACCGCTGCCCCGACATGATTGGCCCGCATAGAAAGGAGAATAATGGAAAATATCTACGAGAAGTTAGGCGTTAAGAGAGTCATAAACGCTTGGGGAACGTTTACGATGATAGGGGGTTCCATTATGCCCCGTGAGGTAGTGGAGGCTTGGGTCGATGCCTCAAAGTCGCATGTTAATATGGAGGAACTCCACAAGAGGGCAGGGGAAATCATCGCTGAGATCACAGGTGCAGAGGCGGGGTTGGTTACGTCGGGAGCTGCAGCAGCGATGGTCTTAATGGCTGCGGCTTGTATCTCTGGAAGCGACCACGAGAAGATGATGAAGTTACCGCACAGTGAGACCATGCCCAATGAGATCATAATCCCCAGGCACATGAGTCATGGATACGCTCAGGCCTTCCCGTCAGGCGGAGCAAGATTCGTGCTGGTGGGGGATGAAGAGGGAAATTTTACAGCTCAAAATATAGAGGGTGCCATAACGGACAAGACCGTCGCCATCGCCTTCCTTCTCTATACTACTCTTAAAGGATTAAAAAACCTCAAGGAGATCATCGCTATAGGGAAAAAGCATGGGATCCCCGTCATTGTCGATGCTGCTGCTGAGCTCCCCCCCATCGAAAACCTAACTCGGCTCATCGCTTGGGGTGCTGACCTCGTCGCCTTTAGTGGAGGCAAGGGCATCATGGGGCCTCAGAATACGGGAATTCTCTGCGGTCGTAAAAACCTCATTGAATCAGCCTTTACGCAATCCTGCCCCCACCACGGCATTGGGAGGCCCATGAAGGTTTCCAAAGAAGCATTGGTCGCCTGTATAACAGCTCTTCGGAGGTACGCCTCCCTAAATCATGCTGCTTTGCTTCAGAGGAGAGAGGAACGGGTCAAGTACTGGATGGAGGCCTTGGCTAATATACCTCATGTGAGAGTTGAGCGGGTTTTCCCGGATCCTGAGAAAGATGAATATTTTGCTCAGGGATGGCCACGGGCCCGCGTCATCCTCGAAGAGGAAGCCCTCGGTTTTACCGCTAAGGAGGTCGCACAGACTTTAAGGGATGGCAATCCTGCAATATATGTAGGAACGGAAACAGGAATGATGAGTGGGGGCATTGAGGGGGCTATCGTTCTTAACCCTCACTGCATCCAGGATGGAGAGGAAGAGGTTGTGGCAGAACGTCTCGGGTTAATACTTAAAAAGAGGTGATA
>CAZHQV010000202.1:0-3224 GCA_964534285.1 uncultured Dehalococcoidales bacterium
ATCTAAATCCTTAGGCGCGCTTATATTTTAAAGTGTAACAAACACTTTGCGCCAATGTATGATAAAATTCTCGCGTCGCTGAAAACCCGCTTCCCGGGGGTTCAGGATGCAATCCTCGACAGGGTCGCCAAAAAACTGGCCGAAACTGTCACAGTTGAGGATCAAGTTGAAACCGCTGTCGGCGGGGTCACATTTGACACTCTCTACCAATCCGAACTCGACCGCCGGGTCACCGAAGCTTCTTCCACCGCAGTTACTAACTACGAAAAGAAGCACAAGGTTAAAGACGGCAAGCCTGTCAAAGAACCTGAGAAAAAGAAGGAGCCGGAGAAAAAGGTTGAGGGCGAAGAAGAGGAAAAAATCCCTGCATGGGCAAAATCACTGATGGAATCCAATGCTGCTTTAAACGAGCAGATATCAGGGATTACCAAAGCCCAGCAAACTGCTTCCAAACAATCACAGGCCGCTGAACTGCTCAAGGGATCTAAGGTCCCTGAGAAATACCAGAAGCTCTGGATAAACCGCATTAAACTTGACGATGAAGACAACTCCCTTGAAGACCAGGTCAAAGCCCTTGAAACGGAATACCTGGGATTAAAGCAGGAGCTAGTTAATGAGTCTGTCGAGGAAGGCGACTTCGGAGAAGGAGGTAAAAATGAGGCCGGTGAGGGAGATATGAAGGGATTTCTCGATGAGAAGTTTGGCGCAAAGCCAGCAGAAGCAAAGTAATTTGCCATGTACGTAACAAGCGAAAATGACACTGAAAGGACTCTGGCCGTTGAGAACGTGCTGGAGGACATTCCTGGTGGTGGTATCGTCGATCCCGATGATTTCAAAGCCGCAACCAAGAAAATGGGTGAAGGTGCTCTCGTTGGAAAAGACTCCGACGGCATCTACCACCTTGTGAAATCTGCTGAGCTGTACGAAGACGAAGCAAACGATGAGACCGACTATAAAGTTCTCAAGGGACATGAGTTTGTGGTTGGTGATGTGATAATGGCCTCCGTTGATGTAGGAAGTAAGGCTTATCCCATTACTACCATTGACACAACCACGAGCGAGGATTATGACATCCTCACCGTGGGAACCTCCCTGGGACTTGCCATGTTGGATGGAGACTGCCTCGTTCAAGCAACAGCTCAGGCTGCAACTGCCGGTACCGGTACCTACAAGTACCCGCCCGTCGGTATTGCACTTAACTCTGTAGACCTTGAGAAAGACAATCAAGGGTGTGGAATATTAGTTCGTGGAACCGTGAATGAGAGTTTGCTGCCGTATCCTGTGGATGCGAACATCAAGGCTTTCCTTCCCCTGATCAGATTCGTCTAATCAGGTAAAAACATAGGAGGATAAGAAATGTCACTAGAAAGATCCCTATTAAAGGAACTCAACAAAAAGAATGTTGAGGCCTATGTAAACCGCGCCCGCGAAGCATTCCTGGCAAGGCTGTTCTGGCAGCTTTTCTTTGGATTGAAGTATACCACACAACTGACCTGGGAATCACTGACCGGTTCTTCCGGGACCCCGGTGATGGCTGATGTTATCGAGTATAACGCCAGCGCACCCCTTAAAGCACGCAGGACCATTGCCAAACAGTCAGGGGATATCCCCAAGATAGCCCTGAAGCGGAAGATGGATGAGAAGGACTTCAACGATTACAATACCATGAAGGCCCTCTCCGCCGGCGATATGAACAAAAATGCATTGCTCGAACTCGTCTTTGGCGATATCGACTTCTGCTTTACCGGTGTTCATGCCCGAACAGAGTTTCTCTGTATGCAGGCATTATCCTATGGATCCCTCTCACTCGATGCTACCAATAACAACGGTATTATCACTGAGACCTCTGTGGACTTTGGTATACCCGCTGCTCAGAAGACTGCCGTAGGCACCATCTGGGCAACCGCTGCTACTGCAACTCCTATTACCGACATCAAGACGGTATGTGATGCTGCCAGGGCAAATGGTCACTCCATTAAATACATTGTGATGGACAAAGCGACCTTCACCCTTATGATCGCTACCACTGAGGTGAAAGATACATGGAGTGTGTTCCAGGGTATGGCCAAGAATAAAGCAGTGTTCCTGTCCCTTGACAGGGTCAATGCTGTCCTTGAAGCCAATATGCTGCCAACGATCGTGATTGTAGACTCTGCCGTAAGGTTTGAGAGCTTTGATCATGCTCTGAGCAACGTAGCCCCCTGGAAGACCGGATATGTGTCCTTTATCCCTGAGATGAAGGTAGGGCGTCTGCTCCATGGACCGATTGCCGAAGAAACCGCCGCTTCCATTCGCAAGAATGCGCTGCTCGTTAAAAAAGAGCACGTCCTTCTTACCAAGTGGAGCCAGGTGGAACCCTTCGGCGAATACACCAAAGGCCAGGCTAATGCCTTCCCGGTATTTAATGACGTGGATTCGATTTATATACTTAAAACCAATGCTACGTCCTGGTCATAATTGATCAGTAAAGCAGTATGACTGTCAAAGAAGCAATATTATCCTACCCGGGCTTATCAGATATAAGCGATGATTTCGCTGAGAAGATAATAGCGGACCGCTCTCTTACCGGAGCGGACATCTATTCTTCCACCCATAAGACTGTGGTGGCTCTGGCCGCCGCGGATCTTTATGTGGCTGTTGCCAACTCTCCGGACTTTTCCGAGGGTAAGCTGTCAGTAAAGCATGCCAGGGAACAACTGCTGAGCTATGCCAGGCACCTCTACCAGGACAACGGGGAGAGCACAAAAGCCGATAAGCTGAAGCACGGAAGGGGAAATGCAAAAGCAAACTGGTGGTAAGATACCCACATACCGCGACCATAACGGTCGTAGCCTCGACGATCACCGATGGGGAGCTGGCTTCAGAAACGCCAACCACCCAGGAGATCAAAGGAAGGCGAGAGTATGCCGAAGGATTCTCTTCGAGGGTTCAAACCGCTTCCGGAGACTTTACAGACCTCCGGGCAAAGTTCTTTACCAAGGCTGAAAAAATTACAGGAGCTGAGAAGTTGACTGTGCTTGGGGAAACCTTTGATATTATCAGGTGGGATCCCCTGCAGACACATTCAGAGATATGGCTGGGCTGACACCTATGTTCTCCTCAGGAGACCTGAACAGGATGATCTTTAAGTTCGGTGATAAGGTGGAAGACAAGATCCTGAAGATTCTCCAGCGGGCTGGTGAGATGTTTATCCGTGAGGCAAGGCTTCACGGGAAATATAACGA
>CAZHQV010000203.1:0-3213 GCA_964534285.1 uncultured Dehalococcoidales bacterium
GGTGGGGTAGTAGGCTTGCTGGGAAAGATCCCGGGTCTTGACATTCCTCTCAAAGGAGACCTTGGCCTCATAGGTTTTGCTGTAAGTGCGGTGCTCCTTTTCGGAGTGAGCTTTCTTGATCCCAAGAGGTCGTCCCCGCGAGGCACAAAGTAAATCGAAGCTTGGGCGGGGACAAGCCCCGCCCAAGCTTCTTACTATTCTGAGCTCTTTTACTTTACCCTAATTCCGCCATATATCCCCTGTAGCTTCAACAACCCACACAATGGGGTCAATTAGGAACTCCCTGACCAGAGTCCTCAAAAGCTCATTTCCTGCTATGAAATCCGCTACTGGAGGACTAAGCTGGTAGTACAGGGTGACAAATTGAGAGCCCGCGATGCTTTCCAGCAACACGATATCCCGGAACTCTCGCAACACGTCGATCTGTTCCGCAGTCGGAGTTCCGTAGGCTGCGGTAGCAATAAAACAACCTCCGGTGGGTGGTGGGGTTGATGGTGTGTCTGTGGTGAATTGAAGTGTAGTCCCCCCAATCACAGTGCCATTATACTTAAGCTGGGCTTTGAACTCATATGTGGTGTCGGAGTCAAGCTCGGTGAGCGGCGCGGCATAGGTGCCACTCCCTGATTTATATGACCAATCGGTATAAGACCAAGCCGAGTCGGCGGACTTCTTGTAGGCAAAGCGCACTTGTACCGGGCTGAAGTCCCCCACAGTATAGTTCATATTCAGGGTGGTTGAGTTGGTGCTGGTCCCGGTGGCAGCTTGTGTGGCAACCGTTGGATACACTGGAGATGGTGGTACCTCCTCGAAGTTAGCGGTGATGGAATAGTTGCCGTCCATGGTGATGGTGGTCTCGGCATCATGGATATCAGCGATGGTACCCACATCGCCAGTCCATTCGTCAAATTGGTAGCTTTCCTCAGCCTCGGCCACCAGGTCAACTACCTTTCCCTCGTCATAGGTAAACACTCCCTCGCCGGGTGTGATTACCGAGCCTCCTTCCGTGCTGTTGATGGAGAGGTCATATATCGCCACAAACTCGGCTGTGATGGAGTAGTCACCGTTCATGGTGATGTTGGTTGAGGCAGCATAGACATCGGCAATGTCGCCTACATCTCCAGTCCACTCGTCAAACCGGTAGCCCTCATCAGCATCGGCTACCAGGTCGACTACCGTTCCTTCATCGTAGGTAAAAGTATCCTCGCCGGGCGTGGTTACCGACCCTCCAGCCGTGCTGGAGGTGGTGAGGTCATATAGCGCCACAAAGTTGGCTGTGATGGAGTAGTCGTCGTTCATGGTGATGGTAGTCGTGGCGTCATGGACATCGGCAATGTCTTCTACATCACCAGTCCATTCGACAAACCGATAGCCCTCATCAGCATCGGCTACCAGGTCAACCACCGTTCCTTCATCGTAGGTAAAAGTATCCTCGCCGGGTGTGGTTACCGAGCCTCCTTCCGTGCTGGAGACGGTGAGGTCATATTGCTGGACAAACTCGGCTGTGATGGAATAGTCGCCGTACATGGTGATAGTGGTTGTGGCGGCGTGGACATCAGCAATAGTGCTCACATTACCGGTCCACTCGTCAAACCGGTAGCCATCCTCAGCCTCGGCTACCAGGTCAACTACTGTTCCATCGTCGTAGGTAAAAGTATCCTCGCCAGGCTCGGTTACCGAGCCTCCTCCCGTGCTGGAGATGGTGAGGTCATATGTCGCCACAAAGTTGGCCACGATGGAATAGTCGCCGTTCATGGTGATGGTGGTCTCGGCGGCATAGATGTCGAGGATGTCTTCTACATCGCCAGTCCACACGGTAAACCGGCAGTCTTCCTCAGCCTCGGCCACCAGGTCAACTACTGTTCCTTCGTCATAGGTAAACACTTCCTCGCCAGGTGTGGTTACCGAGCCTCCTTCCGTGCTGGAGGTGGTAAGGTCGTGTGGTACTGGTCTAACCGCTATGGTAAAGGCAACCCATTCCTCCGATTCTGGAATAGTGAAAGCATTCGGGTTTTCCGAGGCAGCAGCAAGCACCCTACGGGCTGAGAGTGTTCGGCAACTCGTTATCGTGGCAGAGGACAGTGTGCTTATTCCATCTGTATAATAAACTGGGTAAGCCGTGGTTCCTGACTCGTATCCCTGGTCCTGCCCCGCCACAGCTATCCAGAGGGTGTCTGCTACATCCCATCCGGCTGGGTCAAGAGAAGCCGGATTTGGCCTATAACTTGTGCCGGTTGCAGCTGTTGAAATCTCTGGCGGGGTCGTGCCATGCCAATTAGTAATCCTGTAGACCTGTGCCGCCGCCTGTTCGCTGGCGGAGGTTACGAAATTAACCGTCGTGCCATCCTCATCCCCTGATGCAATTTTATAATAAACAGAGCATCTGACTGCTGTAGTTTCATCTGATGGCAGTGCAGTCCATCCACTGGGTGTGGTTACTGTGGCGCTCCCGTCATTGGTGAAAAGGACAATCAGCAAATCTCCCGCATCAACTGTTGCCGGCATATCGACATCGTGGTCTTTTGTATCAGTGCCAAATGCTGTTTCTGTTACTGAAGCCACTACTGGCGCTGCCAGCGCCGGCACCGCCGTCACCAGACTGAAACCCAGCACCAGCGCCAGGGCAACTATTAAATGAATCACCTTGCTATGCCCTTTCGTTTTGTAGATATTTCCCTTCATTTCTACGGTCATATCAAAACCTCCTAATACTAGCTGAATATAGTCTAAGATTCGTTCACTTTCCCGTCAATCACCCATTAGTAATCCTACTTTCGTAGGGAGGAGGCTTGTCCACTCTCAATTTGCGGGGGAGCACACAAAGGGCTCCCCTACAGAAGTTTTCGGGCAGCCTGGAACATGCAGTGCGCCCCTTTGGGGTCGTGTAGCATAAGGCTAAAGCCTCGGATGTCATTGCTAGCACCTGAGAAGTGTATGACAATCCTTGGGATTATGAAGTTGCTTCGCCACTGCATGCCTTGCAATGGTGGGATAATTGAGTAGAATGATCAGCACCTGGCGTGGCAGGTATGATGTCCTAATAACGGAGCATCCTACATCATCTTAGTTCTGCCATATGTCCCCCGTAGCTTCAACAACCCAAACAATGGGGTCAACCAGGAATTCCCTGATCAGTGTCCTCAAAAAGCTACTTCCTGATATGAAATCCGCGACAGGGGGGCTAAGCTGGTAGTACAGGGCGACAAATTGAGAGCC
>CAZHQV010000204.1:0-3200 GCA_964534285.1 uncultured Dehalococcoidales bacterium
GACGCCAATGGATAGAGCGCGTTGCTCACGAATAGAAGCGGTAGGGTAAGCATAAAAATCAACATATGATACCCACCGGCGCTGCTAGCTCTGGCGGCAACAGCAAGTCCGATGCCAGCAAACCCTAGTCCGTAGAGAGCGATCAGTATCAGACCGCTAAGCCAGCCCAGCGGGAGAAGGTCGACTTGGGCACCCATCAAGACACCTATGACAAAAATTATTATGGCTTGCAGTAGACTCTTGGTCACGGTACTCATAGAGTTCCCCATCAGAATGCTTATACGGGGAATGGGAGCTACGCGGTACTCCTTCACAATGCCCAGAAGCCGCTCTTGGAGAAACACTAAACCGCCTTCAATGGCTCCTGACATAGCGGTCAAAGCAATGATACCGGGTACCATAAAAGAAATGTAGAGATCTCCTCCGCCAGGCATCGCTGCCCCGATAACACTCTTCATACCTGTGCCGAATAGCACCACCCATAGAATGGGTTGGAATAGCATCCCAAAACCTTCCTCTTTATGCACAATGAGCTTGATCATGTGCTTGTTCCATAAAGTTAAGACTGCACTCATTTCACAATCTCCTTTTCTTCTCACAAGTGAGGTAATTTACATCTACGTGTCTCGCAACTGGCGCCCTGTGTACTTCAGGAACACATCACCCAAGCTTGGCTTGGCTACTGAGATATCCTCGATCGTGAAGCCGCTGCTGGTTGCTAGAGACACCACTTCAGCCAATCGGCGGTTGCCCGAATCAACGCCAATCTGAATTAACCTATCTGTCGTCGTCAGGGTCTGCACGAAAGGCCGAGCCTCAACTTCTTTGACAAACTTCCCACTATCACCTTGACCCGTAATAAGAATCGTGTCAGCCCCCATCTGGTCGATTAGTTCGCGAGGCGTTCCCTCTATCACGATACGACCATGGTCCATAATAGCTACCCGGTCAGCCAGTGCCTCGGCTTCATCCATATAATGCGTTGTCAGCAGAAGAGTCAATCCGCGTTTTTTCTTCAAGTTGCGGATGTAGTCCCAGATATTGGCTCTGTTCTGTGGGTCAAGCCCGGTTGTTGGCTCATCGAGAAAAAATACCTCAGGCTCTGTCATCAGCCCCCGCACGAGCTCCAGTCGGCGCTTCATGCCCCCTGAGTATGTTTGTACCCTGCGGTCAGCCGCATCCTCTAATTCAGCCAACGCTAGCAACTGAGCGATTCTGTCTCGACGTTGCTTCTTCTCCTGACCGTACAGTCGCCCGTGGTAATCGAGCACCTGCCGTCCCGTCAGATCGTCATCCACCACCAGCTCCTGAAACGTGACTCCAATGCGGCGACGAACCTCGGCCGCCTGACGCACTACGTCAAACCCAACTACCTTTGCTGAACCGGCGGTGGGTTCTATTAGCGTCGTTAACATGGAAATCGTTGTTGTCTTGCCAGCACCATTGGGGCCGAGCAGCGCATAGATACTGTTAGCCTGGATGGATAGGTCAACCCTATCCACTGCTAGCACTTCTTCACTGTATCGTTTCACCAGCCCTTTGGTTTCGATGGCAATTTCAGTATGACGTTGTTCATCCATGTTATACAGTCTCCTTTTCCTTATGTGTTTTTTGAACAGATTAGTTGATAGTTGGTATTAGACCGCCATCAACGCGAATATTGGCTCCATGAATATAACTCGCCAAGGGGCTAGTTAAAAATACAACAACGTTGGCAATATCATCGACGCGTCCCCATCTAACCAAAGGTGGTGGTTTCATCATTTTTGCGAATGCAGCATCAATCTCTTCCGGTGTCTCACCCATTCCTTGTGAGAGTTGGTCGCTACCATTTGTCAAAGTGAACTATTTCGTTCAATGATTTCTTTAGAGGTTGAACTGGCTTTTCATCAGGTATCCCAAATGCGATTGCACCTACTATCCTAGAATCCGCCGGTAAGTTCAAGGTTTCCCTGAGCCTTGGTTCATCGAACGCACCCATCCAGCATGAACCTACTCCTTGAACCCACGCTGCAATGACCATGTTTTGAAGGGCTATCGTTACGTCCATCAAGCTTAGTTTTTCTATTATCACCTCAGATGGCTTGTATAAGCCCAAGACAATAGAATCAGCATCTCTAACAAACCTGTTGAATCCTCCGAATGAAAAGGCCTCTTTCGCTTCTCCCTCTCTTACCAAAACGAAATGCCAGGGCTGGCTATTTGTTGCCGTTGGGGCGAGCCTACCAGCTTCCAGTATGCTTTGCAGTACTTTGTCAGCGATTGGTTCCTCTTTGAATTTTCGGATACTTCTGCGGGTTAATACTCTATCAATACAGTCCATACTTACTTTTTTCTCCAATCTACGCGGATACTCTTTTGAAAGCGATTTAGTCTCAATTGCTAATCCATTCTGTCTTTTATTCGCCATTATTGTCACTTCTCCTTCCTATGTCTTGTAAGATTTTACTAATCCATGAAAGGTCAGCTTTAAGATGTGCGATGTTGTGGCTAACCACATAGCGCCAGTTTTTACCGTGTTCTGGATGTTCCCGGAACTGCTGCAATAGCGCCTGGATCTTTTCGCGTTTCTCGGTTAGTAACTGACGAACCTCGGCAGTAGAAAGCTGATCCATAAAGGCTACGCCGACATCATCTGCATAATAGGTACGTGTGTAACTCTTCAGATGCTCGCGTAGAAGATCAAGGAAATAGGACCTCCCCCTTTGAGTGATCTGATAGACATACCGTTCCGGCCGCTTTCCCTCCCGCTCCACCTCATGTTGGACATAGCCGCCCTTTTCCAGCTTCTCTAGCGTATAGTAGGCTGTGGCTTTTTTAAGGTCGGTGTATAAGCCCATAGCATGCATTACATACTCATTGAGCTGATAACCATGCATTTTCTCCTTGAGTAGGATACCCAGCAAGATCAGTTGTTGCACCATATTTCATTCCCCTTTCATCAATTATTTATATAGTCAATATTGAGTAGTCAATACTAACTATATGAATATGACAGCAAACTCTACCCATTGTCAAGACCCATTGATAACGGAGGGTAATCAAGAAGCTGATTCTACATCACTGGCAACAACTAATCGGTATCTAAAAAGCGCTAGCCGGGGAAAGCTAGCGCTACTAACTATCTGACTGGAGGCGGGGGAGGGTTGAACTCCCCGTCCAGAAAAAGGTTGCCAGGATATCCTACAAGCTTAGTCAGC
>CAZHQV010000205.1:0-3189 GCA_964534285.1 uncultured Dehalococcoidales bacterium
GGTGCTGCAGTCATGCTCAGTAATGAGGGTGACCGCCTCGGCTTCGATTGTAATGAGGGCGGCTGGATCATCGGTTGGGTTATGGAATGCTATGAGAAAGGGTTGCTTACTTCAAAGGACTTAGACGGGCTTGAGATGACCTGGGGAAATGTTGAGGCAACCCGTGCCTTGCTGAAAAACATCGCCTACCGCAGAGGATTTGGGGCTACATTAGCTGAAGGAGTTAAACGCAGCGCAGAGCATATTGGGGGTGAGGCGCTTAAGCTAGCCGTTTACACGATGCAACCAAACACTCCCAGGACTCATGACCATCGAGGCCGGTGGATTGAGATGCTGGACTCCTGCGTTACCAACTCAGGTACTTTGGAGACGCAGCCAGGTTTTCTAAAGGATGTGACAATTTATGGGCTACCTCAAACACTCGACCGCTTCTCATGGAAGCAGCAGTCTGATGCCGAAGCCAAAACTAAAGGCACGCTTCTATTTGCCGATTCGCTGGTCGTCTGTGCATTTTCCACCCGGTGCAATTTACCCCTTCTTGCCAAAGCAGTTAGCGCAGCCACGGGGTGGGTCTTCTCATTTGAGGAGGCTTTAAAGGTAGGGCGCAGAGCTGTAAATCTGATGAGGGTGTATAATATCCGAGCGGGGCACACTCCTGATCTGGAGCAACCATCACCCAGATATTGCTCCACACCGGTGGACGGCCCAGCAAAGGGCAAGTCTATCAGGCCTCATCTGGAAGACATGCTCAGCAATTACTACAACCTGATGGGCTGGGATCGAACGACAGGACTGCCCAGGCCTGAGACATTGCGAGAGCTTGGGCTTGAATATGTAGTGAACGATTTGAAATAGCGTGCTAAAGGAGGCAAATCTTTGAGAATTGATGAGGATAGCTGTATTGCCTGCGGGTTGTGTGTGCCCTATTGTCCCATGGGGGCAATCAGCATGGATGAAATTGCTACCATAGACCAGGATGAGTGCGTAGACTGCGGGGTCTGCTTGAGAGCAGAAGTCTGCCCTGTTGATGTGTTCATTTACGAAGCTGCACCATGGCCCCGCTCCTTACGCGCTGTTTTCTCCAATCCAACGACTGAGCATAAAGAGACGAAGGTAACTGGACGTGGAACTGAAGAGATGAAGACCAATGATGTTACCGGAAGGTTCAGGAGAGGCTGGGTTGGCATTGGAATAGAGCTTGGGCGACCAGGCGTCGGCGCTCGTTTCCACGATGTGGATAAGGTTGCTCAGGCAATGGCGAGATTGGGAGCGGAATTTGAACCAAAGAATCCCGTTACACTGCTCATGAAAGATGTGGGCGCAGGAAAACTGAGGGAGGATGTACTGGATGAGAAGGTGCTCTCGGCTATAATTGAGTGCACCTTTCCCATCGAGAGCATGAAAGCTGTTTTGGCAGCCCTGAAAGAAGTTGCCAGGGACGTTGATACTGTCTTTAGCGTTGACTGTATTAGTGTCGTCGAACCTGACGGCTCTTTGCCAGTGGACAGAATCTTGTCCGAACTGGAAATTCCCCGCTACATAAATAGCAAAACCAACGTAGGTTTAGGTCGGCCTCTAGCGGAAGGAGAAAACTGATGACCCACACCCTACACCGTAAAGGAACAGCAGATGACCTGAGCACAGACTACGTTATGTTATGCATACGGGCGGCAGGCATAAATGACGGTGGCTCTGATGCAAAACTGCAGGAGTTCCTGCGCATCGCTATGCATCACGCCCCCAAGAACATTGGCAGCGTGAGAATGAATATGTATAGTCACAAACCCGCAGAGGTTATAGCCAATGCCCATGCAGTTGCACATGCTGTGTTCGACAATCAACAAGCTGTAACGCAGGCTCTGCGGGAGCTCAAGGAGGCTGACCTGGGGTTGTCAGTTGTCGTGAGTGGTATCCTGAATTCCGTCAACGAGTGTTGTCAGCAAGCCGGGTTGAAACGCCATACTGTTGAGTTTTCGCTGGGTATATGGGGCAAGACTGAGAAACTGCCTTCCAACGATATCCTTGAGGTTACTACCATGTGTGGCCACGCCATGGTGTCGGCTAATCTTGTCGAGGCGATGGTAGCGGACATCAAGAAGGGAACAAAAAGCCCTGATGGTGCTGCTGAAGAGCTAGCTTCCCACTGTTGCTGTGGGGTGTTCAATCCCGCTCGGGCGACCAGGCTGCTGACGGCGATGGCTGGACTGTAGAGAAAAGCTTAACTGGACTACGGCTGTTGTGGTCGGTGACATAGCTTGAAAAGGAGGTGATAAGTTAAGCAATGAAGATTACAGGAGTGGAAGCAATTGAACTTCGCTTACCGGAGTCTGAGGTCATTGATAAGGCATCGGGTGCTCAGAACTCACTGATTGTGAAGGTCCGCACCGATGAAGGGATCGTTGGAATCGGCGAGGTGGACTCATGTCCTCGTGTGGCAAAAGCTGTTGTCGAAGCTCCATTCAGCCATACCCTTGTTTCTGGTCTGGGGCGGATGCTCATAGGGATGAATCCACTGGATATCAGGGTGATAAACGAGAAGCTATATCAGTCCAGCTTCTATTATGGCCGCCGTGGGGTAGTTGTTCATGCCATCGGTGGTATTGACATAGCCCTGTGGGATATAGCTGGAAAGTACTACAATCAGCCTATCTACCAGTTGCTGGGTGGTGCCTTCCACAAGAAGATCCGAGCTTATGCAAGTATCCTGTTTGGCAAAGATGGTAACGAGACCTGTGAGATCGGTAAGAAATGGGTAAGCAAGGGGTTTACCGCCGTAAAGTTTGGGTGGGCGCCTATGGGAGAGAGCGAAAAGATGGACCTGGAGCTGGTGGAAGGAGCCCGACGTGGTGTTGGTGGTAAGAACGATGTATTGATTGATGCTGGCTGTTGCTGGGATACTATGACCGCCATACGTCGTGCCAGACAGTTTGAGGAATATAGCATCCTCTGGCTTGAGGAGCCGCTTGAACAGGATAACCTCGAGGGATATGGAAGATTGACCAGCGTTTCCCGCATACCGATTGCTGCTGGTGAAGGAGATTCCGGCAGATTCGCCTGGAGGGACTTGATCGAGCGTGGTGGAATTAATATATCGCAAATTGACCTGGCCAGGAATGGTTTCACCGAAGCGGTGAGGATTGCTGATATGGCGGAAGAATTCGGATTAACTGATTGGCTTGATCAATATGT
>CAZHQV010000206.1:0-3180 GCA_964534285.1 uncultured Dehalococcoidales bacterium
GTCTCGTCCTTGATGGCAAGATTCAATCCAGCGAGGCGGACGAGTTTATTTACCATGAGGCTCTGGTCCACCCAGCTATGCTTACCCACCCTCAGCCAGAGAGAGTATTCATCGCTGGGGGAGGTGAGGGTGCCACTCTAAGGGAAGTCCTGGCTCATAAGACGGTAAAAAAGGTTGTTATGGTGGATATCGATGAAGAGGTGGTAAATCTCTGCCGCCGCTTTTTGCCTGCGTGGCATCAGAAAGCCTTCGATGACTCCAGAGTAGAGCTTCATTTCGTCGACGCCAGAAAATACCTGGAGGAAAGTAGCGACAAATTCGATGTCATTATCATTGACCTGGTTGACCCTTTAGAACAAGGGCCGGCACGCTTGTTATACACCCGAGAATTCTACGAAATAGTCGAACAAAAGCTGGGAATCGGTGGCATTATGTCAGTGCAAGCTGAACCAGCTGAGTGGGCAAACCTGGATAACTTCACGGCTATTGCCAGTACCTTGAGAAACGTCTTCCCAATAACCCGCCCCTACCAAGCCCATATCCCTGCCTTTTTTGGCTTATGGGGCTTTGTCACAGCTTCCCAAAGTCTCGACCCCTGTGAATTGACTCCTGAGGAAATTGACGCCAGAATTTCAACTAGAATATCAAAAAAGCCAAAATCCTACGATGGTCTCACCCATCAAGCCATTTTTACCATCCCCAAGCATATCCGCCAGCAGTTAGCTGCAAGCACAAGAATCATAACTGATAAAGAACCCATCTCGGCTTATTGAGTCTCCTGTACAAATTACTTCCCTGCTGCTTCAAAAATCCTTCTATTAATTCCACCTGAAATGTAACTACTGACTCCGATGTGAAATAATTAAGTCTCTGCTTACTGTATCCTCTAATCCTCTGAACCTTCCCCCTTTCCCTCTTCTCTCTTTTCCTGCTCTTCGCCCTCTTCTGTTGCAAGATACAGCTCGCTTGTGTTTGATTTCACGCGTGGCACTATCTTCCCCCCACAATAAGGACAACACAGGTCAATAGTCTGTTTCGTACTAAAGGCGATGCTGACAAGTCCAACTACCGCCAGCGCTATTCCTACGCCCATAACCACCCACCAGACCGCTTGGCCGAAGTCAGGCCTTCTTAGAAAAACGCCGAGGACTATTAGCGCAGCGCCCAGAACGACCCACACCAGCACTGTGAGCATATCGTACCTTTTATAATTCATTTTCCTACCTCCTGTTCTAATCTATAATAAAAGTAGCATCTACCGCCCTTATTGTCTAGCCCCTCTCAATTTCCCAAAGCCTCTGGCACATGACCACAATTGCCATATAATCAACTAGTCCTCTTTGGGATCATAGGCAAAAGGTTCTCTCCCTAGGTGTGGCTACCGAATATCGATAAGTGCTGGGGATGGTGAGAGCATACTATGACACCTTTTCAATAGAGGCAGATTTGGTGGTAAGCTGAGTTTGCGAAGTCCGTGGTGACCACAGTGCGGCCGTCTTTAAACACTACTAGTCCCCGATCTCGCACTGCTCATCGTCATTCCACCCTATAGCAACTATAGTTCCGTCAGACTTAAGCCCCACCGTGTGCAAGCTGCCAGCGGCGACCTGGGCGATGTCTGACCAGCCGTCGACATCGCATTGCCCGTAGCTGTTATATCCCACGGCGACCACGGTGCCGTCAGATTTAAGTCCAAGCGTATGCAGGCTGCCCACGGCGACCTGGACAATGTCCGACCAGCCATCGACATCGCACTGGTCGAAGCTATTGTATCCCACAGCGACCACGGTGCCATCGGACCTAAGCCCCACAGTGTGACTGTAACCTGCGGCGACCTGGATGATGTCTGTCCACCCGTCGACATTGCACTGCCCGTTATAGTTCAACCCCGTGGCGACCATGGTACCATCGGACTTAATCCCTACCGTGTGGCCGTAGCCCGCGGCGACCTGGGTGATATCGGTCCACTCGCTTACATCACACTGTCCAGCGTCGTTCCAACCCGTAGCGAGCACTGTGCCGTCGGACTTGACCCCTACCGTATGACTAGAACCTGCAGCTACCCGATTAATGTTTGTCCAGCTGCGGACATCACGCTGCCCGTCGATGTTTCGCCCCACAGCCACCACTGTGCCATCAGCCTTAAGCCCCGCAGTGTGAAAGTAGCCTGCGGTAACGCCGATTATGTCTCGCCAGCCGTCGACATGGCATTGATAGTAGTAGTTCGAACCTACGGCAACTGCGGTGCCATCAACCTTTACCCCCACCGTGTGACGTTCGCCGCAGGCGAAATGGGTGATAGGGTATTCAGGAGATCCAAGTGGAGAAGGAACCTGAGCACAACCTATCATCCCAATAATTAAGGCCACCATGACCAAAAAAATGCTAACTCTCGTCAAATATAATAATTTCCTCATTCTTATTCTCCTTTTTGCATATCAATTTCATCCTATATTACATACTCCACGTAGTCAAGATTACCATGGTACCAGTACTAAAGGATTGTCTACTGTTCGGTCGAGATTACCTGCAAAAGCTTGGATACCATTAACAGTACCCGCGTGAGCTGAACCGATGTTTCGAATCCCTATGCTTGTCCCCCGTGAGACACAACTTAGGTTATAGGAGTGAAGCCTGAAAAGATACCAGGGTCATTAGTACATCAAGCCTGATATGGCTATCAGAGCTCGTGTACTGGACAATGCGGGGATAACCAGCACTGAGCGATTTAAACGTTCATAGAAATATCAGCAGGCAAAGCCCAGAGCTATAGAAACTCCAATCACATGGTTTAAAGGCTAGCCTCTAAAGCGCCAGTATCTATATCCTGCTTTGTGGTTTTCTTGCTCTCAACTACTACGTCGGATACGAAACCCAGCACTTCCCCGAAGACATCGCTATTATATCCGGCGACAACCAGGTCGTAAGTTCCAGCAGCCAGTAAGGGTATTGTGTAGTGGCCATCCTCACACATCTTCCCGCTGTTGACTGCATTGGGGAATCTGGATGCCGGAGACACCGGCTCATCGTCTTCTGTGTCTGCCCAGGTCCCATCTGAGTAGGCAAAGACAATTATGTCCGTGTACGTAGAATTATTTGATATTGAACCCGAGATGCGCCCGGCCTCATTATTCACTACCAGCCTGATTGTAGGCCTTAAGATGTAGTGAGAATCTGCCA
>CAZHQV010000207.1:0-3145 GCA_964534285.1 uncultured Dehalococcoidales bacterium
CATTTAGCACCTCCTTATCGCAGTCTTTCAATTCTAGTAGCAGATGTCTTCCCAGTGCATACAAATCACCTTCCCCCTTTAGATTTTTTTCGCTACCGCCTTTTGGGCAGCGAAACGCATTTTATATCATATGGCCTGCTACTATCAATACTTCCACAGCTGTTTCTGCTAAAATACCAGTCCCAGGCTCATGTCTGAAGAAGAACGACTGGTTACCGTCTGTACTGCCAGGCAAATAGAGGCGCAAATAATCAAGGGGCGCCTAGAGAACGAAGGCATACCAGTTCTTTTGAGCTACGATAGCGCCAGCCTGGTCTATGGTTTCACCGTCGATGGCCTGGGCGAGGTAAGGATAATGGTGCCAGCGCATCTGCTTGAGGAGGCAAAGGGGATACTGGAGGCCTAGCTCATGACTTCAAGATTGGAACGCGTGACTGCACAGCGCTTGGAGAGCCTGAACAGGCTTCGAGCTCGTGGCATCAACCCTTATCCCCATTCCTATCGTCCAAGCCACACCGCCGCAGAGGCAATAGCCCTGTTTGAACAAGGTAAGAGCTCAGGGGCTATATCTCTCGCCGGCCGAATTATGGCCAGACGCAAGATGGGCAAGATAACCTTTTTCGATGTTCGCGATGGCTCGGGCAAGATACAGCTCTCTTTCCGCCAGGACAATCTCGGCCAACAAAGGTACGAATCTCTGCAAGAAATTGACATTGGTGACATCGTAGGGGCGAAAGGTGAGCTTTTCCGAACAAGAGCAGGTGAGACCAGCCTTGATGTCTCCGATTTCGCTATGCTGTGCAAATCCCTTCGACCGCTGCCCGAGAAATGGCATGGACTGGTGGATGTGGAAAAAAGGTATCGGCAGAGGTATCTGGATCTTATTTCCAATCAAGGTGCGAGAGATATTTTTGTCATGCGCAGCCGAATCATCACAGCCATAAGAAGCTTTCTGGATAGCCGGACATTTATGGAAGTGGAGACCCCAGTGTTCCAGGCGCAAGCTGGAGGGGCACTAGCCTCTCCCTTCACCACCCACCATCATGCGCTTGACGAAGGCCTCTACTTGCGCATTGCCCTAGAGCTTCACCTCAAGAGACTGATAATTGGCGGTTTTGAGAGAGTTTACGAAATAGGGCGTGCTTTCCGCAACGAAGGGCTATCTATCAAACATAATCCGGAATTCACTTTGCTCGAGTGTTACCAGTCCTACGGCGACTACAATGATATGATGAAGCTAGTTGAGGCAATGGTTTCTCACGTCGCTGAGGGAGTCCTGGGCGATACAAGGATCCAAGTTGACGGGATGAGCATAGACCTTGCCCCTCCATGGCGAAGGCTTGATCTGC
The DNA here is from genome assembly GCA_964534285.1 of uncultured Dehalococcoidales bacterium. GTDB lineage: Bacteria > Chloroflexota > Dehalococcoidia > GIF9 > AB-539-J10 > JADFUX01. The sequence continues at coordinate 1,350 of CAZHQV010000207.1, forward strand.
GCCAGGCGATAAGAGATGGCTGTGGCATTGATTTTGAGGATCACCCCGATACCCCGTCATTGAGATCACGGATGGAAGAGATGGGAATGGAAGTTGACCCTGCCAAGGGGCGGGGAAGGCTTGTAGACGAACTGATTTCCACCTTCGTTGAGCCAAAACTCACCGAGCCGACTTTTCTTCTCGACTATCCCGTGGAAATGTCGCCCTTAGCCAAGAGAAAGAGGGACAACGATCGTCTTGTGGAAAGGTTTGAGGCATTTGTCAATGGGATGGAGATCGCCAATGCCTTTACTGAGCTCAACGACCCTTTGGAGCAAAGGGAACGCTTTCGCCAGCAGTTGCAAGAACGAGATGAGGAAGCCGAGGTCGCTGATGAGGACTTCCTCGAGGCGTTGGAATATGGAATGCCGCCTACCGCTGGTCTGGGGATGGGCATTGACCGCTTGGTAATGCTGCTCACGGGGCAAAGCTCCATACGTGAAGTCATTCTCTTCCCCCAACTGAAGACGAAGACGAAGTCCTGAGCGAACAGAAGGAAGCAATGCTCGACATTAGGCTCATCCGTGAGAACCCCGAGGCAGTCCGCCAGGCGTTGAGGCAAAGGAGCGACAGTGTCGCTCTTGATGCCGTTATTGAAGCCGATAGGCATTATCGTGGCTTGCTCCATCAGGTGGAGCTGCTTCGCGCTCAACGAAATGAAGGCAGCAAACGACTGGGCCAGCTCAAGGAGAAGCCACCTGAGCTGATTGCCGAGATGCGCCAGCTCGGAGAAAAAGTGTCCGGAATTGAACAGGAAATTGGGGAGGTCAAATCCCATCTTGAGGACTTGCTACTTGGCTTGCCCAACATCCCCCATCCGAGTGTTCCTGAGGGGAAAGACGAGAGGGATAATGTTGTTGTGCGCACTCGGGGTGAGTTTGGAGAGTTCTCCTTCAGACCATTGCCCCACTGGGAGCTTGGGGAGAACTTGAACATCATCGATCTTCACAGAGGAGTAAAGCTATCAGGAACTCGGTTCTATGTTCTTAAAGGCTTGGGAGCAAAGATTCAGCGGGCGCTTATCTCCTTTATGCTTGATTTGCATTCAAACGAGCATGGCTACGAGGAGATTTACCCTCCCTTTATGGTGAAGAGGGAGTGTATGATAGGCTCGGGAAACCTGCCCAAATTCGGCGATAATCTATATCACGACGATGAGGATGATTTTTGGTTCATACCGACGGCGGAAGTACCCTTAACCAACCTTCATCGCGATGAAATACTAGACGTGAACAGCTTGCCTCTCTACTATGTTGCCTATAGCGCCTGCTTTCGCCGCGAGAAGATGGCCGCGGGGAAGGACACCCGGGGCATCAAGAGAGGGCATCAGTTCGACAAGGTGGAGCTCTACAAGCTTACCGAGCCTGAAGCATCTGACCAGGAGCTGGAAAACATGGTGGCCGATGCTGAGGATGTCTGCCGAAGACTGGCCATCCCTTACCGTGTAGTGCAGCTATGTACTGGCGACCTCGGCTTCGCTGCCTGTAAGACATATGATATCGAGATGTGGGCTGCGGGCTGTGCCGAATGGCTGGAGGTTAGTTCCTGCAGCAATTGCAGCGACTTTCAAGCCAGGCGGGCCAACATCCGCTACCGCCCTCAGCGCAGTGCCAGACCCGGTTTCGTTCACACCCTTAATGGATCAGGCCTAGCTTTGCCTCGCGTCCTTATTGCCCTGCTGGAGAATTACCAGCGAGAAGACGGCAGCATATTGATTCCAGAGGTGCTGAGGCCTTATATGGGGATGGAAGCAATCC
>CAZHQV010000208.1:0-3127 GCA_964534285.1 uncultured Dehalococcoidales bacterium
CCAAAGATAACTATGCCTTCTTATCACAGCATATCGGCGACATGGAGAATATGGAGACGCTGGAGCATTTTGATAACACAATCTCGCTGTATGAAAGGCTATTTCGCATTGAGCCTGAGATTGTCGCTTTTGACCTTCACCCCGATTATCTTGCCACTAGGTATGCCCAGAATTTAGCAGAATCTGCAAAGAAACTCGTTCCTGTGCAGCATCACCATGCCCACATTGTCAGTTGTATGGCTGATAATGGGTTGGAAGCGCCTGTTATCGGAGTTGCCTTTGATGGCACGGGACTGGGCACTGATGGACATATCTGGGGAGGGGAATTCTTCGTAGCCGACTACCGAAGTTTCGACAGAGTGGGTCATTTAGAATACTTGCCTTTGCCTGGAGGCGACGCAGCCATCAAAAGACCTTATCGCATCGCCATCGGCTATATCCTTAGCCTGTTAGGGGAGAGTGCCTTGAATGCTGCCATTGCGAGCGCAGCGCAACCTCAGTTAGCCTTGGTCGGGCGGGTGAACCCAGTAGAAATAGAGGTTATCAGGCGGCAAATAGAGAGAGGGATAAATTCGCCACTGACCTCGAGCATGGGTCGCTTGTTTGATGCCATCTCAGCGCTGATAGGAATAAGAGGTGAAATAGATTACGAAGGGCAAGCAGCCGTGGAACTTGAGATGGCTGCCTACACCTGTCATTGCGATGGGCGCCTCCCCTCTGTCATTGCGAGGAGCGCAAGCGACGAGGCAATCTCCTATGGTGAAGAAAGCTATCCTTACCACATAGCAGAGGACAAGGGAACAAGAACTGTGGAGCTAGGTCCTCTGCTCTCAGCTATAGTTGAGGACTTAAAGCAAGGCACTTCCCAAGGAAGAATATCAGTCAAGTTCCACAACAGCATGGCCCGGATGGTCAATGAGATGTGTCACCTGATAGGCGATGAGACGGGCATCAAACAAGTAGCCTTGAGCGGCGGCGTGTTCCAGAATCGATTGCTGTTGAGAAAGACGGTTAACCTGCTTGAAACTGATGGCTTTCAGGTATTTACCCACAAGCAAGTCCCCTGCAACGATGGCGGCATCTCCTTGGGACAAGCGGTTGTGGCCAATTTCGCCGAATAAGAACTGTTTTCCCTCCGTTCCCCAGAAAGTACCAAGAGGCCAGAAATCAACGAGGGACCATCTGGCATTGTGAGGCACCTTAGCGCCGTGGCACTCGCGGAAACCTCTCCCTACAGTCTGCGGCCCCTCTTTCCTCCGTCATTGCGGAGCACTTCAGTGCCGTGCCAATCTCTCACGCTCCTCTCTGAGGCAACTCAGAGCTCTGGCGGCACCAGCTATCATTGCAGTCGTCGCCACGATCCGTGGTCCCTTGACAGCCACCCAATTTCGGAGGGTAGGCTTTTCGCTCCCAGCAGGTTTCTTTGTTATCGCCTTTTCAGGCTAATTATTTGTTCATGAAGCCAGTCGCCTTCTCCGCACCGTCCATACCATCAATCCAGCAAACAGGGTTATGATGGCGATTATGCCCGGCTGGGAGAGGGCGGGTACCCTTGGAGGTGGAGCTCCTGTTACTACAAATCCTGGGTGAGCTGGGTTATCAACCACATCGATGCCAACATCGTAGATACCGTTCCGATTGGCGTCAAAGACCATGTCATATTCTCCAGGTGTGAGTGGTGCTGGCCATACCTCTGTGGGTGTAATATCTCCAGCGGCGTCGGTGGGTACGGTATTCATGCCGTCGCTAGAAACGTCAGGCGGGATGACCATACCGTCGGTCCAAGCGAGGTCTCCGACTATGTACACGTCTACATCGGTATTTGGTGGGAAGCCGCTGCCCGTACAATAGACATCCTCTTCCGTGGCGAAGACATCCTTGGCACCGCCGCCTTCATCAGTTGGTTCTCCTGTTGGAGCCACAGTTATTGCATGCATCTCGGTAGATATTCCGATCAATAGATCATTCCTTCCGTCGCAATTCAGGTCGTATTCATATCCATCACGCGACGCGGCAATCCAAATCAGCTCGTTTGATTCCCCTTGCCAAAGGTGAGTCCCACTGTTTCCCTTCTTTGTTATAACCTCTGACGCTATCTCCCAGGTATCCAGGTCTATTTCCAATACATAAGCGATGACGTCTGCCAACCCATCGCCATTCAGGTCCCCTGCAGGAAGGGCAAAGGTAAGGCAGCCTTCCTCGACTCCGCCTTCCGGTTCTTCCCAAAGGTGAGCCGCATCGTGACCACGCTTTGCTATCACCTGTGACGCTATCTCCCATGTAGTCAGGTCATGCGTTATGGCATGAACCAAAACGTCTGGATTGTCATCTCCGTCTATGTCTGGGACTATTTGAGCAATTGTGATATTCGCTGCAAGAGACTCCTGCCAAAGCTCTGAGTAGCTGCCAGAGATGTCAAGGTATCCCTCTCCGCTTGCTTGGCGCGGGAAGGTATCAAAGTAGCCAGTTCTCATTTGTTCCGTCAATTCAGGAGCCAGTTTCGTTTGACCTCCTAGCAACTCTTCCATATGCTGAAGGGTATTTAGCGTTAGAAGCGGACCGCTTTGCATTTCATAGTACTGCGCATAAGCAGGATATTCGATTATTGTCTGACCTCCTGGTATGCTATGAGTCGCTACGGTTTCTGTCGACTGCCATGCGTTGGAAATGATGTCAGCGTACTTGGGAGCGATCTCAGCGTATGCGTCTGGGTTGCCGACCATATCAACGGCTATCGAGGTGTAGTCACTAACCCAGCCGCCTAGGTCGCCTGCCGAGATACCCCAGTCTGAATCGGGCCCGATATTGTTCGTGGTGGCAAGCGTGGACACCCCAGAAAGGAAATCAGCGAACGTCTGCCACAATTCAATGCAATCGGAATCGCCTGGAGCCCTCTGAGCTGTCTCCGCAGCCTGAGCAGATGAGTTACCGATGCCCGCTGCCGGCACCAAGGCGACAGCAAAGACAACAGCAAGAGAACAGAGTATCTTGATTTGCTTGCCCCAAGTAGAAGTCATGCTAGTGCACCTCCACGTTAGCTCATGTTAACAAATGCTACATTTGCCCTGGTCAATACCTGTGGGTCAAATGCCGGCATGCAGCCCGAGATTGTTCAACTGTCCACCAG
>CAZHQV010000209.1:0-3110 GCA_964534285.1 uncultured Dehalococcoidales bacterium
GCATCACCAATACTTCTCAGCGTTGTGGATAGCCCCTGTTTGCTTTCTAGCAACCCTCCTCTGCACTTTCTAGCGCCTGGCGAGTTTGAGAAAAAGAAGATAGGCTATAGAATCAAACCATAAGGTTTGCTTGCTTAGTCAACTTGAACATTTCGCCCTATCGTGCAACTGGCATTAACAGACGAGTGGGCATTATATCTACTACCTTGTGGACAGTTCCGGGAATTGTTCAGCCACCTCATCACGGGGCATTCTCTGTGAACGTATGACGAAATTGAGGGCATCATCGGAAAAAACCGAAGGGCTTGAACCTTGGCGGTATTCGAGCTTGAGCGTGGCTCGGTCACCCTCGGTAACTTCAAATATACCGTAGTACGTCTTACTGGACGGCTCGGCAATGCGGAAGATGATTTCCCCAGCCTCGCTGTCAACTTCACAACTCCCCGTTTCCTGACTGGCATAAATCCATCCGTCATAAAAGATAAAACGATAGCCGGTATGGAACTCATTGTCCACTTTTAAGATAGTAACCATGTCCGGGACGCCATCCTCTTCCCATTTCCTATCCAGAGAGAGCCAAACCCCCACGGGCGTTCCCTCGTTGCCAGGGTGGAGGAAAATCGGGTTCGTAAGTTTCGGCTCGTAGGGATTAAAGACACCTACCTGTTTGCCCCGATCTCGATAGACGTTGTACATTTCTTCACGGTACAGTTCCTCGATGGCCATCTTTACGTCCGGCGCCAGGTACTCGTACGGAGAAACACGGCTGCCCATCTGAGAGTCGCCATATACCCACACACCGTCGTTGCGGCTCATATCCATCAACCAGTAATCGAAAAAATAGGTTGGCACCCACGTCTGACAGGGTATTGGGTAGCCGACGGTTTCCCCTTTCTTCAGTTCATCGCCTTCTTTGACAACTATACTATTAAGCAGGAAGTATTCGGTCGTGAATCGTTCGCTGTGTTTGATGTGCACCTCAAAATTTCCGGACTCACCGGAAACACGTTCCACCAGACCGTCAGCGGTGGCCTTTACTGGCGTGTCGGCCGACTTTGGGTACACCCAGATATGGTCCAAACCCTCGGGATGGTCACCGTCGTGCATACCGAACGGAGCTATGCCGCCGCCTTCGTAGTGAATCTGGTCGAGGTCAATGGGGAAAGCAAACTCAATATCTTCGCCGCTGAAGTCCGGCTCCGACAGCCCACCCGATTGCGGCCCGACCTCAAATCGCCCGCACTCCTCGACCAGCGACCATGGTCCGGTGGCAATGCCATAAAGCGTCTGGCTCATAAAGCCTGTGCTGAAGAACAAAAGGAGACCATCGCCACCACTACGATAATGCTTCATGGTTGCGGTCATTTCCGGCTGGTCCGGCGGAGTAAACTCCTGTTCACTCACCAACTCCCAGCCGGTCAGCTGATCATGATACCAGATGGCTACTTCATCCCGTTCTGCCGGGACGGAATATCCCTGGCAATCGAGCGCTTCGTCGATGGAAAGATGCATCTTCATATCTGGAGGAATGCTGGTTTCTGTGGACTCGGGAAATACAGGAATGCCGTCTTTCTCGGTTGGCTCCGGTGTTGTCGGCAGTGGCGATGCTGGAGCAGAGGTTGGTGTCGATGTTACCGATGGTTGAGGCGCCGGTGTAGGAACACCAGATGTCTCAGGAGGTACTGCACATGATAACCCCAGAAGAAGTACTGCAATAGCTATGGCGCTAACGAATTTGACCAGTTTCAACTTCATATCGACGCCCTTCAGGATTCCTTACCTACACAGGTTTTCGGAAGCACTCTTCCCGCCTATTCGAGCATTGTTAAACTCTATTTTACCGTCCGGCTCTCTAGAAGCAGGCTACTCCAGATGAAAGCTGCCAATTACTTCGTCCAGGACTGGTTCATCCTGTTCAAAACTGCCGGGCAGGCTGAAACTCTGTATAAGAAAGACATCCGCTTCCCGGATTACAATCACCTGTTTGCATGTGAGGAGATAGCCCTCCATTGTGCCCTTGAATACGAACTCGTAGGCCGGGGTACCGTCGTCCAGTGTTATCTCACCTTCGGAAAGGAACTCATAGTTACCGAAATGCTCACTAAACTGTTTCTTTAGCTTCGATGCCGCCTCGTCAAGGGTAGTTTCTTCAGTCCATGCCCTGACCATTATCTCGGGTATTCCGCCTTCAGCCCGAAGGTCAACAATCTCATCATATTGGCCAGTAGTAGCCTCGGTCCATCCCGCAGGGTAAGTTATGGAGAAGCCATGCTCGGCGCTGGTGTAGGTGCCGCCCGGACTGGGAGGGGGTGGTACAAAGGTATAGGCTGACAGGAGTCTGAAGCTGTCTAGTATGGTATCTACCAGCTGTTTCTGCTCGTCAAATTGGTCTGGCTCTCCGCTTACTCCAACCCACAAAACCTGCTTCTCCCGCACCAGGATGATGTATCTGAACTTCTCCACTTTTCCAGTGCCGATATCACCTTTGCCTATCATTTCGTAGCCTGAGATACCTTCGCCTATGGTAACGTTGCCTTCGGAGAACATCTCAAGCTGGGGCGCCGATTCCATGTACCCTTTGCCTTCGGATACAGCGTCGGCTAAGCCAATCTCCTCGGCTCTGTAATCCACCGACACACCCACCGAGAAACTCCCTTCGGGATCATTGAACTGGAACTGGAAACTTATCGCTCCCCCGTGTGACTGTTGCGCCCATCCCTCAGGATACTCAATGGAAAAGCCATGCTCGGCGCTTTCATAACAGGTCATGGTCAAGGTAGGAGGAGCAGGCTCCGAGGTTGTGGCAGGCGCTCCACACTGGCAACTAGTAACTAACAGAACCAAAGCTAGAAGGCAAATGCCCACAGTCCACATTGTTACTTTTTGCATGATCATACACCTCCTCAGCACAGGAGTTTACTTCGTTCATCTGACTAGCCTGTTTTCCAAAGTTGTGATCGCAAAACAGGTGACAGAAGTGTAATATTGGCCCTATCTGGTTTCTTCTATTATCTCACTTGGTGTGCCAATTGTCAATTTAGAATGCTATCATATGACAGTAGTCATGTTACAAAGCATATGGGATAAGAGAGGATACGCGTTTGAAAGCT
>CAZHQV010000210.1:0-1680 GCA_964534285.1 uncultured Dehalococcoidales bacterium
CCATATATTGAAGAAGTGTTGCAGGGCGATTTCTCCACTCTGTTCCCAGAGCCACCCATCGAATGGGGCCTGACCCGAGGTACTACTGGCGAATCCAAGCTCGTCCCCATGACAGCCACAGACCTGGCGCAGAAGACCGCCTGCGGGGCAAGGGGTCTGCTCAATTATGTCAAGCGAAACCAGAGATATGACATTCTGACAGGATGGGACCTGAATATCGGTTTTCCGTCAAAGGTCGGCTCGATACGCGCGGGACAAGATGACGTAGCCTACGGCTACACGTCAGGAATCTACACCAAATACAATGCCAGAAATGCGCGGCTGAAGCTGGTGCCGGACCAAGATGAGATTGATGCTCTGGGTGGCGGCATAACTAAGACCGACTGGGAGAGACGCTTTGAACTTATCTATCAGAAGGCCCGGGACAAAGAGGTTAGCATGCTCATCGGGGTAACGCCGGTGATGCTAGAGTTTGGTGATTATGTCAAAAAGAATCACCGAGTCTACCCCAGTGGCATCTGGAACATCAGCCTGATTGCTGCCACCAGTGTGGCCGGTATTCATACCAAATACAAGCCGGCACTGAAAGCGCTCTACGGTGATGCCGCCATCGTGGAGATGTACGGTGGAACTGAGGGGATGTATGCCCAACAGCTTGATGACAGGCCCTTCATTACGCCCAATTACGACACCTATTTCTTTGAAGTGGAGACCCGCCCGGGCACAAGACTCCTCTGTGATCTGAAGCCTGGGGAACACGGCAGCCTGGTATGCTCCTCGGTGCTCTTCCCCAGATACAAGATGGGCGACCTGATCTGGTGCATAGCCCCGAATTACTTCCGAGTCATCGGTCGTGAGGCGCGCTTCACCACGCTGAAGTACCTGCTCAGCAGGTTGTGGGAGTCGTGATTCCCTAGATGGCTAGCCTATCTTCTTCCTAACAGAATGTAGAACAATATGGCCAGGCCGACAGCAACGAGAATTAGAGGCCACCAAGTGCCTATGCCTACGAGAAAGGCAACGCCAACGCAAATTAAGATGAGGCCGGCGACAAGGCGGCCGAACATAGGTCTACGATAGGCAGGCCGAGTATATCGTATCAGTACCTCGACGAGAAAAACGACCCCTAGACCTATGATGAAGTACTTCCACCAATCGTCCCAGGATATGTGGTCCTGCCCCGCAAGGAAGAGAGTAACGCCGAGTACTACCAATATCAACCCAAAAACAACACCGGATATTGGGTCACGGCGCCACTTCTCCAGGGTACCTTCGCCTCCTTTCTCATCATGACGTCTGCGTTCAGGTCTCTCCTCTGACATGTTCCACCTCCTCGATTTCTCAGAATCGGGTTAGGGACCGAACCATCTGCTTCAAAGTGAACTTAAACATGTGCCGCCACACCCTTCGTTTCCAATCGTTCCTGGAAAGCAGGCCTTTGACCAGCCTGAACGGATTTGCATAGTAGGCGCTATAGCACCACCGAAATGAGGCCATAAGTTCCTTCCTGGTCAGATGCTGAGTAGGCATCGCTGGGTTAGCCATGTCATACAATGAATAGTCCTCAGTTTCCAGCCAGTTGTTTGCCTTGGCCTCCCGGTAGACGTCGCTCCCTGGGAACGGGGTGAACATGGTAAACACCGGAAAGTCGACATCGAGGCGTTGCATGTAGCGCACTTT
>CAZHQV010000210.1:1780-3104 GCA_964534285.1 uncultured Dehalococcoidales bacterium
GCCCGTCCCTGGTAAAACCAACTGAAGTCCAGATGTCGAGCCTTGATCTCGTCGCAAATACCCTGGATAAGCTCAGCGCTCACATTGAAGCAATCATCACCAAACCAGATAGACTCCATATTGTACTTGCGGACCAACAGTTCCAATTCGTCTCCTATCTTCTTTGGGTCGCGCTTTCGCCAGCGCCCGCCCCAGAAGCGCCACTCAGAACAAAAGGTACACTGGTGGGGGCACCCCCGGCTGGCAAGGACAGTGGCGAACCTGCCCAGAATGGCAAAATAGTACTTGTCCATGGGTAGCAGGTGGTAGGCCGGCAAGGGCAACTCATCTACGTCAACCAGAGGTTGAGATTCGGTCAGCGTGATTTCACCATTGGACCTGAAGCCGATTCCTTTCACTTGTGATAATCGGTCGCCATGTTCCAGGCAACGCACCAGGTCTACCAGGGTGCGTTCACCTTCGCCGCAAGCGACAATGTCAACAGCAGGGTTCTGCTCGAGCGTCTCCTCAGGTAGATACGTCACATGTGGCCCACCCAGCACGGTCGCAATTCGAGAGTCTACTTCCTTGGCAATCTGGGCTATCTCAACTGCATGGTAAAAGAAAGGCGTCAGGGCCGTCGCTCCCACCACATCAGGCTGCTCCCGCCGAATGGCTTGTGCCAATGCATCGGGGCCAATATTCAGTGCGGTGCAGTCTAGGATTCTGACATCGATGCTGTTCTCCTCCAACACCGCGGCCAACTGGGCCAGGCCAAGCGGGGGTGGTACGCAGGGACGCATCATCTCCCAGATTACCTTGAGAGGTTCAACCAATAGCACTTTCACGGCGCCGTGGGCGGAATAGTATCAGGAGAATACCCCTGTGTCCATGCATGATTATGTCCTTAATGTGAAGCCGGCTGGCAACCTACGTGGAGGCTGTGAATAGGAGACACCAGTCCAATTCTGCACCGCTTCTGGCCCACCACCACTCTGAAGCATCTGAGAACCGGCAGCCCTGCAGGGTGACCTAGTTCAGATAGACCGGCTACACGCCAGAATGCAGGGTCACATTCCACTTCGAGCTTGTGAGGGGGCCCTTCCAGCTCTTCATACCATTGCCGGCCCAACCCTTTTGTCACTGCAAGCGAAGCAATCTCCACAAGAACCAGAGCCAAATAGGAGCCTGCTTCGGCGCTTCGCGCCTCGGGACGACAAAGAAGCAAGTGCAGTCCGAAAGCAACTCATACTCGAGAGGGTATTGAAACTGGACTAGCTTACAGCTAACATTTAGGCCAGCGGCCGCGCTATGGCGATAGTTGATAACCTGTTCATGGTTTTTC
>CAZHQV010000211.1:0-3068 GCA_964534285.1 uncultured Dehalococcoidales bacterium
GTTCCTGAGTCCTTTCTCCTGCTACCCCGCTCTTTTCATGGTAACGGCGGGCAAAATCAGCTGGTGTCAAGTAACCGAGTGAGCTGTGAGGTCGGGTTGTCGCAGGCTCATGTTGATTAAGCTAAGCGAATCGGTTCAAATGGCAAATATGAATCTGCTGGCGGGCGAAAAAGACTATCCAGGCAAAGCAACAGAGGACAACACACAGTATCAAGGGGAAGACCGAGGGGACTACCGTGAGCAAGGATATGGCACTTATGCTGACTTCTTAACTACAAGCTTCAAGCACCTTGACGTTTTAGTCTGAGTCAGTTTCTCTGTAGATATGGGCAGAAGCAGTCGCCCTTCCTGAACATCACAGGTCAGCCTATCAATCAAGAGTGAGAAAGCCTGCTCACTGAACAAGAGACGCCCACGTCTTTGCAGCTCGCTGATTATTTCAGACTCCTCTCGGTTTGATTGACGGGCTAGCCGAGATAGGGAGACAACCTGTACGTCATCAGGTATGCCCCTGGGGCCGACGCAAATAAGAACCGTATCGAAAGGACGCCGTTCGCCGCCAAGGCCTCTGAGTAGATAGTCTGAAAAGGCTAGGAGCTGTTCGTTTCTTGATACCATTTTGGCAATACCGCCCACAGCTAATGCGCCCACGGAGAGTATGCCTTTAGCATTACTATGTCCACGGCTTTTTGCGTCCTCATCCCTCTTCGCCTCGTCCAGCTTTTGTCCGATGGAGAGGTATAACGCCTCCAGGCGTGATGCTTGATCCGTCCGATCCAGGCGGACTGCCTCTTCGGCAAACATATTGCCTAGAGAGAGGCTGGCTGCGGCCAGTTTCCTCACCTGATAGCGCAGGTTTTTCAGGTAGGAACTATTAGGCGTCAGGCCTTCCATCTTTCCAGCTCTCCTATCAGGTTCCCGACGGTGATTGCTAGAGTCGAGAATCGTAGGTCATCGGCCTGGTTCTGCTTTAACCAAGCTGCAACGCCACGTAGTACCAGCAAGATGATGGCCCTTACCCCTTTACCTTCGATACTCTCTTCACCTCGGACAAGGGCAAGAAGGTCACTCAGCCATTGATTAGATTGAAGCATTTCTTTGTACTGGCCGACCTCTATGCCTAGCTCCAGGGCCTCATCCCTGAGCCGCCGGACCTCTGCCAGAACGTCGTTGTGTCCGCAATGCAATTCTTCTACCAGCCGGTTGATCGTGTCCCTGGCCGCCGGAATGATTCTGGCTATCTCCTGGCTCACCTTTTGCCTGGTCTCCTTGATGCTGGCTTCCAGGCTTATCTTTTCCTGCTTGAGGCTTTCAACAACCGCTTTCAAGCTTTCCCGCTCCTGCCCCGCCAGGGCAAGTCCTCGCTCCTGCTCCTCCAATTCCACCTGCCGCCTCTGGACCAGCCTTTCCAACCCGAGGCCCTGGCTGAGGTTCTCCAATTCCTGCAGTAGCCTCTCCCTGAGCCCTGCCGGTGAGATGTGGTGTCTCCGTGCAATAGATTGTACTCTCTCACTGAATTCAGCCAGTGCCTCAAGGGAAAGACCAATATCCATAAGTGTTTGCCCCTCCTCCTTCAGGGTAGTGATAGCCGCCTCGGCTTTCTCAGCCCTTGTCTCCATGTTCTTGATCCGGCGTGACAGATCCTGCTAACGTTTTTCGAATCCTCTACCAGTGGGTTCAGGAGCATGTATTTCTCTTGAAGACTAGCGACCACGCTAGCAAGGTCTTCTCGCTGGCGCGTTAGGTCGGCAAGTTGCTTTAGGCAATCATCATGCTGCTCTGACACAGGCTCCAGTTCGGCAGCTTTTTTCTCCAGCTCGTGGACCTTATTGTCGAGGTCCTCGAGACCCAGACCCGTCCTCTTCTGTACTTCTTGAATGCTGGAGATCGCGCCGACGAGTTCCTGGACCTCAGCCTCACTTCCCGCTGACTTGAGCACCGGTGACCAGCGGTCGATGTCTGCTGGATCAAGACCACATTCGCTAATCCGGGTGAGAACAATGAGTCCCATGGCACACTGACCGGGGGTTAGCTTTGACCGTTTCAGGTCAAGGGACAATTCTCGCAGCAGTTCAATCTGGTCAACAAGATCAGCTGCCTCGGGAAGTCTCCCCGCCTTCAGATCAGCGACCACATTGGCCACTGTGCCTTTGCTGATACCGCTCTTGGCGGCGATCTCATTATAGGATTGGCCAGAGAGGTACTGCCTGACCACGGCGACTTTTTTCTTTGCTGACAACTTTTCCATTATTAGCCTCCTTTACCAGTGTTTTTCTGCCCCGAGTATTGGAATTATCTGAACGATGTGGTGAACATCTGAACTCTTGTTGAACAAGCATTTGAACGGGCATTTGAACGACATTTGGACCAAAGTGAACAAGTAACTCTCCTTCGGTTCTTAGTAGATTGATAGCTTTTCGGAAGCAACTGCCATCAGCTAAGCCTGCTCTCAGCCGTAGAGAGCTAGATAGGGATTCGCCCAGGCAGTCTCGCTGGCCCCTCGTCCTGCCTCTGTCAGGCGGAAATACCTGCGAGGCTGGCTGGCAGGGTAGTGCTCCTGGAAGGCTGAAAGCTCCTCTCTGCCTGTGGCTTCGACCCAGCCCAATCTCTGAATATTTGAGAAATAGACCACAAAGCTGTGGTAGCGGCATCCCTGAGCTTTATAGGGCATACGGCCCAGATACCTTTCGGCAAGCCTTTCAATGTTGTCAGGATTGATTGGCCGCTTCTCGCGCTTGGCCCTCTTCTCCTCTACTCTCGTCGCCCTGTCAAAAGCGGTGGCCCTGCGAAGAGCCATCTTGTAATGAAAAAAAATGTCAGCCTGAGGGGCGCCGACGTCAGGGTCTATCCCGGGTGAGCCGTTCGGACCATGACCCAGGAGAAATTCCCTAATTAACCAGCCGCAGCCAAAGGGACGCAAAAAGCCGCCTCTCACTGGTTTCAGTAGCTCAACCAATTGCCTTCTCCTTCAGGCGAAGGTAAATGCTCATGAACCCTTCCTCTTCCACAGTCCCTGATACCACTCGCGGTGCTCTTTCCCTGAGACTTTTCGGTACTTGGCGGTGGTG
>CAZHQV010000212.1:0-3018 GCA_964534285.1 uncultured Dehalococcoidales bacterium
GCCATCGAGGCGGCGATCCCAACTAGCGTGGGCGCCCAAGCCAATGGGAACACCAGCGGCGACTGCCTCGAAGACGCCACCCAACGTGTCCCCCTCGGCCTTAGCTTTGTCAATAGCTGCCATCATCTCCTTTTCTGTTTCAGCGTCAGCACAGCGGACTGGCGAAGCTTCAACCTGCTGCCAATCTATGGAGCTTGCCTCGCCTAGCCCATGGTGAGGTGGGGAATCGTCTCGCAATGGCGCTCTGACACCGCCGACCGCCACGGTATGGCTGTGAATGGCGATGCCAAGTTCCTCCAGAAACCTCTTAGCTATGGCTCCAGCAGCCACTCTGGCAGCCGTTTCCCGAGCACTAGCCCTTTCCAAGATTGGCCTGATATCCCTAAGCCCATACTTAATCACTCCGGCCAAGTCAGCATGTCCCGGACGGGGCCGAGTTACCGGCTCCACTTCCTTATCTAGAGGAGCAACACTCATTGTTTCCTGCCAGTTTTGCCAGTCTCGGTTGGCGACAAAGAGAGCAATAGGACTGCCTATAGTGAGTCCATAACGGATCCCCGAGATGATTTCAGCCTTGTCCTCTTCTATTCCCATTCGCGGACCGCGCCCGTAGCCTTGCTGGCGGCGTTTGAGCTCCTTGTTGATGTAGGCAGCCTCCAAGGAAAGACCGGCTACCATTCCCTCAACAATGGTTGTCAATCCCTTACCATGGGATTCTCCCGCAGTGCTGAAGCGAAATTGCCCCATTAGCTCTGGTACAGATACTGAGGTTGAGGATAGGTATGAGATAAGGTCTCTAGCAAGATCACGTCCTGCCCGCTTAATCCCAGCAGTCTCATCTGGACAATATCAATCAAATTGCCCAAGTCCAACCCCAGAAGAGATTCTAATAGGGATGGGCGCTTGGGCTTGTAATACTCCACGTTGGCAGCTTCGACACCCGCTAGTTGTGCTGCCAAGTCTATGGCCGTATCCAAACCTCCCAGCTCATCAATCAGGCCCAGTTCTTTAGCTTCAGTACCGATGTAAAGCTGACCAGTAGCCAGTTCTCTCACTTCCTCCTTGCTGAGTCCCCTACCTTCAGCTACTACCTCGATGAATTGCTCATAGTATTCATCGGTCATCTCCTGCATAATCTCTTTCTCTTCAGGAGTCATTGCCCTGAATCCTGAATACATATCCTTATATTTGCCACCCTTGAAAGTTTCCATCTCAATTCCGATCTTCTCAAAAAGCCCCTCAACATTGGGTATTTGAGAGATAACCCCGATGCTTCCCGTCAATGTGCCTGGAAGAGCTACGATCTTATCAGCCCTAGCTGAGATATAGTAGCCTCCGGAGGCAGCCATGCTTCCCATGCTTACAACAATGGGCTTTGATTGCTTGACTTCTTCTATCTCCCCCAGGATTTCCTGGCAAGGCGCCACCACCCCACCAGGGCTCTCTATGCGGAGGACTATTGCCTTAACCGCCATATCCTGTTCCGCCTTATTCAGTTGCTCCCTTACGAGTTCTGGAGTAATGGCTTGGCCATAGAACAACGAGGTGCTTTCTGCCGCTATGGAACCACTCAGAGGAATCACAGCGATCTTGTCCCCCGCAAGCGCACAGCTGGAGGGAACCAGAATAGCTATAACTAATAGCGCCACCAGACCAGTAATGACGAGTTTTCTCTTTACCATCTCTCCAATACCTCCTCAGCCCTCTGAAGCATTATGTCAATAGGTGCCTTCCTCTGCGTCCACAGCTCAAAGGAAGCAGCTCCCTGATATACTAGCATAGGTAAACCCCCAAGTATATTCGCCCCTGCCCTTTGTGCCAACTGCAACAGAGGCGTTGGCGAGGGATTGTATATGAGGTCGTAGACCAACGCGCCGCTAGGAATTGCTTCAAGGTTCAAGGGCGACTTTCCTTCTTCAAGACTATGCCTCATCCCTATAGTGGTGCAATTGACTATTAAATGGTACGGGCCAAAGGTTTGAGGCATATTCACATTCTCCCACGGCAAAGCGACTACCTGGGTCGGCAATCCAGCGGAAGCCTGGTAGCCCCTCAGACTATTTGCCAACGCCTCAGCTCTCTCCAAAGTACGATTAATGATGGTGACCAACTTCACTCTCCCGTGTATGAGAGCGAAACCTACGGCTCTAGCTGCTCCGCCAGCACCCAAAATCACCGCCTGCTTGCTTTCAGGCTCGAAATTGCCCCGTTCACGTAATGCCTCGACAAAACCATGGGCATCAGTATTGAAACCCGCAAGTCTGTCGTCCCTGTTGACTATGGTATTGACCGCGCCAATCAGACTTGCCAGCTCATCAATCCCATCCAGTAGAGGCAAAACAGACTCCTTATGGGGCACAGTTACGTTAGCTCCCAAGTTTTGAGGATGTCTCAATCGACTCACCATCTCCCCAAGCTCTCCCGGCCTTGTTTCCCACGCCTGGTAGCGAATATCGAGCTGGTAATAGTCCAGAGCGGCTTGCTGGAAATAAGGGGAAATCGAATGCTTGAGGGGGTAACCAATGAGGCCGATGAACTTTGGCATTAGCCACTAGCCCCTCGGGCTATCCAGAAAACCCTGGAGGATGAAAGCTGCTGCCACGGCATCTCTTTGGTGCTTCCTTTTGCCTCGCTTCGTGCCAGCTTCAATCATGGATCTCTCAGCAGCTACGCTCGATAACCGCTCATCCCAGAGTTGCACGTCAATACTAATTCTCTGGCCAAGCTTCTCAGAGAAACCCTTGACTTTTTCAGCTTGGCGACCAATCCCACCATCTAAAGAATAAGGCAAACCAACCACAATGCGCTCCACCTGATACTCCTGAGCAAGTCTGATAACCTCGGCTATGGCTGCTTCGTCGTTCTTATGGTCAATGACGGATAGAGGGAAAGCGACAAGGCCTTGCGCATCACTTATTGCCACTCCTGTTCTTCTTTCCCCGACATCCAATCCTAAGCTACGCATGTCAAGAATTAAGTCTCACGAGATTGCCTCGCTGTGCCCGCAATGACAGATTC
>CAZHQV010000213.1:0-3009 GCA_964534285.1 uncultured Dehalococcoidales bacterium
AGATGTGCGTCAAGATGCTTAACCCCAAGCCCGATGAAGTAGCCCTCGACCCCGCTTGTGGCCCCTGCGGTTTCATGATTCACTCCCTCAACTGGGTTACCGAACACTACCTTAAGACCAAATATGGCAGTGACTGGAAGGAGAGAAGATTCCGCTATGCTAACTCCAATCTCTTTGCTATAGATTTTGACCCCAGGCTCGCCCGTGTCGCCAAAGCCATGATGCTTATCGCTGGTGACGGCAAAACCAATGTCTACCGCGTAAACTCGCTTGACCCCAGGGAGTGGAAGAACCGCACCGGTGGGCTGGTAGGAGCTATATATGATGGCAAGTTCAACGTCGTGATGACCAATCCCCCATTTGCAGGCAATATCACTCAGCCTGAAATTCTGGGCATCTTTGACCTAGCCTACAAGGGGGACAGCACTAAACACAAGAGGGTAAACAGGTTGACGCGTGATGTCCTTTTCATCGAGCGTTGTCTGCGTTTCCTCAGGCTTGGTGGTAGGATGGCCATCGTCTCACCCCAGGGCAATCTTAACAACACCAACGCTGAGTATATCCGTAAGTTCATAGGCGACAAAGCTCGGCTTCTGGCTATAGTGGGATTGCATGTCAATACTTTCAAGCCGTTCACCGGCACTAAGACCAGCGTCATCTTCCTGCAAAAGTGGCTGAATGAAGACGAGATCACAGATGATTATCCCATCTTTATGGCTGCTTCAGAGAAGCCAGGCAAGGATAACAGTGGGAGCTATGTTTTTGAGAAGGCTCCTGATGGCTCTTACCTTCTGGATGAAAACGGAAAACGCCAAGTTGACCATGACCTGGATGACATCGCTGAGGCATTCATCCGGTTTGCTCGGGAGCAAGGGCTTGATTTCTGGAGGGGATAACGATGACAACGGAGAGGGACCACGCAAGAAATGACCTCTTAGAATACCTGTATCGCAAATTCACCAAGGCCAGGAGCCGGAAAAGCCAAACTGCGTCAGTCGGCGAAATTAAGAAAGGGCTTAAGCCAAAGGGTTACAAAGAGAATGACATTATGCAGGCTCTCACCTTCCTTATAGACCGGGACTGGGTTACCGAAGAAAAAGAAACACGACAAATAACTTTGAAGTGGGGGCCAAAGACAGTTGAAAAGGTTCGATATCGTATAACAGATACAGGCGTTGAGCACTTTGAAGGCCAGTCGAGCTTTGAAAGTTCCGACCGATACCGAGGGATCAACATTACGAACATTCACGGAATAACTGTTGTTGGACAACACAACATAGTCCAGACAAGATTCTCTGGCTTATATGAGGCACTGGACAGTCTAGGAGAACAAGTCCGGTCGAACGGACAAATCTCTGACCAAGAGAAACTTATTTATCAAGCGGATATTGACACAATCAAGACTCAGCTTGCGAAGCCTGAGCCAAAAAGAGAGATAATCAAGGCTGCATGGGAGAGTCTTAGCAAGTTGGCAACTATCGGTGGTGTGGTTGGTATGTTCCAAAAGGTGGCTGAACTAATTCGACCGATCTTAGGCATCTGAGGCAAGTATGGCGGTCTGGTCTATCGTCAAGAAATCAGAACTAGAGGGTTACCATCGGCTGGATGCTGAATATTACCAGCCGAAGTATCTGCAGGCCTACGATCTAGTCAAGAATTACCGACCTTTACGGGAGCATCAGAAAAAGATACTTCACCCAAAAGAGATTAAGCGCATTTATGCCGACGATGATAGCAGAATAATCTTCCTCCTAGCTCAAAACATAAAACGAGGCTATTTGGATTTCTCAACCATAGCGTATATCTCGCCAGAGACTGCCGCCGAAATTCCGCAGAACAGGCTTGAGCATGGGGATGTGGTATTGACCCGCACAGGAGGAAATTATGGAGATGCGGCATGCTACCTTGGTGTTCCATCACCAGTATACGCATCTGCTCATTGTCTAGTGATCCGCCCCAAGGAAGTATCGGGACCGCTTCTCTCAGTGTACCTAAACACGCAAATTGGTCAAATGCTTATCAAGCGTGGGGTATATGGTTCATCTCAGCCAGAGATTGCGCCCGACTACTTGAAGACCATTCCGATTCCTAGGTTCGGGAATGAACAAGAACGCTCGATAGAGGAACTAGTTCGTAGTAGGTTAGTTCTAGATCAGAAGTCAGATTCCCTCTATCTCCAAGCTGAGCAGCTCCTGCTGGATGAGCTTGGCTTCAAAGACCTGGACTTGAGCCACCAGCTCTATTACACTGTGCCCTTCAGGAAGACTAAAGAGGCCGACCGCCTTGACGCCGAGCACTTCCAGCCCAAGTATGAGCACTTGGAAAAGCATCTAGCAGAGTACAGGAATGGTGCAAAGCCGTTAGGTAGCCTTATCTATCCTATTACGAATGGCTATGATTATAGGGAGTTTTCAAGTGTGGGCGTTCCTTATCTACGCGTTGGTGATGTCAGAGCAGGCTGGCTCGACCTTTTCAGTGCTGAGCGGATCTTGCCCCGCTTTATCAAGAAGGATATAGCCTTGTCGCCAGGCGATGTCCTTTTCACTCGCAAAGGAACTTATGGAGTCGCCTCAAAAGTTAGAGAAGGGGAAGAAGTCTCCGTCATCAGCTCGGAGATTATGCGTCTTCGTCTTCTCCCCAACTCGGTGATTCTTCCGGATTTCTTGGCTGTGTTTCTTAACACTACCCCCGCCCGAATGCAAGTTGAAAAATATGTTCATGGCTTCTCGAACTATAGCATCACTCAAGCCGGTATTCAGAGGTTGCTCATCCCTTTACTCGACAAGCCATATCAGGAAAGGATTGCTGAGCTAGTCACTCAATCTTGGGAAGCCCGGCAGAAGGCAAGGCAGCTTTTGGAAGAAGCCAAAACGAAGGTTGAGAATTTGATTGAAGGCGAGGCTGCCTAAATGCCTATCCAAATTCTGCAGTCAGAGGTGGTCTCCAAGATCGCTGCCGGAGAGGTAATCGAGAGGCCGGCTTCGGTGGTGAAAGAGTTGGTGGAGAACT
>CAZHQV010000214.1:0-3005 GCA_964534285.1 uncultured Dehalococcoidales bacterium
AGGCTACCATAGCCTGGCTGATGAAAAGCGAAATCAGGATGATTGACGAGACGCCCAAAGACCCAGGCATAGAGCCCTTTCTGGAGGCGTTTACACATCCGGCAGGCTTCAACGGGGTGATGTACGAATTCATCCAGGGCGAGCATCATCTATTTGAGTGAGAAGGGCTGTAACTCGGTCACCAGGGCACCTCAAAGAAGCAATCTATCGTGATGTCCCCCTCGACACCGGACGCCCTCACTTGAGGAAGGTAGAAGACTTAGTGGAAATCGAGGGGTTGGACGATAGAGAACGAAAGCTTCGTCAATCATGCCACGATACAAGCCTTCAAAGAGTCTGCTTGGTGCAGAGTTCGCTAATCGCAATTCCTTCCTGCCATGCTATTTGCTGGCATCTCCGTCACCTGCTAGGGTCGTTCCCGCGGTTCATTGTGGCGCCCAAGGTTACGTAGAATAGGCGTGTCAGCCTCTATATGAAGAGTCATTCCAAGGTTTGCCTTCGCTGCGCAGAGCTGTTCGGAGTTCTTTGAGTCCTAGACACAACAGTTCAGCCCAGCTTGGGGAGTATGTCTTCCAAGGCACTGGAGATTTCGCGAGCACAGTCCAGGTAACCCTCAAGGCTATCACCAAATGGGTCTGCTACATCCCCTGATCTGCCAGCGTACTCCTTAAGAGTGTAGGTCTTCTCCGGCGGAAGGCCCGTCTTCATTCTGGCTTCCATGACCAGTATGAGGTCGGCCTGCTCTACGAGGTCAGGCGTCAGCTTCTTAGCGTTATGGGAAGCAAGACGGTCATCTCCAAATAACTTCGTGACAGCTCGTCGAGCATTAGTGCTGGCCCACTGATGACTGCGGTCATCGTAGGCGGCGGAGTCGACCTGGAATCTGTCAAGCTGTCCTCTTGCCTTGAGTTTTTGCTCCAGAATCACTTTCGCCAGAGGAGATCGGCAGGTGTTACCACCGCAGACAAACAGGATTCTTGTCTTATCCTCCTGGGCATTCAAAATCCACGTCCCTTAGGCTTTGAGAGATGATTGTTCGGCAGTCTAGACAGAATACCAATTTGTAGCCTGCGCCACAAGAGAGGCCGTATCGCACTAATCTTGGCATTGCAGCGAGAACCAATGACTTTGATTGCCGGCCCCAAGACATAAGTACGGATGACATTTCCACCTCTTTGGGATGATTCTCACGATGGATGATAGCATGGGCTTAATGATCTGCAGCCTCGAGACAGGTATTTCGCGGGACGCCTCTTCTCGGCTGGTCGGTTTCTTGCTGCTATCTCGAAATGGTGGGCAAATGCCCGTCCTGGCTTGCACCCCTTTGCCATTAGGAATCCAAGAGTCTATAATCTGCCGTCAACAAGCTCGCCAAATCTGAGTCACCGCTTTGAGCACCCCAGTCCAGATGCTAGTCAGTTGTTGTTTCTGGTTCGCAGTAAGGTACGTGTTGTGACGAAGTTTGGTCTCAAACAGGGCTGGCTTGTTCGGGTGCTGTTATGCGCCATTTGAATTCAAGAGAGTTGTACTGAAATGCTAAGCCCTTCACTAGCCTTGCTGGCCTCCATCGCCGCAATTCTGATTCTCCTGCGGCTAAAGGTCCACGTGGGCTTGGCCATCTTTGCAGGAAGCCTCATCATTTCCCTGACGGTTATGCCACTGCACTCAATGCCGGAGCTTATGCTTGACACGTTGTTGGATTATCAGACCCTTGGATTGCTGGCAATAATTGCAAGCGCCCTGACCTTAAGCCGCCTGATGGAGGTGAAAGGCTTGCTGGCAAAGCTAGCAGCCACGCTGGAAAGAATAGGCCCGAGACTTGCTATGTACCTGACCCCTGCCGTAATAGGGCTGGTTCCTATGCCCGCTGGAGCCTTAGTTTCGGCTACCGCTTTGCGGGATCTAGTTAGGAGAATAGGACTGACCCCCGAGCAGGCCACATTCATTAACTACTGGTTCAGACACATATGGGAATATTCTTTGCCGGTATATCCAGCCATCATAACAGCAAGCGTAATACTCTCTGTGCCACTTTCCTCCGTGGTTACGACGCTTTTGCCCATGACGGCTCTAGCCATTGTGTTTGGAGCTATCTCCAGTTACAGGATCCTAAAGCTGAAGAAGCTCCCGGAGACAAAAGACAGAAGCACGGGGAGCATAGCGTACAATCTTCTCAAGGCCTCCTGGCCGGTCCTTTTACTTGTCTTGCTGGTCTTGCTGGGGGTGGATGCGGTGATAGCCTTTCCACTTGTATTGGTCCTTTGCGCTGTGCAACAAAAGGTGAAACGGCCGGAACTGAAAAAAGCGCTCAAATACGGGCTGGACCCCAGGATGCTGCTCTTGCTCTATGCCGTAATGCTGTATAAGGCAACAATAGAAGGTTCTGGTACCGCCTACGCGCTTATTTCAGATATGCAAGGTATAGGGCTGCCGGCTATAGCCATCCTTGCGGCACTGCCCCTACTGATGGGTTTTGCCACCGGAATTGCCACGGCATTTGTTGGCATTAGCTTTCCGCTGTTGCTTCCTTTTTTGGTCTCAGGCTCGGAACTCAATAGCTATGCTCTATTGCTAGCCTACACAAGCGGAGAGGTGGGGCTTCTTCTGTCCCCGGTTCATCTCTGTTTTGTGCTTTCAGCCGAGTACTTTAAGGCTAACTTGGGAAAGGTGTACAGGTATACCGTGCCCCCTCTCCTGGCGATAGAAGCCATCGTGGTGGTGATTTATCTCATAGCAGCCTGAGAATTGGGGCTTGTCTCCCACCTGAAGTAATGTCATCACAAGTCCTTCGCCTTCTGTCATTCTGAGTCGAAACCCTGAGCGAAGTGAAGGCACCGCCGAGAACCTGACAACGCCCAGGACAAGCTCCGTCGTATACTCGGTATTCTTGCCGTTGAAGCTACAAACGATATGGTTTCACGTTGGTCTTCCTACATGCTAACCGATGACGCCCCTTGCCATTTGGAACCCAAACGCCTATAGTCTTGGGTCAATAGGGTAGCCAA
>CAZHQV010000215.1:0-2977 GCA_964534285.1 uncultured Dehalococcoidales bacterium
GTCATGGAAGGGTGGCACAGGCATACCAGCGTACAGCTCACCTAACGCTCCCGGGGCTGCGTGTTCACTCGCAAATCGTGTAATATCAAAGTGTACGTTATGTGCCCAGAGGAAACCACCATCTGCTCCGGCCTCATGGAACATTCGAGTGAAGAATTCACGCGGTCTTGTTAATTTACCACCTTCTTGGAGGAAACGGGACCTTTGTGCGGCCCACGTCTTCTCCCACATCTCTGCGGCGAAAGGCTCCATCTCAGGAATAGCTGTCCTGAGCTTCTCGTACTCCCTATAGGGAGCCTCTGGCACCATTTTGGCGGTTTCAAAGCGAAACCAAGTCTGTTCTGCGGGACCGACCGCCCCATACTTCTTTCTGGCAGCAGAGATAGGAGTATGCCTGGTAGGATCAAGACCAGCAGTCTCGATATCCATCAGGATCGAGTTTTCAAGTACTCGCTGCCAAAAAAGAGGAAGTTCAGCCATTATTGACGCCTCGGACGGGCATTGGTAGGTCTATAAAGGGAAGTTTGGGCCACTACAGATCGGTTTCATCGTCGGCTCTGGTGGGGTCGACGTTTACCTGAATCCTTTGTTTTCAGGTGTCTTGGCTTCAAGTGTAATATTGGAGCCTTAGGATCAAAAGGTCCATCTCGCTTCTTTTTTTTCTTCTTCTTTGACATTAGACTTCCTCCAGGTTAGAAGTTTCTATCAACGTATTGCATGACCTTCCGGCCTTTAGGACTTGTATTTCGGTAGGTTTCCTTGGCAGCACCTCTACCGCCTTCACCCAATTTATCATAGAGCCATCGTCCACCGGCATAGCCTCCAGCAGCACCAGCAACTCCGCCAGTAAATAGTGCTCCCCTTTCAAAGCTACCGCGGTATGGCCAAGATATGGCACGCCCTGCACGCTTCAGACCACCGGTTCCGTACTTACCTGCCCAGACCCTAGCGGCATCTTGAGCGTAACCACCTCCCATCTTCTGCATCCACGCAGGACTTTTACCGTAGGCAGTTCTAGCAGTCTGACCAGCCCAGGCCGCACCTCTCTGGGCAAGGCCCTTAATAGGATTAAATGCTCGAGTCATTCTTGCGAACATTATTCAGATACCTCCTCAAATTCGGCGTCATGTACGGGGCCGACAGGTGTTGCGACGTCGGCCAGGGCATCTCTGGCCTCCTCAATGGCTGCCCGCAGTTTCGCAGCTTGAGTACTCGGATCGTCTTCACTTCTTTTCTTTAAGGCAGCATCTCTCTTATACTGCTCCTTTCTTGTACCTACTAATGATTCTAATATCGTGTGTTTACGTTTCTTTACCCGTTCTTTAATTTCAAACGCTTTGTGAATTTCTTCGTTGGTTATAGCTCTGCCTTGCGTATCAACACCAACCACTATTTCCTGTGTCATCTCGGCGTTCTCACCTCGAGACAATATAAGGCTACAGCGATAATCGAAGATGTCGAGTTCTGCTAATTCTACGACGAGACTGATTTCTGCTTGGTTTTCGGGATCTATATCGAAGGTTTGCATGTAGCGGGCGACCCAAAAGGCAATGAGCTCTTTTTCGATCGGGCATTTACGGCCGACAGGGACTTTTACCTCTCCTGTGGTCCTTTGAAGCTCTACAAAGGGACAATCCTCAGAGAATGGGCACAATTCTTCCCCGCCACACATAAGAGGAGTCTTGGCAGCGGCTCCACCCCATCGAACACCTAAGAGGCGCCTATGGACGTGTTGAGCGTCTTTCTTGGTGAACATTATATCGGCGTAGTCATCCGGATCGAGCTTAAGGAACTGAAACATCTTGGTTTCTATCAAATCCCCTTCGTCCGTTATGCTAATTCCGCCTAAAGAGACTAGCTCGGTCTTCCGACTAATTCCAGCCTTAGTGTTTCTGGAGTGCTTATGGGTTTTCTGTTCCTCTACCTCCACTTTCTCTGCCATTTGCTCCCTTTCTTCCGTGTAAGATAGCTATTAGGTCAAAGACCTCCTCGGCGTCACGCGCCTCGAACTTCTTTTGGGAGTTCACCGTATTGGAACAGCAAAGCCCATCCACAGAGTTCTCAGCAAACCACCAGAAAGCTTCGACCAGGTCGAGCTTCTTGCGTAACCGCTCTAGAAGCTCCATGTCATCTATATCAAATACCACTTAAATCCTTTCATTAGAAGATCAATAGGATCACGGCCAGCATGAAAAGGCCGGCGGCGACAAGGATGCAGGTCTTGTGTTGGTTATAGTTGGCCACTACTTTATCTAATAGGTCTTGGAGCCACTCCATACATTCTCTCCTCCGTCCTGTTGGTGGAATCACCAACTCCTGAAATTACACGCACCAATAGTATTCGCTATAGTCACCCTTATAGTAAAGGAAACACTGTAGTTTACCTGCCTTAAATTAACAGTCTCGCTGTCAAAAACAACCATAGTGGTTGAAAAGTGGAAAAACAACCATTTTTATTGGAATCGCGACATTTATCACGACATTTTGTCGAGATTGAGAGTTTGTTAGCGAATCCCTAACACTACCTAACTCCCCTATACGCGTACGCGCCTAGTACTACCAGTACTTTGACTTAGAAACCCCCTTTTAGGGGGTTTCATAGTTCTACAGTAAGAAAAAGACATCCGTGGTGACTTCCGGGGTACATCCGTGGTGGGTTACAGGTATGTCCACAGGGAATGGACTAAAGTGAACCAAAATAGGGTCTAAGTGGCAATAATAGACCACTTAAGTGCATAAAATGTGGTTTTGAAGCAACATATAGCCGATTAAAGTTGACTCAAAGCAACATTTTCAGTCTTTCAACAACGGTTGAAAACCCCATAGGGACTGAAAACAGAAAAAACCATATATGGTCTGGTATCTTTTCCTATACCCCGGGGTTTTCTTGGCCAGGAATTGTTGTCCTTTTGGGCAACAATAGGAAAGGGGCACTATACGGGCAAAAGGGGCACAACGGACTATAATAGTCTCAAAT
>CAZHQV010000216.1:0-2931 GCA_964534285.1 uncultured Dehalococcoidales bacterium
GACTTGGCTAAGACAATTCGACAAGCATAACTGGGGGAGGAGACCGTGCAGACAAAAGAAGAGCTTGAGCAGGAACTTGCAGATGTGCTGGTCAAGATAGACAGGGCTGAGAAGAGACTGAGGAGCTTGCGAAGGCCTCCTACAGACGTGTCAACAAAGGGTAAGACGCGAATAAGCTTCATCACAAAAAAGGAGCAAATGGCTGAGGCTGCGGAAGTCTCAAGGGAACTGGATAATCTAAGGCGTCGAGAACCGGAGATTCGAGACAAGTTGCGGTTGAACAGCCAGGAACCTCAAGAACGCCAGGCAAGTAATGAAACCCAGGCACCTGATCTGGAGGATGTCACTATGAACGAGAAGAAAGTGAAGAAGCCGAAGAAACAGGAAAAGAAAGGAAAAGGCAAGGCCAAGGGTAAAGCCTAGCGAGCCGGCGCATTTGGGACAGCTCTGAGTCGGCCCAGATTGGCTGTCGTCTGAAACATGGCGAAGCAATCGTGGAAAGTAGGGTAATGCTGTGGAAGCTGATTGACGACGCCATCATAGGAGCTGGCAATTAGGGCAAAAGTAGCTGCCTCGGTTTCGCACCGCAATCCGCTGGATGGGAGTGCTACAACGGGGACAAGATTGTCCCTCTCTATGGGCAACCCCAAAATCTAGCTGAGCTCTGCCCAGTTCTCCCTCCGGGCGGACATAGGTATCAACGCTGGCACCTCCGCCGGCGATAGCTGACGAGAGGACTTGTCGAATGGAGTACCATAGCTTATGGGTTTCTCCAACGGACAGACCGTCTGCTTTTCTCAAAGGATGGATTCCAGCGCCAAAGAGGGCTTCATCAGCGTACATGTTCCCAATTCCAGCGATAACACTCTGGTCAATCAGAGCTGCTTTTATGGGGACATGATGCAGGCCTAGTCTTTGCGCCAGAAGATGCGGCGTGAAGCTCTCCCCTAGTGGCTCAGGCCCCAGTTTGCCCACGATGGCCTCAGCGTCTTCCACCAACCATATCGCCCCCAATCGGCGCAAGTCGCTGAAGACAAGCCGAATACCATTAGAAAGGCGAAACGTTGCCCTGGCATGGCTGTCAATCTCTTTGGGATTCATTAGCAGCCGGCCGGTCATCCTAAAGTGCATAATCAGTGACTTGCCACTTGATAGGTGAAAGACCAGATATTTTCCCCGGCGCTCGAGGCCCGTTATCATTTGCCTCGTCAACTCATGCCGAAATCCCTCCACATGTCTGTCACACAGCAATTTGGCATCAATAACAGTAGCCTCAGTGAAGCTCTGCCCTGCCACCCAGGGCAAGAGCTCATCCCTAATCGTCTCAACTTCGGGTAACTCAGGCACTTCTTGAGCTAGTGTAACAACATGAACCTTGCGGATTCAATCTGCAATGGTATAATTATGCGATTGTTACTAAATTGACTTCACGGAGGTTGTATGTACAGGATCCTAGAGAAGGAAGATCTGACTCCAACGATTCATCTGTTCAGGGTTGAAGCGCCGGCAGTAGCCAAGAAGGCTCAGGCGGGGCAATTCGTCATTGTCAGAGACGATGAAAAAGGTGAGCGCATCCCGCTGACTATCGCCGATTGGAACCGGGAAGAGGGAAGCGTGACCATCGTCTTCATGGAGGTGGGCACTACTACCAAGAAGTTGGCCTCCCTTAGTGCCGGCGATAGCATTCTCAACTTCGTTGGCCCGCTAGGTCGCCCCACTGAGATCGAAGACTTTGGCACTGTGGTTTGCGTTGCAGGAGGGTTTGCCATCGCCACCATAGTGCCCATTGCTCGGGAGATGAAACAGGCCGGCAACAAAGTCATCTCGATCATGGGGTTTCGCAGCAAAGACCTCGTTTTCTGGGAAGAGCGGCTACAGAGCATGAGCGACGAGCTTATTGTGACTACCGACGATGGCTCATACAAACGTAAAGGCCTGGTGACTGAACCACTGAAGGAGCTTCTGCAGGAGAGCAAGATTGACAGGGTCATTGCCATCGGCCCTACAGTGATGATGAAGTTCTCCTCCCTCACTAGCAAGCCTTTCGGTGTCAAGACCATCGTTAGCCTTAACCCCATAATGGTCGATGGCACGGGAATGTGTGGCTGCTGCCGCGTAGAAGTAGGTGGCGAAACCAGGTTTGCCTGCGTTGATGGGCCAGATTTCGATGGCCATGAGGTTGATTGGGATTTGCTCATGAACCGCCAGCGCACTTACCTCGAAGAAGAACAGGAATCACTGAAGCTCTGGGAGGCCAAGTAATTGAGTCCTGCGGGCCCTCAGGAGTGGCATAGAATGACGAAATCATAGGAGATAGAGAATGGCTGAAAAGAAAAAGATAAATCTGAATCGGGTACAAATACCGAAGCAGGAGCCTTCGGTAAGAAGAAGGAATTTCAACGAAGTAGCCCTGGGATATGCTGAAGAGCAAGCTCTTGAAGAGGCAACTCGCTGCATTGAATGCAAAAAGCCTGGCTGTAAGGAGGGCTGTCCCGTCAATGTGGACATCCCTGAATTCATAGTTGCCATACGTGAAGGGGACATGCCCGAGGCAGTAAGGATACTCAAGAGCAAGAACAGCCTCCCCGGTATCTGTGGAAGGGTCTGCCCTCAGGAAACGCAATGCGAGATGACCTGTAATTTGGCCAAAAAAGGTGCCCCCGTAGCCATTGGTCGCTTGGAACGCTATGTAGCTGATTGGGAGCGAGCTCACCCTGAAATTACCGAAAGGCAAAAGGAGAAGCCCACATTCAACGGGAAGAGGGTAGCTGTAATCGGGTCAGGACCGGCAGGTTTGACCTGCGCTGCCGACATGGCCAAGCTAGGGTACGAAGTCACCATTCTTGAGGCACTTCATGTACCTGGTGGCGTGCTGATGTATGGAATCCCCGAATTCAGAATGCCCAAAGCTATTGTTCAAGGCGAGATTGA
>CAZHQV010000217.1:0-2912 GCA_964534285.1 uncultured Dehalococcoidales bacterium
TGTGTTAAAGCTTGCCCGCCGCGAGCTATGAGATTGTATTTCTGAATGCCAGAAGCCATCTGGAGATTTAGCCAGGCAAGGCAAAAAGACTACCTCACAAAATGTACCAGCCGCGCACCTATCGCTATTGGATCAAAGACGGCGATCTAGTCTCGTTCACCGTAGCTGTAAAGCAGACCGACCTGTACATTCGAGCTCGTCACAACCTTAAGGACAAAGCTGTCAAATCTGTGCTGAAATGCCGTGATTCTCTGGAAGAGTACATTAGCCACCATCCCCTCTTTCTAACCACGTTGGGGCCCTACCAGGCTGAAGCAGCTGCCCCGCTCATCATCAAAGAAATGGCCAAGGCATCCCAGATAGCTGAAGTCGGTCCTATGGCTGCAGTGGCGGGTGCCATAGCTGAGGCTGTGGGCAGAGACTTGCTTCGCCTCTCACCAGAAGTAATCGTCGAAAATGGCGGCGATGTTTTTCTGAAAACGTCCAAGAAAAGGCTCCTGGGCATCCATGCTGGTCAGTCTCCCTTCACAGCAAAGATTGGCCTGGAAATCAAACCCGACGAAACGCCTCTAGGTATATGCACCTCTTCGGCGACTGTAGGGCATTCACTGAGTCTGGGCAGCGCCGACGCCGTCATCGCCCTTTCCTCTTCAACTTCCTTGGCCGATGCTGCAGCTACCGCCATAGGCAATGTGGTTAGAGATGTCCGTGATATTCCTGAAGCCATTAGGAAAGCTCAAAGCATAGAACAACTGCACGGCATAATCATTATCAAGGACGACAGAATGGGGGTTTGGGGGAAGGTAAGAATTGTGCCTCTGGGCTAGAATTGCCACGAGTCAACCATATTCTGGCCTAAAGCCGACACCTGCAAATCTCCACATCAAAGACTATGTCCTCAGTATCTGTACCACCCTCGCCATCAGACACTAGCACAGAAACAACAACCTTGCCTCGCTCAGGTGCCGTCCAGGTAACTACGGACCCCTCACCAGAAATACTGCCTACAGCACTCGACCAACTAGCCGGGTCAGCCGACCATTGATAGCTCAGCTCATCCCCATCTGGATCCGAGACAATGCACTCAATATCGCAACTTTTGCCTTTGTAGATTCTCATCTTCATACGGTTAAAGTCTCTTTCGCGTTCGGGAGTAATGATTAACTCCTCAATGACCGGAGGGTGATTGACTCCCACATTGACAGACAGCGAGCTGCTGCTTTCACCACCTCGGCCATCGGTGACTACGACTGTGATGTTGTGAGTGCCCAATACCTCAGGGGCAGTCCAGACAACCGTAGAGCCAGTCCCTGAGATATCGCCTCCCTCGTTTGACCACTCATAGCTTAACTCATCGCCATTAGTGTCTGAAGCGATACACTCAATGTGACAAGCAGTCAATGGCGGGGCCTTAGCTTCATCACTAGTTAAGCTCTCTATAATCGGAGGATAATTGATTTCTGCCCCCGCTTCCTGCCAAGCGCTTATGCCGCCTTCAAGATTGAATACCTGGAAAAACCCACTCTCTATCAATATTTCGCTCGCATCGGCACTACGAACCCCACTTTGGGAATACACTAGGATCGTCTTAGGCTCATCAAGCTCTCCCAGCCTATCGGCTAGCTCGCCGACAGGAATCAGAATAGCATTAGAAATAGACCCAGAGTCAAACTCTGATTGAGTCCTTACGTCCAGTACGACTAGATTGCCGGTTTCACCCATGAGCTGCTGCGCCTCATCAACAGTCACATCTTCATATTCATATGTAGAGTTTGTAGAAGTGGGTGTATTAATGCGAACACAAGAAGTGAAAGTCACGGCTGCCACCAAGATTGTAGCCAGCATCCCGCAAAGGAAAATAGTACGCTTCATCGTCCGCTGTCGCGCATGTTCCAACTTCTCTTGGCAAGTCTTATCGGTTCCAAACATAGACCCTCCCTTGCTTGGTACAGGGCTTAATCACTATCACCTGCCCATTGCCGACTGAGCCAGTCAACAATATTGTAGAACTATCGCTCGAAACGGTCAAACGAACTTAGATATCCTCGAGGACTTGAGCCATGATTGATTCCACTATGATAATAGGCTGTCAGCGCTGTGCTACCGATCTCTCAGATACACTCAAGTGTATACCAGGAAAAAGCCAAAATGCAATCACTACTGAGCGGCCAAGCTGCGATGGCAATTGCTTGAGGGTACAAAACTGAAGACTGCCTTTCATGGTCACGTAAGGAAGCAATGACCCCCAATGGTGGAGCTGGGTCGTGGCTGGGGCAACGGTGCGCCGGGTTCCGAAGCCAAGCCGCCTGCAGGGGTTCTTTTGCAGGTGAGTCATCTCAGTTACGCAATTAGCTTATCGCTAGCCAAATCGCCGAAAGAGCCATTATGGAATCACGCAAGAATTGAAAGTGCCGACCACCACAAGTATAATATCTATGTCTGTGGTGAGCGTAGCCCAGTGGTTAAGGCGCCAGGTTGTGGCCCTGGAGATCGTGGGTTCAAATCCCACCGTTCACCCTTGCGCCTGTAGCTCAGCGGACAAGAGCACTGGTCTTCGGAACCAGGGGTCGTGGGTTCGAATCCCTCCAGGCGTGTTATTTGAATCATCCTCTTTTGCTAACATTTTGCTAACATCTTCCGTTTGAGTTGTTTCTAGTTCAAGCAGCGTATCAAAGCGTAAAGCCGCTGCTTCCTGGAGTCCGAGCACTACATGGCTATAGGTATCGAGCGTTATGCGTATATTTGCATGCCCTAGCCTTTCAGAGACTATCTACTCAGAGGCCTTGGCGGCGAACGGCGTCCTTTGGGTACGGTTCTTATTTGCGTCGGCCCCAGGGACATACCTGATGACGTACAAGTTGTCTCCCTATCTCGGCTAGCCCGTCAATCAAACCGAGAGGAGTCTGAAATAA
>CAZHQV010000218.1:0-2900 GCA_964534285.1 uncultured Dehalococcoidales bacterium
CCGAGCTTCGAGGATTTGAGAAGTTCTGTGAGGGAAGACCGGCAGAGGAGATGCCCAGAATAACCACCATGATTTGTGGAGTGTGTCCTACGGCTCACCACATGGCGTCGACCAAAACGCTTGACGACCTTTGGAAGGTCGAGCCGACCTCGACAGCAAAGAAAATAAGAAGGCTGATGTACAATGCTTTTCAGGCGGAGGACCATCTACTACATTTCTTCTACCTCGCCGGCCCTGACTTCATTGTTGGCCCAACGGCACCCGCCGCGGAAAGAAATATCCTTGGAGTTATTGGCAAAGTCGGGCTGGAAGCCGGCGGGAAGGTGATAGAAGCTAGGAAAAGGCTGAGGAATGTTCTGAGAATAATCGGGGGCAAGCCAGTCATGCCTAGCTGTGGGCTACCTGGAGGAGTGTCAAAAGCGATCAGCGAGGAAGAAAGGGAGACCCTTATAGAGACGGGGGAGTATGCGGTGGATTTCTGCCAATTTGCCCTCGCGGCTTTCGGTGATATAGTGCTGAAGAACAAAGATTATGTTGACCTTATCACCGGGGATATCTATAAGCATAGAACCTATTATATGGGGCTGGTGGATGAGAATAACAAGGTGAACTTCTATGATGGCATGATTAGAGTGGTTGACCCCAATGGTAAGGAGTTTGCCAAGTTCAGGCCTCAAGAATATCTGGAGCACGTTAGGGAGCGTGTTGAGCCCTGGAGTTACATGAAGTTCTGCTATCTCAAAAATGTTGGCTGGAAGGGGTTTGTTGACGGGGAGGAGAGTGGCGTTTACCGGGTCGCGCCATTAGCCCGGCTGAATGCAGCTGATGGAATGGCGACGCCGCTGGCTCAAGAAGCCTATGAGAGAATGTTCGAAACGTTAGGAGGAAAACCAGCCCACAATACCTTGGCTTTCAGTTGGGCTCGACTTGTTGAGGCGCTTTACGCCTCAGAAAGGGTACTGGAACTTGCCCATGATCCGGAACTTACCTCCCCTGATACTGTGAATCTGCCTACTGAGATTCCCAAAGAGGGCATCGGGGTGGTAGAGGCACCGAGAGGGACCCTTTTCCATCACTATCAAACCGATGAGAGAGGGATTATTACCAAGGTCAACTTGATTGTGGCCACCACAAATAACATGGCTCCCATTGTTATGTCAGTTGACAAAGCGGCAAGGTCGCTTATACACAAGGGCGAAGTCTCTGACGGTCTTCTCAACATGATTGAAATGGCGTTTAGAGCCTACGACCCTTGCATGGCCTGTGGCACGCACACGCTGCCTGGGCAGATGCCTTTGGAGGTAACCATTCGTGATTCCCAAGGGAATGAAATCCAGAGGCTGAGCAGGAGTCTTCCTGGGGGTTTGGCGAGTTGAGATGAGCGAAGTGATAGACCTGTTAAAGCAGTCAGGGTATTCGGACAAAGCAATAGAGTACTATGTGAACAAGGTTAATGTCGGGGAAATAGAGAATCATAGTACCCGCTTCACGTATACCGGCCCATGTGGGGACACAATGGCAATCTATGTGAAGATCGAGTCCGGGGTGATAAAAGACGCTAAGTTTCAAGCAATAGGGTGCGCCGGTGCTTTCGCTTCTGGCTCTGCTCTCACCGAGATGATAAAGGGGAAAACGTTAGAGGAAGCAGAGAGAATGGATGAATCCGACATAGTGAATCACCTGGGAGCGATACCTGAGCCAAAAATCCATTGCGCTTGTTTAGCCAGGAGAACTTTGGGTTTCGCAATCGACGATTATAGACAGCGAAGGGCGTAAGAAACGTGAACCCTGTAGCTATGGATTAAGGCTGATATTCCAATCTGCTCACTCCTGCAGGGTCACCGCCGGAGGAGCACTATTCTAAACCCCGAATGCAGCAGTCACCATAGATATAATCTGGTCCGCTGTGAAGCCCCTCTGCTGGACAGCTCCCGAAGGGCAAGCACCACAGCAAGTCCCGCAACCCTTGCACAGAGCTTCGTTGACTTTAGCTACTTTCTCCTTCTCATCGACAGTGATAGCTCCATAGGGACAGAGAGCTTCACAGATGCCGCAACCAGCGCAGATGCTTTCGTCCACGAAGGCAACGATGCCCTCAGCGGTGATGGTATCTTTGGCTAGTATAGTCGTTGCTCGGGAGGCAGCCGCTTTAGCTTGGGCGATGCTTTCCTCGATTGGCTTGGGCGCATGAGCAAGGCCGCAGACAAAGACTCCCTCGGTGGCGAAGTCAACCGGACGAAGTTTCACATGTGCCTCTAGGAAGAACCCGTCGGCGTTTAAAGGCACTTTGTAAAGCATTGCAAGCTCTCTTGCATCTTCCGGGGCAACGATGGGCACGGCCAGGGCTAGAATATCGGCGTCAATAGCGACTTCTTCTCCGAGCACCGGGTCCTTACCTTTGACTCTCAACAGATATCGCCCATCCCTCCTTATCTGGCTCACTTCGGGTTTATCTTCTGGTTCATAGAGCAGGAAAACAACCCCCGTTTGCCTTGCCTTCTCATAGTATTCCTCGTAGAACCCGTATGTTCTCATGTCCCGATAGAGGACGTAAATATTCATATCGGGCTTTGTCTCCTTAAGCTTCAGGGCATTCTTGATTGCCTGGTTGCAGCAGACCTTGCTGCAATAAGGTCGGTCATAGTTACGGGAACCCACGCACTGGATCATCACTAAGTTATCGCAGTTGACAACATCTGGATTCCTTTTCGCTATCTCCTCTTCCAGCTCAAGTTGAGTGAGCACCCTTGTGTCTCTTCCATAGAGGTACTCCTGCGGTTTGCACTCTTCAGCCCCGGTAGCAATGATGGTCACACCATGGTCTATCTTCTCTATAACCCTGCCGCGATATCTCATTATCTCGGTGGTAAAGTGACCCACATATCCATAGGCATCTACAA
>CAZHQV010000219.1:0-2889 GCA_964534285.1 uncultured Dehalococcoidales bacterium
CTGGAGCATACCGTGCGGTTGGAAGCGCGCTGGCTCGTAATCCGGTCCCGGTATTAATCCCTTGCCACCGAGTGATTCGAAAGATGGGTGAATTTGGAGAGTACCGGTGGGGACGAACGCGTAAACAAGCTATGTTGGGTTGGGAAATGGCAAGATTCTCTGCATGAAAACCAGGATTTGGGCCGGACTAATCACTGTTTATATCGTCTGGGGGATAACCTACCTGGGTATTCGATTCGCGATAGAGACCATGCCGCCCTTTTTTATGACCGGCACCAGATTCTTAATTGCAGGAGCACTATTTTATGGTTTCAGCCGCATCAAAGGCGCTCCCCCGCCGACTGGAAAAGAATGGCGAGAGGCAGCGGTTGTCGGGATACTGCTCCTTGCAGTAGGGAACGGCGGCCTCACCTGGGCTGAACATCGAGTGGCGTCCGGGGTGGCATCTCTGGTTATCGCCACGGTCCCGTTGTGGATGTTGATTATTGACATGATTTTTTCGAAATCAAGAAAATTGAATGCATTTAATATTGTCGGTGTCCTGATTGGATTTTCCGGCATATTAATACTGATCGGACCAGCGCTTACGGACTTGAATTCGGGTTATCTCGATCCGGCGGGAGTGGTTGTACTGCTGCTGGCAGCAATTTCGATGGCAGCCGGATCGATTTACAACCGGGGAGCTAACTTACCTTCGTCGCTGCAGCAGGGTATAGGTATGGAATTAATCGTTGGCGCTGGGGTGATGCTGCTGGGGTTGTATTCGATGCCACCCGACAGCACTGCTGTTCCGCGACCCAGGGCATGGGCTTCTTCCCACTGCGCCCTGAGTGTGTCGGCTTCAGTCTTGTCCAGCCTTCCTGGATGGTTCAAGACACCCGCTGGGGTCGCTGACCCCTGGAAGAACTCACCTCCGAAGGAGTCAGCGTCCAAGGCATACCCCAGCGTCCGCCGCGCCGCATCAAGAGGACCCAAACCCGTTGGCGACCCCGGGAGTTCCTCAAGATGGATGTGCAGCAAATCAAAGCCTTCGGTCATCACCTGATGGCGCCAGGTGTACACCTTGACGATCGAGCTGGAGCCCGACTTGTCCTGGCGGTAGACCACAGAAACCTCGTCAGGGTTGATGGGGACAGCCACCGTAGGTCGGCCAGCCTCATCATGCCCAGTCAGCCAGAGATAGGCATTGCCCCTCAGAATCAAGTGGTAGACAATCTTCCGCACCACCTCATTCCTGGTGTGGAAGGGCGATGGCTTGACCAGGATAATGGGCTGGGGGTCGACTTCTTCTGGGTCTGCCCACCGAGCCTGTGAAGCCTGATGGCCACCTCTGATGGCTTGCCAGGGAAGTGCTCGGGCTGTATGGGTCAAAACCTGGATACCCCTGAACAGCGTGGGCAAAGCCAAAAGCCCGCCACCGTTATCTGCGAGCAGGATGTGGCGGTTGACCAGAAGCGGTTGAAGGGTGGTTGGGTTGATCCCCGAGTAGTCCCAGAGCTTCTCTGGTTCTTGCTCAGGCCCCAACAGCATGTCAAGGAACCTCATGGGTCCATCATAGCGCAGAATAACAACCGCGTGACTAGAAGATTCCTACCGTAGGTCTCTTGGCCTTTTCCTCTTGGGCAACGAACAGGCCAGCAATAGCGGCGGCTAGGGGTGACCCATCCACCCGCATCCCTTTCCTATCCAGGCGCCACCCATCCTCAGCTTGCTTGGGAACTGCAAACTGCATGGCAATATCCAGGCTGTCGGCTTGATGGTGAGTGATGTCGCCATCCCTCAGGCTGTCAGCCCATAGGACGCCGGCTGAGTTCATCTCGGCAGAAGTGAGTTTCCGGTAGGGGACGACATACTCGGCACAAACAGACTGCACGTCGGCAGCGATGGCTCGAGTCGCTGAACTGTGTCCAAGTGTAACAGCAACTGGCTTGAACTTAGGGATGAGCTCTCGCATCCGATCAACCAGCCAAAGTACAGACCCCCCAGGTTGGTACTCCACGACGGAAGTGTGCCAGCGATCGTCATCAGCCCTCTGCCAAGTGGCCACAATCGTCGCTCCATTGGGTAGGTGCGGGTTGGCATCCAGGCTGAGCGCGATGTCGCCAACTGGTGGCTCCAAGTATGGGTCCTGGCATGCATGCCAAGCTTCCATATCAAACAGCTCGAAGTCGGTACTTGTGGTGATGTTGCCATAGGCCCGTCTTGCCTCGCTCGGAGACAAGAGAGACATGCCAGCGCGGACAGAAGCTCTGGAGACTGTCTTGTCCAATGCGGGCATCCACTGCAACCACTGCTCCTCGTCATAGAGGTCATTGGTGTCTGGGTCCATTGAATACTCCACATAGCAGATTCCATCCTCGCCGTCCCGACCCCTGTCCCTGAAGAGGTTCCAGGTCTCACTATCTTCAGTGCCCATTGTCGTCAGCATCATCAGCATGGAATTGGGCCGAGCGGCCCTTGCTGGTACAAGACCCTGGAGTATGCCAGGTGAGAGACTGGCCCAGGACTCATCGACCACCGCTAGGTCCAGCGACTGGCCGTGGACGCTCGTGTGACTGGGGGAAGCCACACTTACCTCACCGCCGGTGTCTAGGAACAAGAGCCGCTCGGGAACTCCTCGGTAGATCTTGATTAGGAACTGGCGTTCCAACAACCACTCACCAAGGTCCATGATCTGCATCCGGGCATCAAGCCTGGTCTGCGCCACATAGAGAATCTTCTGGCGGTTCCACCTCGACGCCCACCAGCTGATGATGAGCCTGACGAGAAACGACTTGCCGTTCTGTCTAGGGACGGAAAGGATGGCGGCGACGTCGTGAACCGGAATGCCATCGACATGCTCCAGTGCCACAAGGACTAAGTCCTTTTGCCATTCGAGCAAATCTATGC
>CAZHQV010000220.1:0-2880 GCA_964534285.1 uncultured Dehalococcoidales bacterium
CTGACTCGGCGCTGGGTGCTCTTCGGGCAAGAGAGCTAGTAAGCGACCTTCAGAAGCTTACAGCCAACCTTAACCTCCAGGTGCTGGAAGGGAGCAAGGTCGTTGAAGTGAAAAATGCTGGTATAGACAAGGGGCGGGCGGCTTTACGATGGATTTCCAGCGAGGATTGGGACTTCATATTGGCAATCGGTGATGATTGGACTGACGAGGATGTTTTTAGGGTTCTCCCCGCCACGGCTTGGTCCATCAAGGTTGGCTTTGCCGCGTCTGCAGCTAAGTACAACCTGAGTTCCCCGAGCCAGGTTAGGTATCTGCTGACAGAAATGGCAGAAGGGCCAAACCCGTGACCAGTCGCAGGCGAATCGTACCATTTAGTGCTCTTGAAGACAAACAAGTTTCATCTTTGTCTCAGGCCAGTTTCGGCTTGTACTTGCTATGCCGTCTGGTGCTCAGGTATTTCGAGAGGTGGAGACAGCCACTTTTCGCGCTGGGCATGCTATAATAAGCGAGAATTGTTGCCTTACCTGGATCGTTTGGTCAAGGTTTTCACCGGAATGGGCATATGATCTACTGGGCTCAGTTGCTTCATTTCTATCAGCCGCCAACTCAAGTACCCTCGATGCTGAAGAGGATATGTGACGAATCCTACCGCCCTCTGATCCAGGTTTTTGAAGAGTACCCCAACGCCCGTGTAACCGTAAACTTCAACGGGGTGCTGACTGATATGCTGATGGACTGTGGCCACGAAGACGTAATCCAGGGCCTCAAGAGCCTCGCGGAGAAAGGCCAGATTGAATTCACCGGAACCGGCAAGTATCATCCTATTCTCCCCTTGATACCCAAGGAGGAAGTAAAGAGGCAGATAGACCTGAACACACAGACCAATCGCCGCTCTTTTGGAAAGGCGTATGCGCCCCAAGGATTCTTTCCACCGGAGATGTGCTACAGCAAGGACATTCTGCAGCCTATCATCAAATCAGGGTATCGCTGGATTATTCTGAGTGGGATTGCCTGCCCCGTAGAATGGCCGATGGATGTTATACATAGAGCCGAGCATGAGGGTCAGAGCCTAGCAGTCTTTTTCCGTGATGATGTGCTCAGCAATAGGATAAGCTTTCAGGAACTAGAACCCAAGGAATTCATCGCCCACTTAGAGGAATGGCAAGGTGAAAGAGAGAGCATCTATGTAGTCACAGCCATGGATGCCGAGACCTTTGGTCATCACATACAGGGTTGGGAGAGGGCATTCCTAGCCAAGGTATATGAGGAGCTAGAACCAACACCAGAAGCCATTGAAGAAGTCAAACAAGCCAAGGTGCTGGCTGGGCATCATGCCTCGTTTCTAACGAACGGCGAAGCTAGTACGAAGATCCAGATGGTCACCATAAGCGAACTTCTGGACCTCTTTCCCCAAGGTCAGACGGTAGAGCCCAGGCCGTCTTCCTGGAGCACTACGGCTGAAGAGATGGCAGCCGGCAACTACTATCCCCTGTGGCAAGACAAGAACAATGAGCTGCATCGTCTTCAGTGGGAACACCTCAGCATATGCATTGAGCTGGTCAATAAGGCGTTGGAGTGTGCTGATAATGAGGAAAGCCGCCACTCTGCCGCTATCGCTCGCGGGCTCCTTGACCGGGCCGAACACAGTTGCCAGATGTGGTGGGCCAGCAACCGCCCGATGTGGGACATTAATCTCATCCACATGGGCTTGCTTAGCCAGCTTCGAACTGTGGTTAACGCCTACCGGGCCATAAACAAGAGCGGTGCAGATGAGCAGACTAAACGTGAGTACTATTACCGCACTGTTGCTGCCAGAGATATTCGACACAAACTGGAAGACCGCTTATTTGTTGGGTAATGGTGGAAGACCTATGTACTGGAGTAATTTCCTTCACATTTACCAACCGCCGACTCAAACCGAGGAAATAGTACGCAAGGTCACTGAGGAGAGTTATCGGACGCTGGTACGGGTTCTGAGGGAGACACCCGGTGGCAAGATTACCCTTAACATAAATGCCGTTCTCACAGAACAGCTTGCCACATACGGGCTTGATGACGTGATTCAAGGTCTTCGTGAGTTGGCTGAGCGAGGCCAGATTGAGTTCACCGGAAGCGCTATGTACCATCCTATCCTGCCTCTCATTCCCAGGGATGAGGTTACCAGGCAAATCAAGCTCAATACCAATGTCAATCAACGCTACTTCGGAGAGGTTTACAATCCTACGGGCTTTTTCCCTCCGGAGATGTGTTATAGCTATGAGGTGGCCCAAACCGTGGCTGAGCTTGGTTTTCGCTGGATAATCGTGGACGAGCTTTCCTTCGATGGAAAGATTGGCTCCGCTAAGTGTGATCGACTTTATAGGGTTGAGGGTCTC
Source organism: uncultured Dehalococcoidales bacterium (assembly GCA_964534285.1). Taxonomy (GTDB): domain Bacteria; phylum Chloroflexota; class Dehalococcoidia; order GIF9; family AB-539-J10; genus JADFUX01. The sequence goes on from CAZHQV010000220.1 coordinate 2,376, forward strand.
GGGGATTTTCTTGTGTTTTTCAAAGAACGCCCCTTCAGTGCTGGCATTACCTATGGAACATATCCTTCAGCAGAACCTTTCCTAGAGGCACTGAAAGAAAGGCTTGAGGAGAATAACTATCTCCTCACCGGCACTGATGGCGAGGTGTATGGGCACCACCGCCCAGGACAAGAGAAGCTCCTTTCCGAAGTCTTTGCCAGGGAGAACCCCAAGACCTGCAGTATCTCAGAGCTTATCGGGCTCTTCGATCGAGTGGAGACGACAAGCCCGCTTCCCTCTTCCTGGAGTACCTGGGAGGACGAGATGGCCAAGGGTATACCTTATCCACAATGGAAATACCCGGGTAACGAACTGCACGATTTGCAGTGGCGGCTCACTGATTTCGTGTTGCACACGGTTAAGGAAGCTTCAGCAGAAGCCCCCGGATTCTCCGAAGCGCGTAGACTTCTTGATGAGGGGCTGCATAGCTGCCAGTACTGGTGGGCCAGTTGCCGGCCGTGGTGGA
>CAZHQV010000221.1:0-2873 GCA_964534285.1 uncultured Dehalococcoidales bacterium
TAGCTTTCGTTCCGGGTTTCTTGTTGCCAGTCCCATATGGTACGAACTCCTGTTCGCTTGCCTATACACTCATACGTCCGGGTATCCACATGGCTATCTGGGGAAAAATCATAACCAGGATTAGGACCTGCCTCCAACAATTGTACCACTCCTCAGGTTACAATCTTCTGGGGGGTGTCGCACGAAAGGATGTTGTGTTCAGGCGGTGGATGGATAAGATGGTGTTCTGTGCAGTCAGGCAACACGGGACCAGGTTGTCCCTGTGAGTTGGACCGCTGGAGTTCGGGCGGTCATCGGCTGCAATACCCAGGCTCAGTGGTGGGGCAGAACGCCAGCTTGAAGGTTCTGCCTGTCCTAAGCGTGGCTTCACCCCTGCGTTGGAGAGAAGCAATCCCGGGCCCTGCACCATCTCCTAGCTGTCTCAACACAACCTGGCAAAGAGCCCCACGGGTATTGACAAGACACAACTCCCCAGTGCATAATCTCCCACGTGGCACCATCAGCCATATCCCTATGCGCTTCAACTGGCGGTGCGGTGGGGTAGCACAAGAGGCTTGGGTATATGCGGTGCCGTTTGTTGTCCCCCCGCTGGTAGCAGTCGGCTATGATCCAATATTCCTAGGCATCATGATTACCGTACTGATAATGATAGGGTTACTAACGCCGCCCGTCGGTACTAATCTATTTGTGGTGCACGGGACATGTGGAGCACCCCTGGAGGAGGTGATCCGGGGCAGTATTCCTTTTGCAGGTATGATGGTGGTAATGATGGTCATTATCTACCTCTTTCCACAATTGGCTTTGTGGCTTCCGTCTCTCATGTAGGGGTGAGAGGACGAGATAGTATCAGGAGGTGCACTAGGAATGGAAATGATAGATTGTCACTTGCATGTCGAGGCGCTCGATCAACGTAGCCTTGAACTGATGGCCTTGTCAGGTATCAAAGCGGTTATCTCCCATACGAGCTTGCCAGAGGCGTATGAAAACATACCATCGCAAGCCATATTTGATTTTGCCGACCGCATGCTGGGGTTCCACTCTTGGAGGACAGGCAAGTTCTTCATAGACACTTATGTCTGTGTGGGAGTCTCTATGGTGGGCATCCCCATCGACTATGAACAAGCCCTGGCCAGGCTCCCCAGTTACCTGGATAAGGAGCGGGTGGTGGGAATCGGCGAGATCGGGCTTGAGCCCTCCTCGGCGACTTGCCCTGACCTGGATACGCAAGAGAAGATACTGAAAGCACAGCTTATTATGGCGAAGAAGTATGCCAAGCCAGTAGCTATTCACACACCGCCGGTAGACAAGCCAAGGTGGGCTGAACGCTATCTCGCCATGGTGAGGGATTTGAGACTGGACCCTTGCCAAGTAATCGTAGATCACGCTGATGATTCAGTGGCGAAGACGATCATTGACTCTGGCTGCAATGCCGCAATTACAGTGCAGCCGTGGCGCAGACTGAAACCAGCGGATGCCGCAAGGATAGTCCAGGCTACTGGTACTGATCGTATGCTGATTGACAGCGACTGCTCTATCCTTGAATCAGACCCGTTGTCCGTACCGAAAACAGCTTTCGAAATGAGGAAGCTTGGCATGAGTGAGAGCGACATCAGAAGGGTGGTATGGGAGAATCCGAGGAAGCTGTTCAAACTAGGTTGAAGAGACCTTGATGCGTATCGGAGACAATCAGCGAGAAGGAGGTGGCCAGTCGTGGAACTGAGGCAGGACAGGATGAGTCACAAGGAGCGCAAGGAAGCCCTGTACAGGTATCAGAAGCCAGACCGCGTTCCCATGACCGAGGCCGGTCATGTCTTCTCCATGGTGAACGTCGGCTACACTGCCGCTGACGCGTTCACGAATCCTCAAAGGGCATTCGACGGCCTCATATGGACCTGTGAGCAGTATGGCTGGGACCCGGCACACAACATGACCAGTGCTCACGTTTGTCTGGGCAGCTGGGACTTCGGGGCGAAGGTGAAGGTGCCCGAGAGTCCATACTCCCAGGGGCTGGGAATAGTAGAGAACGCCGTCAAGACGGAGGAGGATGTCTGGAACCTGGAGAGGCCCGATCCCAGGACCGCCGGGGCCATTCCGACGCGCATGGAATTCGGCAAGCTGCTGCATAAAGCGGGTCTGCCAGTGGCCTTCCTATCGCGCTCCCCTTTCTGCACCGGGGCGGACATCTGTGGCATAGCCCGCTTCTGCAAGTGGATGTACAGAAAACCGGAACTGTGCCACCGGCTCATTCAGATCGGCATGGAGCACACGCTGGCCGTCCTCCAGTACTGGGTTGGCACTTTCGGCGCGGAGAACGTGTTCTACCTGATGAGCTCTCCCACCGAGTCCAACCAGATCATATCCACCAGACACCTGGAGGAGTTCGCCCTGCCCTACCACAGGGAATTCCACCAGAGGCTCCGGGCTATGGGCATTGGCCGCTTCCTGTTCCATGTTTGCGGAGAGCAAAACCTGAACCTCCCTTTCCTGGCACAACTGGCAGCGGACCCCCAGGGCTGGCCACACCCCAGCATTCTCAGCTTTGGCCATGAGGTCGACATTGAAGATGCCGCCAGACACTTTCCGGAGGACATCATACTGGGCAATATCGAGCCAGCACTCTTCCAGACGGGGACACCCCAAGAGGTCTATGAAACCTGCCGAGCTACGATCGAGAAAGGTAAGAGGATTCCCGGCGGCTTCATTCTAGCGCCGGGCTGCGCCATGGCGCCAAGAGCTCCATCATACAACGTCTGGATGATGACTAAGGCGGTCAACGATGTTGGCTGGTACTAGTTTAGGAAGACCCTGAAAGAAAGGAGAGCAATAGTGGCAACACCGGAAAGAACACAAGAACTGCTGAAAGGACTCCATGA
>CAZHQV010000222.1:0-2869 GCA_964534285.1 uncultured Dehalococcoidales bacterium
TATAATCCTGCCTCAGCACCTCCAGCATCATGGTGCGGGTCATCCTCATGGTCATTCCCCCCATAGCCATACCCAGAATGATAGCTGGGATTATAAACATTTTCAGATTACCTATTGGGTCCTCGAAAAGCGGGATAAGCATTATGGATGGCATGTAACCCCACCATATTGAGGGGAAGACTATTACCATCGTCCCCAACCAGAAGCCGGGGATGGCAATACAGCCTATGGCAAAGCTGCGGCCTATATAGTCACCCCAGGTGTCCTGCCGCAACGCTGAAAATACACCTATAGGCAATGCTATTAGTTGGCCTATTATTAAACCTATGATGCCAAGCTCAATGGTTACTGGCCATCTAGGGGCTATTAGTTCGACCACGGGCACGCTTTGCCACCAGGAAATCCCTAAGTCGCCTTGAAAAACACCACTGAAATTGCCATCCACCTGGGGAAGAACTCCCAACCAGCGTCCATACTGTATAGTTACCGGTGCGTCCAGCCCTAGGGCTTTCTCAACAGCAGCCCTGTCGATCTCTACGTCTAAAGCTTTTGACCGCATCGCGTCTACTATATCGCCTGGAACGAGGTGTACCACGAAAAAAACAATGATAGTCACTAGCAACACGGTAGGTATTATCATCAATAATCTTCTGATTATATAAGCACGCATACTACTTGTCTGCCTTCCCTAATGCTTGCTTGGCCCAGCAGCTTAGTTTTGCCATCTAACCTTGGAGGGCGAGGTGTTTATCCTCGCCCTCCTTGCTTCTGGCCACTAATCCCGTGTTGGGAGCCTAATATCCCATCTCTGCCTTCAGGTCCTGGTCAAGCCACATGTAGGGTATCATCTCATGTATAGCCCCGTCAGTAAGGCTAAACTCACCATAGTAATTCTTTAGCCACGGCCACCAATAAACCCGGGTTGCCGAAGGAGTTAATTGTATATATGGAAGCTCATCCAGCATAATCAGGGCTCCCTCCTTACACAGGCGGTTTTGCTCATCTACATCTGCCGCTAGAGCCAACTCTTCCATCAGTTCATCACAAGTCTCGTCCGAAAACCCACTAAAGTTAAACCATGCCCCAGTCGGTGCTTCAGACGTGAGTGTGACTATTGGGTTCGCTGCGTCAAGACCCGCCACAATGGCACCCTTGTAGGTTACTGCGTATTGCACTGCGGCAAGGCTAGATTGGTCCATTGATACTATTTCGGCAGTGACGCCGATCTTAGCCCACTGGTCTTTAAGCAGAGCAGCCTGATCTAGAGCGCTGGTAATGCTCCTACAATAAATGTAGGTCGGGAAGCCTTCGGTGTAGCCAGCATCTGCCAGTCTCTGCTTGGCTAGGTCCGGGTCATAGGTAAAGAAGTCTTGCATATCCGCAGGCAGTTCCTCTGTCGGAATGAAAACCGTAGGATTCGCCGGGGAGGATGGCCACCATCGCTTGTGCATTCCCTCAGCGTGCGCGAGCATCATAAAGCCTACCGGGTCGGTGCCAATCATCATAGCTTGCCGAACTTCCTTCTTGTCGAAAGGTGGCTCGGTACAATTTAAACCTACACAAGTTCCGCCTCCCGTAGAAAAGCTTGCTTTTATTAGCTGGGGGCTTATTTGGTCTATCGTGTCCCACTGACCTGAAGGCACACCCATTTGGAAGTCAACCGTCCCCGTCCGCAGGGCGGCCATTTGAGTAGCCGCATCGGGAATGATGGGGAATACCAGTCGGTCTACAAACGGCATTTGATATTCCTTGCCGTTGATGATTGTCGTATCCCAGTAATTAGGGTTCTTTACGTAGCTCATGTGAGAACCAGCGACATATTCATCGATCATAAATGCCCCAGTGCCCACTTGATTCTCCCACAGCTCAGGACTGTTTTCTTCCAGTTCAGGGGGAGAGTATACAGAGCGGTCTTCAAAGCCGATGTAAGACATAAACTGATGATTGAATGTCTCGAATTCACAAACAACAGTGTATTTATCCTCATCATATACTGAGGACCCTTTAGGTAACTTTAACACGCCGTCGAATCTGCCTCCCCATGGGTCTTCCCAGAAAGTGTTTATGTCAAAGGCAATATCGGCGGCAGTAAGTTCCCTGTTTCCCATCCAGTCCACGTTGTCCGCTGCCCAGTGAATTCCTGGTCGCACGTGCAAGACTGCCCTGTCGGGATAGACCTCCCAACTTTCAAGCAAATTGCCCTTTACGTACTTCCACGGGATATAATCACTAAACTGAAACATGAATTCACCAGTACCCATGCCTCCATGTGTCTCTATGTCCCCAAGCAGTATATGCTCTTGAATGGCCGAGAGCCACCCGTCAAGTGCTTCAACTTGAGAATCACTTTGGGCTGGACTTGGCGGGTTCCCGTAAGACCGCTGATGGAGCATGGTGAGCGTCCCACCATATTGCGGCTCACCTGCTACGGGTTCCTCTTCTTCTTCCTCCTCTTCCTCCTCCTCCTCTTCCTCTTCTTCCTCCTCTTCTTCCTCCTCCTCCTCTTCTTCCTCTTCCTCCTCCTGCTCACCCTCCTCTGCTCCACCGCAAGAGGCCAGTAGTAAGGTTGCCACTATTAGCCAACTTAACCCGATCCACAAAATTTTGTGTTTCATCATACCTCCTTAAATCAAGGATTTTATCTCTCCACCGCATCCTCACCTAAAGCTTTGCTCATAGGCATCAACCTCCTTTGCTGGGGCAGGGTGCTGACCCCGATTACAGTCATGGCACCACACGGGACGGGAAGAGGAAGAGGAGGAAACTGACTCTTGCCATGATTTCCCGAGCACCCTGCCTCAAGAAAACTAAAGGGCTCAAAGAATGCCCACACTCGGGGTCCCTGAGCCCTGCTGCTTGACTTATGTTT
>CAZHQV010000223.1:0-2846 GCA_964534285.1 uncultured Dehalococcoidales bacterium
CCACCGGCATCCGTCGCTCTCAATAGTACGCCAGTGCCGGTTGCTGGACATTGGCGGGTCTCTAATAGGTAAAGGCACTGCGATAATTCTCTTGTATCGTAGGGACGGGAATCGTTGACAGTGTCTCAGGGACACTATACTATCCCTAACATGGTGTTGGCTGCTCTTATTGTTGGTATCGTTGCATTGGTCGTGGCAATATTGGGACTCCCTGCTGCATTCCAAAGGTTATGGGGCAGACCAAAGATTAGTCTTGAACGGGGAACGGGTAATCTAGCGGATGCCGTGTTTCTGGAATGCAAAATATGGAATGAACCGATTAATAACATATTACTGAAAGCAATGGGTGTTAATCGGGAGGCAGCAGATGATTTAACGGCACTTATCGAAATTAAGGAAGCTGGTAGTAATAAGGTCATAATTGGAGCTGACTTTGTGATTTGTTCAATAGCCCAGATGCCGTAACTTCTTGCTGGTAGGACCGCTTTGCGCTCTCACAGATCAAGCGTTTTCACCACTAAGCCTAGTTTGTTACGTCCCGCCCCGTATCTTTCCACACTGATAGGTTTGTAGTTGGTGGAAGCCATATGAGCCGTATGTGGAGCTGACATTTGCTTAACACTTGCCTAGCTGGGCAAGTCTCTGACAAAGCCTCAGATTGTCCTCTCCTTCTCCAATTTTCTCTCAGGCGTAAATCGTAGCTAGATTTTTGCCAATAATTTGCTAATGGACGCAATCAAACGGGGTAACACCAGATGGCATCTTACGCCTTAAAAGCATTTCCACCAACTGACACAATTGTACTAATCCACTCGTAAAATGACTGTTTGGGACGGCTAACGGCGAATTTCGAGAGCGGCACCATAAGCCTCTCGGTCACCTCTCCTTGGTCACGTAATTATACCATGTGGTGCATAGGCAACTATGTGCTCGGCGGATGGACTACCGACAGTAAACTGTCGCCATGAGGCCTTCGCCTGTGGTCGTTCCGCGGGAGCAAGCGACCCAAGAATCTGCTGTTCAGTTTGGTCAGAGCTTCGGCTCGGGAAAAACTCAGCGAGGATTCTGTAACAGATTGTCCGCGCGGGGGTCAGAGCGCAAGAGAATAAGGCACCTGAGCGCGCTCTTTCTGGGCCTGCGGGAATGTAGTATGATTGGCTCATAGTCAAATTCGGGAGCGTAGACTATGGTCTGGTTCAAGTTTGCTCTGTGTCTAGCCATTATCTTGTTCGCAGGAATAAGGTTGGCTCGGTATGGAGATGCCATCGCTGACAAGACAGGCCTGGGGCGGGTGTGGATAGGACTGGTGCTCCTCGCTGCTATTACCTCTATGCCTGAACTGGTCACCGGGGTAAGCTCCGCTGCCTTAGTCGGTTCCGCCGATTTGGCTTTGGGCACCATCTTGGGAAGCTGCTCCCTCAATCTGGCGATTATAGCTTTGCTAGATATCCTCCACACTCGTACCCCGGTTTTGAGCGTAGCAAGCCCGAGGCATATAGCCTCGGCTGGCTCGGGTGTACTGCTTGTGGCAATTGCTGGAGGAGCTGTTCTTGCCGGGGGAAGGTTGTCTAGTTTAGCTCTAGGATGGGTGGGCATCCCCAGTATTCTCATCCTGATGTTGTATTTGGTGGGGATGTGGTGGATGTTCCGCCGGGAGCGTGGTCACCAGCTCGGTCTTGCTGAGGGTGCCTCTTCGGCATACAAGGAGGTTCCCGCAAAGAAGGTGTACCTTAGATTTGCCTTGGCAGGTACGGCGGTTATTGGCGCCGGAATATGGCTATCTTTCATTGGCAAGGAGATTGCTGTGACCACTGGTTGGAATGCGACTTTTGTCGGGAGCCTATTTCTGGCGATTACCACTTCTATGCCTGAGCTAGTGGTTTGCGTTGCCGCCTTGCGTTTGGGAACCGTTGACATGGCTGTCGCCAACATACTGGGAAGCAATATGCTCAATCTTGCTCTCATCGCGCCGGTCGACCTTTTCTACACCAAAGGACCAATTCTCTCGCTGGCATCGACTAGCAATCTCGTCACTGCCGCAGTAGTGGTAGCAATGAACCTTATTGTTATCGCTGGGCTTAGGTTTCGACAGAGGCGGAAGATTCTTGTCGTGAGCAGTTGGTATTCCCCCGCTTTGGTTGGGCTCTATATCCTTGCGGCTTATGTCCTATTCACTTCAGGCATGAATCTGTGATAACCTATTGAGCGTAAGCGTTAGCCCCTGTAGCTCAGAGGATAGAGCACTGGCCTCCGGAGCCAGGTGCAAGGGTTCGAGTCCCTTCAGGGGTATTTCACGAAAGGAGGTTTACATATATGGGTGAGCTTCTCGAGGTACGATGGCATGGAAGGGGGGGGCTAGGAGCAGTCACTTCAGCCGAGTTAGTCGCTCGCGCTGCTATAGAAGAAGGTAGGTATGCTCAATCGTTCCCTAGCTTTGGCCCTGAAAGAAGAGGTGCACCAGTTATGGCTTTCCTGAGGATAGGCGATGAGTTTATCAGGATGAGGACGGATGTTACCGAGCCCGAAATAGTGGTGGTTCTTGACCCCACATTGCTTCGCGTGGTGGATGTGACTTTGGGGCTTAAGGAGAATGGCAAGATTGTTGTCAATTCAAGGAAGTCACCGGGGCAGCTGAAGTCTGATTTTGGTTTCAAGTGGCCCGTGGCCTCAGTTGATGCCAGCAAGATTGCCAGGGAGACGATCGGACTGCCCATCACCAATACTGCAATGATTGGTGCCTTCTTGAGGGTTACTGAGGCTGTCAAAATGGATTCCTTGGTTGAGCAACTGAATGAGCGCTTTGGTAAGAATGCCGGAGGCAATATTGAAGCTGCGAAAAGAGCCTA
>CAZHQV010000224.1:0-2830 GCA_964534285.1 uncultured Dehalococcoidales bacterium
TAAAAGACTAATCACTGGAGTGCTAGTCAGTGTCATTCTGGCAGTGACGGCATCCGTTGGATTGAGCACCAGTCCAATGGTATCAGCCAGTAATCCTCCCCCTGAGACAGAATGGGAGCAAATCATCGGCGGAAGTCGTCAGGATATTGCCTATTCTGTCCGGCAGACCACGGATGGTGGCTACATCATGGCCGGTCAGACACGGTCATATAGTGTGGGCGACGAGTGGCATGTCTATCTAATCAAGACCGATGCCTCGGGGAATATGGAGTGGGAGCAAGCCCTCACTGAAAACGTTCACAGTTCTGCTGGTTCTATCGAGCAAACCACGGATAGTGGCTACATCATTGGTGGAGATATATGGTCTGAAAATACAAGCTCGCTGGATTTCTATCTGGTCAAGACCGATGCCTCGGGGAATATAGAGTGGGAGAAATCATTCGGTGGAAGTGATAGAGAAGATGGCGAAGCTGTCCAGCAGACTACGGACGGTGGCTACATCATTGTCGGTTCTACATATTCCTATGGTGCTGGCAGGACTGATTTTTACCTGGTCAAGACCGATGCCTCGGGGAATATGGAGTGGGAGAAGACATTCGGCGGAAGTGTTTGGGAGGAGGCTTTTGATGTCCGTCAGACCACGGATGGAGGCTATATTTTGGCTGGTTATACATGTGATGTCTACTGTGATGTCTACCTGGTCAAGACCGATGCCTCGGGGAATATGGAATGGGAGAAAACCATCGACGGAGGTGAAGACGATTTCGCCTATGCCGTTGAGCAGACCACGGACGGTGGCTACATTATTGCTGGTGAGACAAGTTCCTACGGAGCTGACTACGGCGATGTCTACCTGGTCAAGGCCGATGCTTCGGGGAATAAAGAGTGGGATAAGACATTCGGCGGGAGTGATTACGAGATGGCCGGTTCTCTCCAGCAGACCACGGACGGTGGCTACATCATTGCCGGTTTTACAGTGTCCTATGGTGTGAATGGGGATGGCTACCTGGTCAAGACCGATGCTTCGGGGAATATGGAGTGGGAGAAAACCATCGGCGGAAATGAAAGCGATTACGCCTATTCTGTCCGGCAGACCACCGATGGTGGCTACATCATTGCCGGTCTTACAGATTCCTATGGTGCTAGCAGTACTGATGTTTATTTGGTGAAGCTAAGCCCGCTGACCAATACGCCAGTTGGTTCAAACGTGACCGTAAGTCTGGAGAGCGCCGACGTGACCTTCCTCGATGTTCAGGAAGGCGGAACTACAACCGCGACCACGTTAACGGAGAATCCGGCCGACCCGACGCCGTCTGACTTCTATGTCATTGAGGGAAACTTCGTCGAAATTACCACTACGGCCAGCTATAGCGGCCTTGTCACCGTGGGCATCAGGTATGACGAGTCACAGGTGAGCAACGAGGAGAGCCTTCGGCTATTCCACTGGAATGGCTCGGAATGGGAGGATATCACCACGTCTGTAGACACGGTCGAGAACATCATGTATGGTCAGGTGGCTAGTCTTTCACCATTTTTCATCGGAGAGCCGACAGTACTGCCAGTAGCTGAGGCCGGAGGGCCGTATCTGGCACAGGTAGACTGCAGCGCTGACCTGGATGGGAGCGCCTCGTATCACCCGGACGGGACTATAGTAAGCTATGACTGGAACTTCGGGGATGATACCTCTGGTAGTGGTGTTTCAGTATCCCACACATATACTGCTGTTGGCATCTACGAAGTAACCCTTACCGTTACCGATGATAGAGGTGCTCAAGCCAGTGATACCACAATGGTTGTGGTCTACGACCCTGATGCCGGCTCTGCCGCTGGAGGCGGCTGGTTCTGGTCAGCCAAGGGCAACCTCAAGAGCGACTTTGAATCAGAAGGGAAAGCTACCTTCGGCTTTATAGCCAAATATAAGCACGAGGCGGCGGCTGGTAACCTAGAGTTCCAATATCACGTCGGTGATATCAACCTGAAGAGTAGTGACATAACCTGGCTGGTAGTAAGCGGCGCTAATGCCCAGTTCCAGGGCGAAGGCACTGTCAATGGCGATGGTCTCTATACCTTCAGGGTGCTGGCCAAGGATGGTGATAAGGTGGGGGGTCAACCGGATGAGTTTACCATCAGGATATGGCAAGGTGCAGATACCGAAGCCGACCCCATTTACCAGGCAATCCATGCTCAGCTTGGTGGTGGGAACATCATCGTACACGAAAAGTAGATGCCTGCTGTTAGCCAGCACACGCAAGGCGACTAAGCGAGAGGGACTTTTAAGCAGGCCCCTTTCGCTTGGTATGCTGGTGGATAATCTGACGCGTGAAACATTGAACAACAGGACGGATTGTGTCCCTGTGGCTCAGCCAGCGGATTTGTCAGAAACACCTGGACCAAAGTCAAGGATATTAAGCCGCAGCCTTTCCTCTCCACTCCAGCGGTCTATTCCCAGGTTATACACGATGTCAAGGGGCGAGGATACCTCAGCTAGGTAGTTGCCCAGTCTGAAGCCTACCCCATCCCATACACTATCACCCTGCTTTAGTTTTATTCTCAGGTGCTCATTATTATTGCCCATAGTGCGGCAGTTAACAACCTCTACCCCGCGGCTGATAAAGGTAGGGACTGGATTACCACGACCAAAGGGGGCTAGCTGGCGAGTTGTTTGGAAGGTATCCCCACCGAGGTCAGGCAGAGTGACCTCAGCATCAATATCCAGTTGAGGACGGAGGTCAACCCCGGCTAGTTGGGTAGTGGCAAGCTGAGAAAGGCGCTGCTTGAGGCGAGTCAAGTTCTTAGTAGGTAGGGTAAAACCGGCTGCTTGTGAGTGTCC
>CAZHQV010000225.1:0-2830 GCA_964534285.1 uncultured Dehalococcoidales bacterium
TGTATGGAATCCCCGAATTCAGAATGCCCAAAGCTATTGTTCAAGGCGAGATTGACTATGTGAAATCACTAGGTGTGGAGATCAAGCTTGACTGGGTGATAGGTAGAGTAGCCACCGTGGATGACCTTCTGGAGAATGGCTATGATGCTGCCTTCCTGGCCCCTGGCGCTGGGGCGCCAATGTTTCTGAATATCCCGGGCGAGAATCTGAGTGGAATCTATTCGGCCAACGAATTCCTTACTCGAACAAACCTGATGAAGGCCTATCTCTTCCCTGAATACGATACCCCAATTAAAGTGGGGAAAAGGGTGGCGGTCTTTGGTGGAGGAAATGTAGCTATGGATGCCTCAAGATGTGCCCTGAGGCTTGGAGCTGAGGAAGTATATATTATCTATCGACGTTCGCTAGTGGAGATGCCGGCTAGGCTTGAAGAAAGAGAAAACGCTGAGGAGGAGGGAGTTGTTTTCAAGCTCCTAACCAATCCCAGCAGGTTTATCGGCGACGAACAGGGCAGAGTGAAAGCAGTGGAACTATATGAAATGGAGCTTGGTGAGCCCGATGAAAGTGGCCGCAGGAGACCAATCCCCAAGCCGGGGAGTGAGTTCACAATGGAGATCGATACAGCAATCCCCGCTTTGGGCACCAGACCCAACCCAATCATTCCGTCAACAACCAAAGGACTTCGAGTCACCAAGTGGGGCACAATAGAAACTGACGAGGCCTCGGGCAGAACCAGTAGGGAGAGAATCTGGTGCGGCGGTGATATGGCCACCGGAGCAGCTACAGTTATCAGCGCCATGGGAGCGGGCAAGCGGGCAGCCGCCGACCTGGATGCCTATTTAAGGGGTTAGCCGGTGAATACCTTGACTTCGCGGGCCAGATTCTTCTATCATATTAGCTGCACTACGAAGGTGAAAGGGGTCGGCTTGCCGGCCTAGAATCAAAAAATAAATCTAAGGAGGTAGAAATGGGAGGACCAGAAGGCGAAATAGGGTTGCACGAGTATAGATATCGGACTCATGGTGGGCAAGTAGTCGGGGAAATACTCAAGGAGCATGGAGTGAAGCACGTTTTTGGCATCCCTGGAACTTACGTATGGGGGCTGGAGACTGGATTTCACGACCATGGCATAAAAGAGATTCACATGCGTCAACAGCAGGGAGCAGCTTATGCCGCTGATGCCTATGCTAGGTGCGCTCGCTCCCCGGGTATCTGCTTCGGCAGCGGCAGCATAGGAATAATGGACTCTTTGAGTGGCATAAATCAGGCCTGGCTGGCGCGCGCTCCCGTTGTCGGTCTCTTCGGCATGCATGAGTGGGACCAGAGTCATCGGGGTGCTTTCCAAGAGGCATATCCCAGCAGCATATGCAGCACGATGAGCAAATGGAGCGTGGATCTTGACGATAAGAGCTTAGTTCCTTTCTACTTACGCCGCGCCTTGAGAGACTGCATGACGTATCCACCTGGCCCAATAGTGATGGGCTTGACTATGCGTGCTCTAGGAGGTTTGGACAGAGAGAAATTAATGGGGAACGTACCCCAAGAACTAACGGCGTCGCCTTCACGGACTCAAGGTGATCCCGCGGCGGTGGAGAGGGCGTTTGATTTGCTTCTCAAAGCCGAGAGGCCCGTAATAGTGGCTGGGGAAGGAGTCTATTGGGCAGATGCCGGTGCCGAGCTTCAAGAGCTTGCTGAATTGCTTGCTATCCCCGTAAATATGAGGAGGGGAGCAAGAGGAGCTATGCCTGAGGATCACCCTCTAGCCATTGGTGGGGCATACAGGGCGGACTTTTGGGCTGATGCTGACGTCATTCTGGTAATCGGGCTCAAGTTGGGAGCTGTTGAGCGGCAGGGTAGGCCTCCCGCCTGGCCTTCAGAGGCGAAGCGAATCGTGGTGGACGAGTCAGCCATAGATGGTTGGGCTCCCTTACCTACCGAAGAGTTTATCGTCGGCAATCCCAAGCTGGTGTTGACGCAACTGCTAAGCCATGCTCGCCATGCCGAGAAGGAGACGCCAGAGAGGCCAGCCTGGTTAGGACACCTGAATGTTTGCCGTCAAGAATACGAGGATGGGTTGAGCCAAGACGAGGCGGATTATGGGAATAGTGTGCCGATACATCCTTGGATTCTCGCTCGGGAAGTAGCCGACTTTCTCGATGCCGATGCAACCGTCGTTCTTGATTCCTTCCTTGGCACTACCTTCATCACTGATAAGATTAAAGCCAAGTTTGCTGGACAGATGTTGGATTCCGGCGATGCCGGGAGCATTGGACACGGGATAGGGATGGGAATTGGCGCTCAGTTGGCAAGGCCCGGCAAGGAAGTATTCGTTCTCACCAGCGATGCTAGTATAGGTATGCAAGGTGGTGACCTCGAGACGGCGCTAAGATACAACCTGCCCGTAGTCTACCTGGTTTGCAACACTGGCAGCTTCTTCGGAGGAGTAAGCGCTTGGTTCCAGGGACAGGCGGATTCCTGGGATATGTTGCCTGATGTCCGCTATGACAAGATGTACGAAGCCATAGGTTGCCACAGCGAGTATGTGACCAAGCCGGATGAGATCCGTCCTGCTCTGTATCGTGCTTTCAATTCGGGCAAGGTAGCAGTTGTCAACGCTGCCATAGACAGCAGGGTCATCCATCCTTGGTTTGAGTCGGTCAGCATAAGGCGCGGGGTCATAGCCCATCAGTTAGACGTAAACAGCATACCTGAGCCATTCAGGACTTATCTCTGGGAAGGGCGTACCGCCGAGGTAGAGAGGGAACTGGAGCGGCTGAGTATACCTCGCAGCAAGACAAGAAAGAGGGTGCTGGCTTATGACGTAACCCCC
>CAZHQV010000226.1:0-2823 GCA_964534285.1 uncultured Dehalococcoidales bacterium
TGGGGACATCAACGCCAAAGTCAATGCCATTCTCACTGTCTTCGGGGGCTATGTTAATGCGTAGCTTCATTACCTACCAAGCCTTGCGATTGCTCCCTTCAAGCAGTCATCACACAGAACCATTCCCTTCCATTTCGAGGCCGTCTTAAACCTCTGTTTGCACTTGGAACAACGCTTCAGTTTCATGGGATGCGCCTGACTCCCTTTTCAGCGGCATCTTTGATTGCTGGGCCGAAGACTATGCCAATCAGTAGCCCTAGAAAGAAGTCAAGAGGGCCGGGACCACCTATTTTAGTCTGAACTTGGGTTTGGCTACCAGCTTTGCCTCTCATATTCACCTCCGTTTGGTCGATTACAGTACCAGAAACCCCGCAGTAAGGGCATTTGACTGTTTGACCTAAGCGTGCCGCGATAGGGTAAGAGCAGTTTGGGCACAGCACGATTTCCATGAGACTACTATAATTCTACTTGCCTTAATCTGTCAACTATGGTATTGGTGGCATTGGCTCCTCTCCCGCTTTTCCGTGTTTATAACCCAGCTTGTAGCCCTCATTAAAGGAGTCTACCTCACGATAGCGGCACCAAGACTTACACAGCACTGGGCAGAGCTTGCCGCCAAGCCATCCCCAAAAACGCATAATAGCAGCGATTAAGTAGTCCACCACACGCCTTTCCTAGCCTTGATGGTAGCAGAGCGCCACATATTGGTGGAATCCTCCCTTTCGATAAGGATATTGGTCAGCTTGGTCATTATGACCACCAGCAAGGCAATGAACGGAAGCAAGAGTATAAAGACAATCCTATTCATGGTTTGCTTCTCTTGAAGTCGCGCCTCTTAATCTTTGCCATGCGCCCATCTGAATGATGAAAGACAATACCCTCTGCCAAGTTTCCAGGGCTGAATTGTGATGGCAAAAGCAAAACATAGTCCCTGATATGCTCGAAGTCCCGTTCCATACTTGGTAACACGACTGGCCGAAACTTAAATGGATAACAGGTTGGCCTTTCTAGGTTAAGCGGGTTTCCTTGAATTTTGGGACCAACGGCCTCGCATTCGTGCTTACCGTCAGTCCAATCAGATACATCCGTATTATCTACTGCCCGAAAGATATGCTTGTCACTGGAATCACTCCTATCGGCTGGAATATATCCTGGTTCTTCACCTAGCGCCCTTTCTTCTTTGGTTGGATTCCTACGCCTCTCAACATATCTTATGTCACCATCGGCAACAATCAATCTTACACTTGTCCCGTCCAGTTTTTCTGTTGGGATTCCCTCTCCAGCAAACACCCATTCACAGCCAGCACGGATTTTTGGAATGACGCCAAAATCATCTCCTCTGTCAAAAATCGTCTCTATCTTTTTCATTCAAGCCTCTCCTTTATATCTTTGACGCTTTCAGCAATTCTGTCCTGTAGATTTGGCGATGCTATGAGCAAGTATCCGGCAGCCTTGTTGCCATTAGTTATGGACTCCAGAATCCATTTGGTGTCCAGCCATTCAAGAGGCCAAGGCCGTAGCGAAATGAGAAAGTTCTTCTGAGCATCTGGCACCCAATCCCAGATAGTAGCAGTCTCCAAGAACTCAGCGACCTCCAGCGCCGTTTTGGGCTTTACAATCTCAACTATGAAGCCACGGAATAGACCTGGTGCAAGCTCCTTGAATGCACCCCGAGTCATGCCTTTAGGGTCAAGGTTGAGCTTCAATTCACTCTTCAGCCGCAACTGGCATAGAGACACGCTTGACCGGGTAAATAGTGCTACAGCCTGGGCAGACAGCTCTCACTGCATCCCTGGCAATTGGGATTATTCCAGAACAGGTTGGGCAAGTGGTTTCACCAAACTCGCCTTCCGCTGCTTCAATGAATTGACTGGCAATCTTGGGGCCGACACCAGAGGCTTCAGCACCGCCACCTATGCCACCACCACTCTCCATCATGCCCCTTGCTACCACCGCGCCAATCTTTTCAATTCCGCCTGAAAGCATCTGATTGCGTTCGTGCCCCTCTGCTAACTTCTGTGCAAGTTCCTGCCTCTTTAGGTCAGTGTCAATGTCAAACTGCTTGAGCTTCAACTGCCACTCTTTATCCCTGACATCCCTGGCATCGTCCATCTCCTTGAGCTGAATCTGTAGGTTATAGTCGATTTGCTTCATTTGCAGTGCGACGCTGGCTGGCATCTCGGAGGACGGCTGTTTGTCTCCATCAATCATCTGCATCATCTCTTTGGCTTCTCGAAGCTGCTCTGCCAGGCTCCTGTCGGGCTTGATAGAGCTCACAAAGGTCATTAGTTCAGAAAGTTCCTGAACGGTAGATTTCGGGGTAGTGGGCGCTAGTCCAAGGTTTGCTGCAATCTCTTTTATTTCGGCAACCTTCTCCCCTAGAGGTTGAGCGCCACTGGCTATGCTCTGCTTCAACTCATCTATCTTGAACCCGAGCTTCTCTGTAAGAAGCTGCATTTGAGTCTCATGGAGTGTCTTTGTCTGCTCGTCCTTCCGTCTCTCCATGTCGCTAATTTTTGCATCCTGGCGCTGTAGTTCCTCGCGATAACCCGGGCCGCCAGCCAGCTTGTCGGCGGTCATTATCGTTTCGTCAACGACATTTATATGTTCCATAGTTTTCTTTACGTCATCAACCTGCGTCACCTGTGTCGGCTTCGGGGCAAACACATCTCGTACTGCCATTATTCGCCTCCATTATTTGACTTGAGCGCGTATCCCGTCAAAACTATGTTTCGGTCATTAAAACATAGCCAGAAAATAGTATCTACGAAGTCCTCCCAGGGCATATCCGCAGGCCAGCCCCATTCCCTGATAGCGGCAGAC
>CAZHQV010000227.1:0-2820 GCA_964534285.1 uncultured Dehalococcoidales bacterium
CCGGCTTGTTCTTCGTGGCTATGTGACCGTGAACGGAACACATGTTTCCTACCACTCCCACTCCATCCTCGCTTCGTCTCATATGAGGAATGCAGAGTTTGGACAGGTAGAAGGGAGCTCGCAACATAACTCTTTGCATCAGGTCGTACGTGCTCATGGGGAAATCCTCCACTGAGTCGATGTGCTGGACCCCCGCGATGTTCGCCAAGAATCTGATTGTCCCGTACCTTGATGCTTCATCGACGAAGTGCTCGATTTGACCATCTTGGGCAAGATCTGTCCTGACAAAAGCCGCTTGGCCGCCCAAGCCTCGGGCTATTTCAACCGTCTTCTTGCCGCCCTCTTCATCAATGTCGGCGCCTGCAACAGTGATTCCGTTTAGAGCCAACGCCACGACGACAGCCTTTCCGATGCCACTCGCTGCCCCGGTTACCAGGGCTACATTGCGAGAGTTGAAGTATCGGTCTGCGACGCGCAGTATTTCACTCTCTCCAATGACAGGCTCCCGCAAGTCGGTCTTTGTATTCTTCACGATTCTCGCACGTTTTCTGGAGAGTTATAGCATGATGTCGTTCGCCAGCACAATGTCTCTACATCTGAAAGAAGCGCCAATTCTTCGACCATATCCCGAAGACCGACCCTACGACCCGGCTATGTTGCCAACACCTTCATCCACGGGGTATCTGCCTTTAGCACGTCAGGCGTAGGGTCATTTGCTTTCTCCTGACACCAGGGCCATTTGGGTTTGCCTGGAACGGAGCAACGATGAGCCAAACGGTGAGAACGTATTCTCGCACGCTGGCCCGCGTCACCTCGCCTCCCTTTCGCTAACACTGCTTCTGCCGCAACGATACCACCTCCGGTAACAACAGTTCTGCCGCAATTCGCCGGCTTGACACAACTCGGAGATGCCGCTACACTTGCCGATGCGAATGAGAAGCAATCGCAACACCCGGGCAACCAATCTGCGGCCGCTTACACCACAGCGAAGGCTCTTGCTCTCTACTATACAAGCCGCTGGAACGCATCTGGATGCTAAGGAGCTCTATCGCCGGGCCTCCGAGAAGGACGCCAGCATTAGCCTTGCTACCGTATACCGTAGCCTGCGCCTGTTTAGGGAACTAGGCTTGATCGAGGAAAGGCATCTGGGTCAGCTGCGCTGTGCTTATGAGGTGAAGCGCTCAGGAGAACATCAGCATCTGCTGTGCCGGGGCTGTGGACGGGTGATCGAGTTTGAAAGCCCTTCCGTTCGTGAGTTGCTGGCTGAGGTGCAACAGAAGAACAACTTCCGTGTTACCAGGATTGAGCTGTACCTGGAAGGTTATTGCCATCAATGCAAGGGAGAAAAATAGTCTCCTGCGAACATACCTATGACCGAGGCCCTGAGGCGGGCCTGTTCCTCTAGCCAGGGAAAAGCATGTTGGACCTGAAACTGAAGGTTGCAGTGGACTACGATAAATGCCAGCCACAGAGATGCCACGGAGGAATCTGTAACGCCATGCTTCAATGTCCCAATAGACTCTGGAGGCAAGAGGAAGCATATGACCTGCCCTATCCCGTTCCGGGCTTTTGCCAGGGACGTGGCACATGTGTTGAGTCCTGCCCGCTGAAGGCGATTAGAATGCTATGAGCTGGAGATACATGATGAGTATCTGGCAATGCTTGATTGGAGGTGTATTTTGCCACCAGCAAGGTCAAAGGTAGAGATCGGCCCGGCGGGAGCTCGCTCTTACGACTTCTCTATGGACGTGACCTTCCTGGGATATTACCCCCACCTGATCAAGAAGGTTGTTGAGAAGATGGATATCCAGCCCGGACAGTCGATTCTAAGCCTTGGATCGGGGACGGGCAGGAACGAGTGCCTGATGGCCGAAAAGGTTGGCCCTGAGGGTCGGATCCTGGGGCTCGACATCAGCCAGGAAATGCTCAGCCTGTCCCGTAGACGCTGCCAGCGATATCCCAATGTCTCGTTTACAGAGAAGCAAATCGAGGCTCCCCTGACATATCAGCAGGAGTTCGACAAGGTGTTCATTTCATTTGTCCTGCATGGCTTCGAGGACCACCAGAAGATCCAGATAATCAGTAACGCTTACCAGGCCTTGAAGCCTGACGGGACCTTTTACGTTTTCGACTACAATGAGTTCGACATACGGAGGCTATGGGCTCCCCTTCGTTGGGCATTTGCCCGTTGGGAGTGCCAGCTCGCCATGGAGTTCCTCAGGCTCGACCTGAAGGGAATGCTCTCCAGCCAGGGATTCACTCGCTTGCAGGAGGAGCTCTTTCTAAAGGGACACCTGCGCTTGCTCAGAGCGGCAAGGTGACCATTGTGCTCAGACTTAGAACCCGCAGCTTCAAATGGAACAGGAAATAGAAGGCGTATTGGCCGGGATAAGGCCCAGCCTGGGAGGAGCTGATGTCCGCTTGAGAGGCGTCAGCCGGGGAGTAGTAACCGTGCAGTACTACAAGCCACTGTCAAATCCCTCGGCCTGCCACGTGGACAAAACCCGGGCAACCAGGGAGATAGTGGCTGAGCTGCTTGAGGATCAGCTCAAGAAAGTGGTGCCCGGATTCAGGCAAGTGGCGCTCCTGGGCGAGGAATAGGAGCTAGCCCGCAGTCAGTATGATGAAGATTTCGGGCTTCGGAGCTATCCCGTATGACCCGGAGCTCTTTGAGGCTTGCTTCGAGAGACGCCCACTAGTTGGATACAAAGCAGCAGAGCAGAAAAGGAGGGCATATCATGGGGTTATTGATAGCATTCGGTACGGACGACGGAGAGCACTTGAATAACGACCATGTAGGTATGGCGAAGTACTTCTATG
>CAZHQV010000228.1:0-2813 GCA_964534285.1 uncultured Dehalococcoidales bacterium
GATGATTCGCATGTCCAAAGAGTAATAGCATGTGTCAGAGAGAAATGTGATAAGGAGGTGGCTCAGAATGGACTATCAATACATCCTGCTGGAAAAGGAGGAAGGGATTGCGACCATTACGCTCAACCGACCAGAGAGGTTAAATGCTCTGATTCCCCAGATGAGGGTGGAGATCAGGGAGGCACTTGAGGATATAGCTGCGGATGACGGAATACGGGTAGTGATACTTACCGGGTCAGGCCGTGGATTTTGTTCTGGCGCTGATGTCACAACCGTTGCCGAGCGGACCGAGATGGCTGAAGATGAGCCCCAGCGGGCACTACTTTTGAAGACAGTAGCTACTCCACGACTTCTAGCGCTTATTCGAGGTCTGAACAAGCCAACCATCTGCGCGTTGAATGGAGTGGCCGCCGGAGCTGGCACTGGACTTGCCTTGACTTGCGATATTATAATAGCGTCAGATGAAGCCAGATTCCGTATAGCCTTCACCCGTATGGGGCTACCACCAGCGGACGGAATATCATACCTATTACCACAGAGGATCGGTACACACCGTACGTTGGAGCTTGTCTATACCAATGATATAATAGACGCCAGGGAGATGGAGCGAATGGGTCTGGTGAATAAGGTTGTACCCCATGATGAGCTGATAAGTGCTACCAAAGAGATGGCTAAGAAGATGTTTCAGATACCACCTCTCACTCTAGCACTGTCAAAACAGTGCATATACAAAGGTACCACTGCCTCTGATATAGGGTCGCAGATGATGTTTGAAAACTTGGTAGGCAGGACATTGGCACAAACAGAAGACCAGCGGGAGGCGCAGAGGTCGTTCATAGAGAAAAGCGAGCCGGTATATAAAGGAAAGTAAGCATAACTTAAGTGCAAAATTGCTTATAAGTTGTTGGAAATCCAGAAAAGGAAGGTGATGCGAGATGTGTGTCTTTTGTGAGAGATTTGGTGACCCGGAGATCGGGGGAGGACTGTGGTATCTCAATCCCAAGAATTACGGGCGGCAGCTTTACCGGCGTAGGAGACCGGGTGCCGCACCCAGTGAGTTTGGCCGAGGTTACCGAGGAGCAGCAACGACAGCGGATCCCTTGGGGATAAGGAACGAAACGCCAGAGAAAATCCCTGAGCTGGTCAACACCTGGTGGGCTAACCTGGACAAAACAAGGCCAGCCCAGGTAATAACGCTTGAGGATGCTATTAAGGTGGCGGCACTAAGTCACCCGGTGGCATCGATGGCCTGTGAGTGCAGAATGTGGACCCGTGCCCGTGAGGAGCGCAATGAAGCCATGTATTCTTGCGGTGGTCTGGGAATCGGTATGCTTAAATGGGAGCGGTGGCCGGAAAGGTACAAGGGCGGGGTCAACTTCATGTCCTTTGAAGAAACTGAAGCCTGGCTGACTCACTGGACAAAGAAGGGCATGGTACCGATCCTGATGACCTACGGCGCTCCCTATCTTGGTGGTCTGTGCTTGTGCGACTACCCCGACTGCTTAGCCATAAGAACACGGCTGGATATTGGCATTGGCTTGTTGAAGGCTCACTATGTGGCTATCGTGGACTATGACAAATGCAATGGCTGCGGTAAGTGCGTGCAACGCTGTCAATTCGGTGCTCTCAAGTTTGAGGTTAGCATCGATAAGGCCAATATTGACCAGTACCGCTGTTTTGGTTGTGGGGTCTGTGCTCAGGCCTGTCCGAAGGATGCTATGTCCCTAAAGCGAAGAGAAGAAATCCCAGCACTGGTGGAGGTGTGGTGATTATGTATCTTCCAATGAATTGGAAAAAGGCACCCAAGATTGAAATTGACCATACCAGGTGCACTGTGCCAATGTACTGCAAGCTGTGCCTACAGACTTGTCCGCAGGCATGTTTCCGGGTTGACAATACCACGTTTGAGCGGTTGAAGGAGTCGAACCGTGAAGAGCCTGGGGCTTACGTGCTGAGTGCTCCCTTCCGCTACAATTGCACTCTATGTAATGTCTGTGTTGATGTTTGCCCTGTAAGGGCGATAACGATCACACCTCAGGAGGCGTAGGATGACATTAGACCCATTTCCTAAAAGGAAGTATGGATCAGCAGACCTCGAGCCAATATATGAACCCAGGCTCTACTCCTTTGAGCTAAGTGAAGATTGGCTTAGTCTTATGGCCGAGGAATTCGATATGGACAAGGCGGCTGCTGATTTTGCCCAGGCGATTGCGAGTAAGGGCAAAGAGGAGGTCGAAACAATAGGCAGGGAGTTTTTTGAGAGGTATGGTACCAACCTGATGAAGAGGAGCCTGCAACTGGGCGAGGAGTATATGGACCGTACCTACGAGATACTTAAAGCTGCCTGTGATAAGACCGAGGGCTACCTTACCTGGCCACTTATCCCCCAGCGGTTTATTGAGGCCGCGATTCTAAGCACTCAGGACATACTGGTTATACCAATAATCCAGAATAACCACGACTGTCTGCAGTTCCGAGTGGAGGATTGCAAAATGTACGCTGCCCTAAAGGAGAAATGTGGTGAGGAGGTAGCTGCCTCACTGCCCTGCGGATATGGCTGTCTGGCCTTGATTCAGACGGCCTTCAGCAACCTGGACCTGGGAGCCATTACTTCAATGACTGCCTCCACACCAAAGGACGAATACTGCGAGTTTACCACGATACGACTATAGCAGTATCAAGATATGACTAGTTAGCCTGTCTAATATTGACGATGGCATTTAGAGGCAGGGGTGCTACTCATCTGACTCTGGGTGGCACCCCTGATTATTGGAGAGGAAAGTGAGCTTAATTGATCTACATACTCATACGCG
>CAZHQV010000229.1:0-2781 GCA_964534285.1 uncultured Dehalococcoidales bacterium
CCTGAAGATGTCTTGAACAAGTCAGAGGCGTTTGAGGAGACCATGGAACACTATAGAGAAGTGAGGAAGGAAGAAGGATTTGATTGGTAATGGATCAGCAAAGAAGGGGGTGTTAACAGTGGCCAAAGAAAAAACGGGGCTTGCTAGAGCGCAGGAGATTTATCAAGACCGGGCTCGCAGAGCCAGCCAGCTTAAGGCGCAAGGCAAAAAGATAATTGGTTATATTTGCATCTACCCTCCCCTAGAGATGATGACCGCCCTTGATCTAGTGCCCTACAGAATATACGGGGACATGAGGGAGCCGATAACCAAGGCCGACACCATCTTCATCACGGTGGCCTGCCCTTTTATTCGCAGTTACCTCGACTTGGCATTGAAAGGAAAGTATGAGTTCTTGGATGGACTTGTAGGAGCTCATGTCTGCGATTGTGGAGAGAAGGTGCCCCATGTTTGGCGAAGCCAGATAGATACGCCTTATTTCCACTTCATAGACGTGCCACACACAATGCACGAAGCAGCCGAAGCTTTTTTCAAGGGGAAAGTGCAGTACTTCAAGACGACCTTGGAATCGTTTGCCGGGAAGAGGCTATCCTCAGAAGGACTCACCAACGCTATCGAAGCTCATAACCAGCAACGCGCTCTGGTAAGGGAGCTATACGATTTGAGAAAGCCGGACTTGCCTCTTATCTCAGGAAAAGAAACCCTCCAGGTGATAAAGGCGTTGACAGGCATACCGGTGGAGGAGGGAAATGAGCTACTGAGGGAAGTCATAACTGAGGTGAAAGAGCGGAAGAATGGTCCGCAGAAGAAGCCTGCGAGACTCCTTGTCTGGGGCAGCATTATAGACGATACTGCCCTCATCGATATGATTGAGGATTCAGGAGCCAATGTGGTAATTGATGATACCTGCGTTGGAATGAGAGCCTATGACACAGATGTGGGGCTCACCGACGATCCCATAGATGGTTTGGCTCACCACTATCTGGCGCACATCAAATGCCCCCGTACCTTCAGAGAAGCTGTCTATGGTGAGACTAGGAAGGACCATATGGCAGACCTAGAAAGCAGATTCGGCTACCTGAAGGACTATGCCAAAGCATGGGGTGCTAACGGAGCAATACTTCAGTCGGTGAAGTACTGTGATACCCATGGCTATGAAGTGCCTGGGCTCAAGGACTATTTCGACAGCCTTGGTCTTCCAAACACTTACCTGGAACATGACTACACTGAAGGAGCCTTAGCGCCGTTAAGGACGAGGGTCCAAGCTTTTCTTGAGCTAATCGGCTGAAAGATTGGCTTGCTATCGTTTGAGAATTGAGAATGATGAAACACGCGTCCTTCCTGCATCAGCAAACTAGCTGATAGACTGATGGCTCAAGAAAAGAAGAAGGTCATAAAGAGGCTGAAGTCGGTGTATCCACTGCGGGCTAAGGTGGATGAATCATATAAGAAAAGTGTTGAAGCTGTGAGGGCAGGGAAACCCACAGTTTGGTCTATGGTTACCGCTTGGGAAGGAGAAACCATCATTAAGGCTATGGAGCTTGAGACTGTCTACCCCGAGAATTATGGCGCTGTTTGCGCTGCTGCCGGGATTGCCCAATCCTATTTGGAGCGCTCTGATAGCGCCGGGTTCCCCAGCCATCTATGTGGCTACGCCCGAAACTGTTTTGGCTATACTGTAAGAATGATAGAAGAGCTAAATGGAGAAATACCATCCGAGGCACCTATGGGAGGAATGCCTAAGCCTGTTCTACTGCTAGCTTCGACTCTCGTTTGTGATGCCAGGTATAAATGGTTCCAGGCATTAGGTAACCACATGGACGTCCCTGTTTGGACCCTGGAGATGCCTGTCCCGGGGGTGAAGGAACTATTCATGGAAGGCGTCTATGAGAGCTGTATTGACTTCGTAGTTGGACACTTGAGGGAATTTGTCAGCTTCATGGAACGCCTAGTTGGCAAAAAGATGGACTGGGACAAATTGGACGAAACGGTCTGTGATACAGTGGAGGCAAATCGGCTGTGGCATGAGGTCAATGAGCTACGCAAGGCAAAGCCTTGCCCGATGCACGGTAGGGACTTTTGGAGCGCCATGCCTCCATCTCTATTCCTTATGGGGGATGTTAGAGATACAGTGAAGCTCTACCAAGACCTGTACAATGAGGTGAAATACAATGTGGATAACCACATGTGTGTTATCCCTGAGGAGAAGTATAGACTGCTATTTGCCGAGCTTCCTCCGTGGCACAGCTTAGGTTTCTTTGATGAGCTGGCAGAAAGGGGTTGGAATATCGTGATTGAGAGCTGGGCTTATCATCCGCCTAGGCCCGTAGACGTAAGTGGAATCAGCAATCCCTTGGAGCGCATTGCTAGGTGCATCCTTCAATGGGAGACTGGCTATTATGAGGGCGCTTTGAGGGATGAGGAGCACTTTGGCTATTTTGGCTACCCCTATGTAGTCTATGCCAGGGACTATGAGTGCGATGGAGCATTTCTCCATCCCCTCATTAGCTGCCGCAGTGCTTCTACCCATCTACGTTACGTCCAAGATTTGCTGATGCGAAAGGTGAAGGTTCCCTCCTACTATGTAGAGGGGGATATCGTAGACCTCAGGTTGTTCGATGCTGCCGATGCCTTGAGAACGGCAGAGCCATTCGAGCAAACCATGGAACACTACAGGGAGGTGAGGAGGAAAGAAGGATTCGATTGGTGACAGATGGCAATGAGGACTGTTGTTGTCCAGTCAAAATGTCATCTTAACTGTTCAGTGAATTTGTCACCCCG
>CAZHQV010000230.1:0-2780 GCA_964534285.1 uncultured Dehalococcoidales bacterium
CCCCTAGAGCGCCGATTAAGGCAACTTTTTTCGCCCCGAGAATACGCGCTGCGGACACTGCTACATTGCCTCCCGTTCCCCCAGATCCCCGCGTGATACGTTCTACGCAAACTTCTTCTCCAGGCGACGGCAGCCGCTCCACGAAGCAGCTGGTGTCCCAATTGATGGCACCGCATACTACCAGGCTTACCATCCTATTCCTTCAGTATCCGACCCAGGAAGAGCTCCAGAAAGCGAGGGCCATCCACAGCCGCGGCTACATATATTGATGGCATCTCGCTCCCTTTTTCTACAGGCAAGATACGGGTAATTCCTCTGTCCCATCCATTTCCAGTGACCACTTCCACGGGTGCTGACACGAAATCGAACAGGGAGGGGTCCAGCAGAGCCGACAAGGCTAAGGGGTCATGCATCTTGCAGCATCCCTGGCGCTCTATGCCATATTGCGCCAGCCGGGCTGTCAGGCGAGCAGCCGCTGTGCCGCCAGTTTTGATTCGTTCTAAATGTTGGCTGCTTAAACAAGTTGCCGGGTCCATGGATACGTCCAGCCCTATAGCGAAAATATCTACCCCGGAGCCAAAGGCTGCGCGGGCTGCCTCGGGGTCCTGCCAGATGTTGAACTCGGCGAACGGAGTCTGATTTCCTTTGCCGTAGGGAGTAAGGCCATAAGCTCCTCCCATCACAATCAGCCTGCATATGCGTGTAGGGAGTCCGGGATGACGTCGGACGGCATGGGCAACATTGGTTAGAGGTCCCGTCGCCACCAGCGTGACCTCACCGGGGGTATCTGAGAGTGACTGTGCCAGGAAGTCCCAGGCCTTGGCTGGATGCAGCGGAAGGTTCGGGGAGGGCAGGTTCGATTCTCCTAGCCCATCTGCGCCGTGATGGTCCAGGGCATGGACTAAAGGGTGTTCCAGGGGTTCTGCCGCACCCATTGCAACCGGAATATCGCGTACGTCAAAGTACTCCAGCACCCGCCGAGCATTTTCACTGGTTGTGTCTACCGCGGCATTGCCCGCTACCGTAGTGACTCCCTGGACCTCGATCTCGGGAGAGCATAAGGCTAGAATCAAGGCTAGCGCGTCGTCTATGCCGGGATCCATATCCAAAATGACCTTGCTCTTTTTCATGCAGACTCCATGGGATACACTAATTGTAGAAGAGTTGCTTGGTAAAGGAAAGACAACGACTATCGAAGAGCTTATCGAGCTCCTGGAGCAGGAATATGGCTCTCTCGAGTGGCAGTGGGGAGAGGAGCCGGTTGCTGTGCTTGTAGGAACCATTCTTTCTCAGAATACCTCGGACGTGAATTCTGGAAGAGCTTTCGACTCCCTTATCGCCAGCTTTGGCAGCTGGGAGGCTATCGCCTCTGCCCCTGTGGAGCATATCGCTCAGACGATCAAATCGGGAGGCTTATCTCGGGTCAAGGCGGTGAGGATAAAGCAGATACTGGAGGAAATTGAGAGGGAGCAGGGCCGCATCAGCCTTGATTTCCTTGAAGCAATGAATATGTCTGAGGCGAGGGATTACCTCATGCATTTGCCCGGGGTGGGTCCCAAGACAGCCAGCTGTGTGCTTCTTTTTGCCCTGGGGAAGCCATGCTTGCCGGTGGATACCCATGTTTTTCGGGTAGCCAAACGGCTGGGGCTGATCGACTCCAGGGTTTCTATAGAACAGGCGCACAGCTTGCTGCAAGAGCAGATTCCACCCTCAAAGGTGTATCAATTCCATCTCCATCTGATAGAGCACGGCAGGCGGATATGCCATGCGCGGCGGCCTCGCTGCGGTGAGTGCGTGCTAAAGAGTGTTTGCTCCAGTTCGCTTGCTCGTGAGCGCGGTGCATAAACCTTTGTCCAAGTCTGAGATCTCAAATTCATGTAGAATGCTTCCAATTTGGCGTAGCGCAAGAAACGTGTAGGCCGCCTTGTCTTTATGGAGAACACACCTGATTGACATTGCGAGCCGAAGGCGTGGCAATCGCTGTCTTGGTCAGGCGATTGTTCCATCCACCAGAAGCTCGCTTTAGACTGCCGCGTATGTAGCTCTGAGTGGCAAATGCTATAATGCTTGTGACATGGCTGAGATACTGCGAAGCAAGAATCTGACTACGAAGTTTCAAATATTGCTCGAGGTGGCAGCAAAGCAACCAAATGTACAGCAAAAGGATATCGCTAAGAAGCTGAACATAACGTCTCAAGCGGTGTCCGAGTATGTCAAGGAATTGACAAAGGATGGTTGGCTTAGCTCTCAAGGTCGTTCTCGATATAGGGTGACCCGAGAAGGGGTAGACTGGATTCTGAGGATGGCCAGGCAACTGCAGGGTTACTCTGCATTTGTGAGCAAGGTAGTAAGCGATATTTCCGTTTCCACTGCTATAGCTGATAACGAATTATCTGAAGGTCAGCCGGTGTCACTATACATGAGGGATGGTTTACTGTTTGCCTCTTCTGTCACGGGGGATAAAGAACCTCGAGGAATAGCCGTATCTGAGGCCAAGGAAGGTGAAGACGTTGGCATCTCCAATGTGGAAGGCGTGATAAAGCTAGAAACTGGCAACGTGATCATAGCCAGAGTGCCCAATATACAAGAGGGTGGGTCCAGAAATAGCGACCTCGTCAAATTGAGACAAGAGGTAGGCAGAGCCAAGCTAGTAGGAGCCATCGGCGTTGAAGCTCTCGTGGCACTCAAGCAGATAGATATGAAGCCTCATTATCTCTACGGTGTTAGGGAAGCAGCGATAGAAGCAGCTTACTGCGGTTTGCCTTTTCTGATTGTCTGTG
>CAZHQV010000231.1:0-2777 GCA_964534285.1 uncultured Dehalococcoidales bacterium
AGGCACCCGTGTACCTTTCATGGGCACGGCGAAATCGGGCCGACCTGATCAGAGTCCCAGAGTACCTGCCAGGTAGAGAAAAGTCTACCAGGATTGAGTTCAGATCCCCCGATCCGGCGTGCAATCCCTACTTGGCCTTCAGCGTGATGCTGGCTGCCGGGCTGGAAGGTATCGAAAAGGAATATGAGGTACCAGATCCTGTTGAGGAGAATGTGTATGAAATGACTGAGGACGAGAGAAAGAGGCGGGGGATAGGCACTCTACCAGCCAGCCTTATCGAGGCAATCCAGCTCACGGAAAACAGTGAGCTGGTGAGAAAAGCCCTTGGTGACCATGTGTTTGATGCTTTCATCCAGAACAAGAAGATCGAGTGGGAGCAGTACAGCACGCAAGTGACTGAGTACGAGCTTAAGAAGTACTTGCCGATCCTGTGAGCGGAATGTAGTCCATCGCGTTGACAGCTTCATCCTGCGTGTGCTATCGGTCGGCGTGACGCAGTTGAGTGTTATCGTAGGTGATTTTGGCCATAACGCACAGAAGATTGCGGCAGGCGTTAGCAGGATCGACGTGAACCGATTGTCTTAGCACAGAAGCGCCGTGGTGTTGACGGAGCAACTCAATGGGATGAGCGGGATTGTTCTTCTTGGCATATCATAGTATAGTGAAAGCAGAATAGCACAAACAGAACAGAGAGGAGGGTACATGTCAACAATGATAAGGAAGATCTTGCTTTTGTCCTTGGCCTTAGTGCTGGCTTTTGCCTTGCTTGGCTGTGCTGAAGAAGAGGAGACGCTCACTTCAGAGCAAATAGATCAAGTATGGACTGGCGCAATGAGTGCCCTCGCAGAGGCGGAGACATATGAGTTCGATATGGCGGCTTCCATGACAATGGAGGTATTTGGAGGGACTGAGCCAGGAACAATGTCCCTGAGCGCTGATGGCACAGGTGTCATAGACAGAGTGAACAGAGAGATGCAGATGACCATGGACATGACCATGAGTGCGTCAGAGGAAGGTGAACAAGAGATGTCCATGGAGACATACATTGTTGATGAATGGGTGTATATGAAAATGAGCATACCTGAAGTGGGGGAACAGTGGATGAAAACGAAGCTGACTCCCGAAATGTGGCAAACACAGCAGCAAATTGAGCAGACAATGGAGCTTCTGCAAACCGCAACAGAAGTGAAGTTCTTAGGTAGTGAAGCTGTAGATGGCGTTCAGTGCTATGTGTTTGACATAATACCTGATGTAGGGAAACTAGTCGAATACTTGTCTGAGCAACAGGGCATGCAAGGCGTGGACTTAGAGGACATCGAGAACTTGGAGGAGCTATTTGAGAACATGTCAATATCAACTAAGGCATGGATAGCCGAGGATAGCTTGTTCTTGACCAAGTCTACCGCTAACATGCTTATGGATATGACCCCTGATGATGTAGGAGCCACGCCGGAAGACTTTGACAGAGCGACCATGGATTTGAGCACGGTTATGACAGTTTACGGTTACAATCAACCAGTCTCGATTGAGCTACCGGCAGAGGCACTCGAGGCTGTTGAGATATCGATGACGTAGAATAAACAGCATAGGTGGGAGCCGAAGACTTGACTGCCTGGGAAACGCCATCGTTTGGTGCATTCTACTGACATGCTGGGTCGCCTCCGGGTGAGTTAGTTGGCGCGGCAGGGAGTTTGTCACCCGAGCGAGGTATCCGGTTCAATGTCACTATCTGCTTCATGGGATGACATTTTCATAGAACACTTACATGGTGACAAAATCATAGAATACCAACAGACTCAACTCGCGGACTTGACAAATTTTCGTCGATGTGCTACATTTGGAGTGCCTCGAGTAATCAAGTGAGTGCTTGGTGGACAGAGAGACCGGTGCCAGAAGGCCGAAGCTGGCAGGCGTGAGGAAGACAGAAAGCCAAGCGCAAGGAAGGCGGAAGTCGGATGGTGGCGGGCAGCCAAGGAGACGGCGAAGTTACTCGAGGTAGTTTTTTGCCCCCCGATAGGCATTTCTATTTGTCTCCAGTCATCGTACATGCGTGCCCCTTGGGCTACCTTGGTGTTGCACATAGTCTGATGGCTTCCGTGGAGAGTGACTAGGAGGTATGCCTTGCAGGTTTGCTTGAAGTCCCTCCCTGGCGGAATGAAGCCTAGCTGTAGGATAATGCGCCAGGATGCAAGGAAAAGCAATGGTGGCCTAGCCGTGTGGCGCCAGGCGGGCTGCAAGAAGTGGAGCGAGACAGGTCAGCGGTTCAAAAGGACCAAGCTGGTCAATGGTGAGGGAAATCCAACTTCAGGAGGTTGACTATGTCAGAGTCGTTAGAGCCGATTGAAGTCATCGGAATCCAGGGAGAGCCGGAAATACACGGGGGTGGAGAGATAGGACTCAAGATATGGAAGCAAGGGGTGACCATCCTCAAAAGATATGCCATCTCAGAGCCTATTCAAGAGGGAAGCGCATTTCTCACCTGGGGTGAGTGGAAGAAGGTGACAGAGGCCATCAAGGCGCATCATCCCACGTAGGATTCTAGAGGAATCTGGCTTGCAGGTGGCTCAACCGAGCGAAGTCAGAGGGGAGTAGGTGTATTATTTCGCCTATGCTTCTAACCTTGATCGAGAGCAGATGCTCAAATGTTGCCCCAGCGCTGAGCCCAAGTGTATAGCTACGCTGCCAAATCACAAGCTAATATTCGCCGGATGGTCCAGAAAGTGGCGTGGCGGAGTTGCCAGCATCAAGCCGTGTAGAGGTGAGAGAGTCATTGGTGC
>CAZHQV010000232.1:0-2716 GCA_964534285.1 uncultured Dehalococcoidales bacterium
CGATCCTCTCGTCTTGAGTCTCTTACTGAGCTTGACCAGGCATGTCTATCTTGTGGCTATGGCGTTTTTTCATCCTGTGGCAGTTCTCCTGGTTCTCGTTGTGGTGATATGTGCTTGCTTCATTGCCAGCCATCAGGAGAGCTACTGTGGACAACTTCGGTTTGCGCAATCTGACTTCAATCGCGAGATCCCGTTCAGTCGTGTGAAGAATAGCGCAGAAGCAAGACTGCCCCCACGTAGATAGCGACAACTCCATGCACGCCGAGCCAGACATACCCAACGACTACTATGCCCATTGTGGGCATAAGCAGGTAGCTGCCCGCCAGTGCCACTGCGGAGGTGAACGCCTGGACTGCAATCAGCTCCTTCAGCCTGCCTGTAACACGCAGTATAGCGCCGTAGATGTGGCTGATGGCCAATGGCAGGCTGGAAAGACTGAGTGTCTGGAGTAGTCTCAAGCCATTTAGGGAGTAGCTTTGGCCAAAGGCCAGGAGCAGCCATTTGCTCAATGCAATAAGAACGATGACTGCCGGGATCAGGAGTAGGAAAGTGAACCTGAGAGACCTTGCCAGATTCTCCCGCAACGCATCGTAGGAGTGGGAGCCCTCAGCGAACAGGGATTGGGAGACTGCCCCGGGTATAGTGAACAGCAAACTGGCAATCATCCAGGCGACGTAGAAGTAGGCGTTTGGCTCGGCACCAAGAACGTTGACGACCATTACTGGCAGGAGAAGGGCTCGTAAGGCCGAAATAAGATTGGCCACGTAACTGCCTGCTGAGTATCGCCACATCTCTCTGAGGAGTCCCGGCTTGAGGATCGGCACCGGCCTATAGCGGCTCTCAACCCTCGGTAGGAGGAGGAAGAGAGCAACGCCCAGGGCCACAGCTACGGCGATACCCCAGGAGGCGACTACACCGAAGGTGTGAAGAAAGAAGACGAAGAAGACAGGCAAAGGGATCTTGAGCACCGAGTAGACGGTGTTCTTAGATAGTACAAAGCTGGCTCTCCTGGTGGCGATGAAAGTAGCGTCCACCAGGGAGGAGAGAGTCGATAGGAAAGTGAAGATGATAAAGGCACAGACGAAAATGATATTCTGCTTGATGAAGGCCAGTACGGGAGACCAGTAGCCCAATCCGGCGGCAAACATGCCAGCCAGCAGCAGACTGATGAGGCCACCGACAGTAAGGCAGGAGTTTATCAACTCTCGCGGCTTGTCTGCATGGGGCAGGAACCGGACAAGAGACGCGTTCAGGCCAACGAGACTCATGGTGCCGAGAAGGGTCATTACGGATATAATGGCGGAACTGAGGCCTACCTCTGCCTCAGTGTAGAAGCGTGCAACTACCATCCAGAAGAAGAAGCCAAGAAGAGAGGTAACCGCTGTGTTGAGCATCAGGTAGAAAGCATTGCTGTAAAGAGGGATAGCAACCACGCCCTTCATTCCTTGAACCAAGGAGGCAATATGTGTAGCACGAGCCAACGGAACTAGGAGAGGAAACCTGGGTTGTCTAGGCATGGTCTTCCGCTGTCAGATTCTCCACGCTGCCTATGTCAACCCAAGGCTCAGTGAAGACGTAGGCGTGAACTTCATCACGGTTCACCAAATAGGCAACGAAGCTGCCCAGATTGTCCTTCTCACCCAGGCGACAATACAGGCTGAGGAGAGGGAACACCCGCCGGGGGAAAACATAACACGCGGTGGCAATAAGGCTTGATTCGGGCTTAGCAGGCTTCTCTTGGAATTCAGCTATTCTGATGCCATCCAGCCGCACCACGCCAAACTGTCTTGCCAAGTTCCGGTCACCCACGTCGTATACTGCCACCAGGGTATGCTGCCCATCATAGCTGTCAAGGAACCAGGGCAGGCTGAACTCAAAGTAGTTGTCCGCCGCGATAACCAGGAGGTCTTCCGTTATGGGTGCATTTGTAATCCAGAAGTCAAGCGAGCCAACAGCCCCTAGCTTCTCTCCTTCACTCATAGCGTCCTCTACCAGAATCGTCACCCGTCGAGGCGCCGTCTGCTGCCACTGGCGGAACTCGGCTTCGAATTTCCTGCTTATGTTGACGAGAACAGGAATATGGAGAGGCACCATTCGGACAATGTGGTTAACGAGCGGCTGGCCATTGTATTCCAGCAGGGCTTTCGCCCGATTGCGCGTAAGGGGATAGAGCCTTGTGCCGAACCCCCCAGCCAATATCAGGCATTTCATTCCACCTCCACATACTCGAAAATCTTTACCTCGGGTAGGCGCTTCTTGCCTGCCACCGTCGTCTTGGCATGGGATTCGCAGATCAGTTGATATTGCTCCAGTGCCTCAAGGGCCACGGGCGAAGAGAAAGAGTCCATGCTCACCAGCACGCAATCCCCCGACTCAAGGCCATCCAGGTAGTCAGCGGCAGCTTCATAGGTAGGGAAGGACTGCGAGTTCGTGATTCGCTTGTACTTGACTCCTTCCTTGCTGATCCTTTCCTCATAGGAGACGACGGTTGGGTCTCGAGCTGCCACTGCCTCGCCGTCGAAGACATAGAGCCTGACCACCATAGATTGATAGTACGCGGGGTAGTACAAGCGCACGGGCTCCAGCATGCCCTCTTCAGTCGGTCGGTGGTAGGTCTCGTAGAATGCATCCCCGGCGCTGTCGGCGAACGCAGGCATGGCGTGGAATTTTGTCGTTGGCATCTTGTGATCAACTATCACGTATCTCGCGTCAAGGT
>CAZHQV010000233.1:0-2704 GCA_964534285.1 uncultured Dehalococcoidales bacterium
CGGCGTAGACCTGAGCCTTAACGACCACCTTGCCTCCAAGCTCGGCAGCTATCTTTCTGGCCTCAGCCGCCGTCGCCGCTACGCCGCCTTGAGGGACAAGGATGCCGAACTCCGATAGCAGTGCTTTAGCCTGGTACTCGTGGATTTTCATCGATTCCTACTCCTTTTGGCACTGAATCTCATTGTGGCCTGGGCTCCGAGCGGCGAGGCGCCCCCAAATACAGCCTACGTCCCGGTTTGCTCTGTCTCCTAAGTGGCGGAGGGGGTGGGATTCGAACCCACGTTCGCCAAAGGCGAAAACGGTTTTCAAGACCGCCGCCATCGTCCACTCGGCCACCCCTCCGAGGACAAAGCTAAGGGGGAGTCGCTCTCCCCCAAAATCCCGAATTGAGCCTGATAGTGATATAGTGATATGGTCTCTTGTTGATGGCTTCCTGCCAGACTGTAAGGTCACGGGCAAGTCTCTTGCAACCGTACAATATTATACTCAGAAGTGGGGGAAATTTCTATGGTATGCAGAGAACCGAGGGCTGCCGCTGAAAGCCGTCGACGTTACCCCTGAGCACAGCCGCGCGAAATTCTGCGACTCTGTTTCCCTAGAATAGCCATTGCATTACCCTCCCGTTACACATAAATCTATCAAGACCCACCGCATAGCTAGCTATTGATGTTTTCGACAGCCGGGCACCAAAATCCATCAAGACTCACGTTCAGAATCGTTTTCCGTGTCTGTCATTTGCCAGTTCATGTTACAGTTCTCTTCAGAACCCCTTCCCACTTCAGTGTTAAACAGAAGATGAGCCGTCTGGAGGCGATAAGGGGAGTCACATGATTCAGCTGGGTTGACGAGGGGTGGTTACAGAGAATCGAGTATGCCTTCTATTTCCTCAGGGCTGTGGAAGCGTCCCTCTTTCACCTCTCCAATGATACCCTCGGCATCGACAAAGAAAGTCGTGGGGAAGACGGGGGGTTGGTAGAGCTCGTCCACTACTCCCTCCGAGTCGAGCAGTATGGGGAAAGTCAGTCCCTGGCTGTCAACGAAGCTCCGGACAGCATCGGCGCTCTCTCTGACATTGATGGCGAGGATTACTAAGCTCTCGTCTGACCGGCTGTCAAAAACCCGCTGGATGTAAGGCATTTCATGTAGGCAAGGCCCACAGTAGCTTAGCCAGAAATTGATTATTACCACCCTACCCCGGAAGTCACTCAAAGTCACATTCTGGCCGTCAATTGCCGGCAACGTGAAGTCAGGAGCATACATCCCTACTTCAGCGCCTACAGAGAACGTCGTAATCGTGCCCGCATCATAGTCAGCTCTATTTCCGAAAGCGTCGTGCGATGTCACGGTAACGTGGTACGTCGTAGCAGGTTTCAGCTTGTCGATGGTTACGGAATGGTAGACCACCAGGGACTCTTCCGGTTCCAGGCTTGACCGACTGTGATAGCCATCAAGCTGCCGATAGCTAACCCGGCCGGTGGTCGGCTCGTCTGTCGCCCAGCTAACGGTCACGGTGGAGTCAGTTGCGGAGAGTGACACGTTTGGAATGGCCGGTGGTATCTCGTCGAGTGCTTGCTGATATTTTATCGCACTGATTGTGTTTTCGACCTGGCGCCGCCCCCCAAACGTCCCAGGCCTGACTTTCTGGATGATTCCGCGGGTGTCGATGAATACAGTGACCGGCAGACTTTGTCGCAGGTCGTACTGTTCGGTGGTCGTCATTTCCGGGTCGAGGAGCACGGGGAGAGTGAGTCCCCGGTTGGCGACAAAGCTTCGAGCCGTTTCAGCGCTCTGTCCCACATTGATGGCAAGTATCACCAGGTCCTCGTCTGGCGAGTCCTCGAAGGCCGCCTGGATGTAGGGCATTTCGTCTTCACAGGGATCACACCAGGTTGCCCAGAAACTGGCCATTACCATCTTGCCGCGATAATCACGCAAGCTGACGGTCTGGCCGTCAGTAGTCTGCAAGGTGAAATCAGGAGCGCGGTTGCCCACCAGAGGACCGGTTTTGGGAATCGCGCATAATGCCACTATCCCCCAAACGGTCAGGCCCACGAGACAGGTGCCGATGATGGCTGTAAGCAAAGGCCGCTGTCTGGCTGCCCTGCCTACCATCGCCAGAGGCGTGAAGAAGCCGGGTGCCTTTTGCTCTTTGCGGCCCTTACGGCTGGATGCCTTCTTAGAACGCTGATCGACACGTCCTTTTGTCATGCTTCCCTCTCTAGGTTGCGATAGAAGCGGGATTCAACCTGCTACGGGCGGCTTGTAGGCCGGCAGAGCAGCTACTGTATCGGGCAGGAGCGGTGCTCACTGATGATTATAGAGAGTTGAGTATGGCTTCTATCTCCTCTTTGCTGTCGAAACGCCCATGCTGTATTTCCTGAATAATGCCCTGGGTATCAATGAAGAAGGTCCTGGGGATGCTGGTGGCGTTGTATTTGCTGGCCACTGCTCCCCCAGAGTCAATCAGGGCGGGGAAGGTAAATCCGCGGGCGTCAACGAAACTCTCGGCCTCCGCGGCAGTATCTGAGACGTTGATGATGAGTAGTGCCAGGTCCTCTTGCGGCCATTCCTCAAAGATAGCCTGTATGAAGGGCATTTCTTCCACGCAGGGATCACACCAGGTCGCCCAGAAGTTGACCATGACTACTTTGCCTCTGAAATCACTTAGGGTTAGCTCGTGGCCGTCGGTAGTCTGTAGCGTGA
>CAZHQV010000234.1:0-2611 GCA_964534285.1 uncultured Dehalococcoidales bacterium
AACATGGAGATCCAGAGAAGGCGAGGGCTACATCTTCGGTTCTGGAAAACGTGGATGTTGTTGTGGGCAGAAGATTTGGCCCTAATCTTCCCAGGTTACTTAGGAAATTTGCCTGCGTAGTAGTGAGAACATATACTATCAGCAATGCAATTGAAGCGGTACATGACAATATGGACAGGATAGTAGAAGAGAGGAACAAAGGCGAAGATAGAAAACACATTGTGCTGAGGCCATAGCTACGGATGTTGCTGCCATTGCCAGTATTTGGGATATGAATACATGATCGAAGCTGCATGCTTTGACTTAGGGGGCACTTTGATCCTGAGCATTTTCAATTTAAGGCAAGGTTTGATATATTACCGATAGAAGGAGGAAATAGTATGAGTAAAATAATAGACATCACGGATCAAAATTTTGAGGAGGAGGTTCTAGGGTCAGATATTCCGACAGAGGTCGATTTCTGGGCACCCTGGTGCGGTCCATGCAGGATGGTTATACCTATATACGAGAAGCTCTCAGAGGAATATAATGGCAGCTTTAAGTTCTGCATGATTAATGTGGATGAAAACCCCCGTACGGCAGCGAAATATCAGATTATGAGCATACCTATGCAGATGTATTTCGCTGATGGCCAAAAGGTTGATGAAATCCTCGGTGCAGTTCCTGAGCATACGATCCGGACAATGGTTGAAGGTATTCTGAAAAGTCACCCGACTGATGAGAGGGGAAGGCTTAAAGCCATCTTAAGCTCTTGGATTGAGCATAACAACCAAGATACCGATAGATTTAGCAAATGGGTGGAGAAAGCTAGAGGATCAAAAGACTTTGCAGATTATAGCAGCGCAATAGAGGCAGCACAACAGGTGGAAGAAGCCACTCAAAGGTTATCGCAAGCATTGGCGGAATTATAGGACAGATGGCAGTGGCTAGTAAGGAAAGAATAAGGGACATATATGAGGTTCTACCTAAGCTTAATTGTGGGCTTTGTGGGTTTAGCAATTGTGGGCAATTTGCTAGGGCAGTGGCAGAAGGGAAAGCGTCGGCTTTTGGTTGCCGGCAGAACCCTTGGGCAGGCTATAGAATAAGTGAAATTGTTGGGGCAAAAGTTCCGGCCTTTGGCTATAAATATGGATTGTATCAGCCGCTCTCCGCTCAAAGAGCGGGCCCCTCCCCTTCTTTAGAATCATTGAGAAAGCAGGTGGGAGGATTATCCCTGAGGGTTGACGATATCCTGGCTAGAATGGAAAGGTTAGCGGTAACGAATTCTGAATAGTGATTGGGGGCCTGTGACCTTCCAGTCCCCTAGCTCAAAGAACCTCGTGCTTTAGCCATGTGCGAGACATGGATAGCTGTAGGTAGCGCGAGCAACCGAAGCGTTTCAATTGGAGACATGTTGGAACCATGTGTGCTAAGCGAAGCGGTATTCCGATTCTGTACCTTCCACGAAATCTAGAATTTGCCTGCTAAATGGAATTCGCAAAGGAACGGCTGTGTGAAACAAAGGCACCCCGCAGTGGGAAGGGGATAGTGTGGGTATAGCCACTGTCTACCTCGATGATGGGAGGTACTGGGAAGACGTAAAGCGAGACGTAGTCCAAAGGCTTTCCCGCTTGTTGCCTTACTTGGAGGAAAGAAGTTCATTAGAGGTACGAGCGGAGAGCATCGCTTTCTTCAGGGAACACTCAATAATCCAAAGGGGAAATCCTAGATCTCATCCTAGATGGCTAGTCAACCCAGCCTCTCGTATTCTTCGGGGTGTCGCCTTTGGACAAGCTCCTGGTTATCTTGAGCCTCACTCCCTTTTACTTCAACCAAAATCTCTCTTACCTTTGGGATTGCTGCGGGATACAACCCCTTACCTAAGATAGCTTGAAGTTCAGCTAGCGCCTCTTCTACGCTCATGGGTTACCTCCTCTAATTGTTGCCTCGCCCAGCTTAGGATGGCGGTCTTTCCCAATGGGGGCCACCTCACCGAGCTTATGTGTGACAGCCTTCATCTCATATAAGCCCTTTTCCACGGTTGGTTTTTGAAAGACAGATAGTCCCTGATTGCCTCCTTGAGCGTATTTGCCGCCAGAAGGGCACAGTGGAGGCTCTCTTCAGGCAGTCCTCCTAGGGCATCTAGGATGTCACGCTGCGTGATTTTTCTTGCTTCCACTAGGCTCTTTCCCCTAACTAGTTCGGTGACCATGCTGCCAGAGGCAATGCTGGGTCCGCAGCCGTCGGTCCAGAAAGTCACGTTTATGATCCTCCCGTTGTTCACTTTGAGACATATCTCCATTGTGTCACCACAGGGACCAGTCACACTGGCAAATCCATCGGGAGCTTGAATTTGGCCCAGATTTCTTGGGTTCAAGAAATGGTCGATTGTCTTCTCTGTGTAAACCCTGCTCATATCCTCCGTGACAGATTGTTCTAGCTCCTTGAAGGAGTCATCAAATGCCGATGTCATTCTCCCGGCTCCTCCCGTGGTAAGATTTGCAGGTAATACCTGCTTTGCCAACCGCCTGCACAATTCTCTCCTTCATGTTGTATTCGCTATCTCCAAAGTAGAGGTGGCTCTTGCATCTACAGTCGCTTGAGCCGAAGCCAGGGATAGATTCGAATCCCC
>CAZHQV010000235.1:0-2568 GCA_964534285.1 uncultured Dehalococcoidales bacterium
GGGCATTCAACGCTACCCGAGCATCTCCATTGGACATAGCCACCAGGTGTTTCAGAGCTTCCTCAGTCTCATCAACCTTGAACTCTCCCAGTCCCCTTCCCTCGTCCTTGACGGCCCGCTCCGCGATGAGCCTGATTTCCTGGTCACTGAGCAGATTCAGCCGGAAGGTACGGCACCGAGAAAGGAGCGGCGCAATGACCTCGAAGGAGGGATTCTCTGTGGTGGCACCAATCAAAGTCACCGTGCCGTTTTCCACGAAAGGCAGCACAACATCCTGCTGCGCCTTGTTGAAACGGTGAATCTCGTCAATGAAGAGAACCGTCCTCTGTCCAGATGCCTTTAGACGTTTCTTAGCCTCAGCAATAACATGTCGCAGATCAGCTACCCCAGCGCTTACCGCACTGAGAGGACTGAAGTGAGACGTGGTGACACTGGCAATAATCTGGGCCAGCGTCGTTTTCCCGCTGCCCGGCGGTCCCCATAGAATTATCGAGGGCAACTGGTCTGACTCGATACATTTCCGGAACACGCGCCCCTCAGCAACCAAGTGCTCCTGTCCCACAAACTCAGCAAAGCTCCGCGGGCGCATCCTTGCCGCCAGAGGCATGTTGCGGGGTATGTCATCCCCCTCTGGTAAATCAAAAAGAGGCAGACCTTGCATCGCTTACCCTTCCAGATGAGTCAACATAATTATATCAGCGGGCCCCGAACGACGCATACAAGCAGAGCCGTATGTTATGTCGACAAGTCACAGCTTTGGCTCTGAGCCTCTATCCATTCCTGCTAGCCCATTTCAGCAGGCCAGCCATCGAACTGGGTTCCTATCCAACATCTAGCCGGCCGTTGTGGGCCAGTCCAGACAGATAGGTGACGGCTCAAAGAGCGATGGCCAATTTCCACGTTGCCCTTCAAGTACTGACCAGCGACCTTTCGTGTCATCGCGAGGAGCTTTGCGACGAAGCAATCTGACAAGAAGAATGAGATTGCCACGCTTCGCTCGCAATGACAATGGACCAGGAGGAATGTCTGACCAACCAGATGACGGAGCATATGTTGTTGACTTTTCAGAGCGATTAGCGTACTTTTCTCGTCACTTCTGTGAGACATTAGTCACATACATAGACCTATCTCACGGTTTACGATCAGCCAAAACAGAGGGAGAGGAGGTTTACTATGAGCAATACCAAAGAGAATCTGCAGACTGCTTTTGCCGGAGAAAGCCAGGCCAACCGCAAGTACCTATTCTTTGCTGAAAAGGCCGAACAAGAAGGACACAAACAGATAGCCAAGCTGTTTCGTGCCGCAGCCGACGCCGAGACAGTACACGCCAGAAATCACTTGAAGGTTATGGAGGGAATAGAGTCGACAAGAGAGAATCTCTTAGCTGCGAAGGGTGGCGAGAATTACGAGTTCACTGAAATGTATCCTGCATTCATGAAGCAGGCTAAGGCCGAAGGTGAAGACAAAGCCAGAGACAGCTTTGACCTGGCAAACAAGGTCGAGCAGATCCATCATGGTTTGTTTGACACTGCCCTGAGCAATATCGAAAAGGGTGAGGCTATTGACGAGAAACCAATTTACGTTTGCCAGGTCTGTGGCAATACGGTCGAGGGGATAGCTCCTGAGAGATGTCCTATTTGCGGCGCGTCGAGGAGAATGTTCAGGCTCACAGAATAGTCCAGCCCGACGAAGTCTCAGCGTTAGGAAAACTCCTAACAAACTCGATTATTGAAGAAGGATGGCAAGACTATTCAAGGACACTGTCATTGCTACAGGAGAATGGGGATGGAGCGAATATACGAGAATGAAAGAGCAAGGGTCATCTGGGACCCCGACAAATGCATGCATTCCGGCATTTGCACTGGAGGTCTTCCCAGGGTCTTCGATATGCGCAGACGCCCCTGGGTGGACATAAGTGCTGCGGATGTTCAAGATATCAAGCGCGTAATTGACGCCTGCCCCTCTGGAGCATTGAGATACGAAGTGCCCAAGAAAGCCGCTCATTCAAAAGGTGGTGAGGGGGGAGACGTCACCAAGACTGATTAGAACAACGGGGGTGTGACGATTTTTGGCAATTCTTCATAGTTGTAGCAACACTATGTAAGCTTGTCTGGAGGTGATGCGAAATGGCCGAGATAAAGGTGGACTGCAAAGGTGAGACCTGCCCCGTTCCTTTAGTTGAGACCCGTAAGGCTTTAAGGAAAGCCAAAGAAGGCGATGTTGTGGAGGTTACCGGTACACATCCCGCCTCCAAGAAAGAGATACCAATGGCCGTCAAGGCTCTGGGTCTGGAACTCGTAGATGTGCAAGAGGAAGGCGGGGTATGGAAAATAAGAATACGCAGGTAGCAGGAGGAAACAACTATGGCTGATAAAGCTACTATAATAGTCCATAGCGGAGACATGGACAAGGTGTATAGCGCCCTTATTGTGGCCAATGGGGCACTTGCAATGGGGATGGAGGCATCGCTCTACTTCACCTTCTGGGGCCTCCAGCGTCTCAAGAAAGGCGCCCTGGAAAAGGGGCCTCTATCCAAGATGAACATGCTGGGCCTGGGCAAATGGATGG
>CAZHQV010000236.1:0-2560 GCA_964534285.1 uncultured Dehalococcoidales bacterium
AGACCGCTACCAGCGGGCCGACCTGTCAAAGCATTTGGTGAACACCTACGTGGAGTTAAGTCATGATGGCGAGATACTGACGTTGCTCAACTTCTACAAATGCTACCGAGCTTACGTCAGAGGCAAAGTGGAAAGCTTCAAGCTGGACGACGCCTACATACCTGAGGAGGAGAAGGCAAAGGTTTTGACTGTCGCCAAGAGGTATTTCGAGCTGGCGGAATCGTACATAATTGTGAAGAACGAGCCAAAATAGATGGGATTAGATAAATCTGGAGTTCGTATATATGGATGTTACACTACACTTTATCGCGCCTGAAATTGAGAAACAAGGATATGTAATAGTTTAATGAAGGTCTAAAAGATGAGTTGTCCGATTTGCACAGGTCATTATCTACCTGATGACGTCTCTGTAGTCGAAAGACGAGGAAAAAGAGTTATTTTGCAGGGGGTTATCTACGCCATAGTTAGCCCAGGCGAAGCTCACTATTCACCATTCTCAGACTATTTCACAGTTTCACTTTACCCCCGCAAAGGCAGAGTGAAATATCTGAAATTCCGCACACAAGACGAACTGAAGAGGTGGGGGCTTATCAGGGAGAAACGAATAAGGTGTGAAGCATGCCTACACGAGGCAGACGCTAAGGAGATTGCCTTTGACATAACAAAGGTGGAGTTTTTATGAGGTTCATGTTGATTTGAAGGAACCGTTTGCGAAATTCATAGAAAACGAGCTAGGGAGTGGCATTCTGCTTATCACCTGTGGTCTACCCGGCACCTGGAAGACTGAGACAAGTGAGGAGATATCGAGGATCAAGGGCTATCCCATCCTGCGATCCGATTTGATCAGACTCGAAGTGCTGAAAGAGGAGGACATATTCGACGAGAAGGTCGCCTCGAATATGGACAAACGTACGATGGTCTATGACGAGACGTTCAGACGGGCAGACGAGGCTCTGGAGAAGGACGACAGTGTGATACTTGATGCAACCTTCATCAGCCAATCACTGAGAAGGCGCGCTGCCGCCATAGCAGCTAGACACAATAAGACGTTTGCCATCCTTCAAACCCACTGCCCGCAAGAAGCAGCCATTGCGCGGATACTGAGACGGACCAAAGAGGAATACGAATCAAACGCCCTGACCGAACAAGCCTACCTCAACAATAAGAATAAGTTTGAAGAGGTAGACCTGGATGACTTGAAGCGGTTGAATCCCAACCTGGATATCATCC
The DNA here is from genome assembly GCA_964534285.1 of uncultured Dehalococcoidales bacterium. Lineage (GTDB taxonomy): Bacteria > Chloroflexota > Dehalococcoidia > GIF9 > AB-539-J10 > JADFUX01. Next base: position 1,231 of record CAZHQV010000236.1, read on the forward strand.
ACTTGATAGTTGATACCCGGCATGACCCTCCCGAAGATTGGTATGTCATTGCTATGGAAAAGAGATGAAAAATGAAAATTGATTTGCACATCCACACCAAGACCTGCTCGGACGGGCACTTCTCTATTGAAGACGTTCTCAAAGAAGCGAAACAGAGAGGAATCGATTTGATGTCGATAACCGACCACGATTCTATAGACTGCCAGGAGAGAGCTATTGAGCTGGCAAGAGACCATGGCATATCCTACATCGTGGGGGTAGAACTGAATGTGACATTCCAGTATCCTATTCAGGATGAAGCTATTTCCCTGGATTTTCTGGGATATCACTATGATACTGGCAATCAAGAGCTGAAGAACAAGCTTCAACTGATAAAGGAACATAGAGGAAGGAGAGCGCGTCAGATTCTAGACAAACTGAATGCTGAGTTCGCCCAGGAGGGTATCGAAAGGTTCACCGAGCAAGACCTGAAGAACATAGAAGCTAGTGTTGACGGCGTGTTTGGACGTCCCCACATAGCGAACTACTTAGTGCAAAAAGGCATCGTGAAGGATAAGCAAGAGGCGTTCGATAAATATCTGGTCAAGTGTGATGTCCCCAAGTATCCGCTTTCGCTGGCTGAAGCATCGGAATTGATCAGAAATGCTGGCGGCATACTGGTGCATGCACACCCCAATGATCCCAATGGGACATCTTTAAGAAGCATAACGCATGATTTGCATGAGCAGGCGGAGATAATAGAAAGGCATATGCTGGAGTATATTGATGGTGTCGAGTGCTGGCATTCAAGAAACGATGCTCAGACTACCGCACACTACATTGAGTTTGCTAAGAGACATGGTATGATTATGACTGGGGGTAGCGACTGCCATCAAGAGCCCATTATTATGGGGACCGTGAGCATACCCGACTGGGTTGCCTCTCAGTTCAAGTTTCAAACAAATGTAGTCCTTCCCAGCCACAGATAAGATCATGAACAGAAATCGGATTAAGCCGTTAGGAGGCGCAACTTGAGACAATGGTTAGTGATTACACTCATAGTTATCGCAGCAATCATAGTAAACGTATTTCCAGACGCGGGTGCAAACCTGGGTATCGCAATCATAACCACTGCTATATTGGCGGGTAGTGCCACCCTCATCGGGGTGCAAAGATGAAGCATTCCGACATCAAAGACCCCAAGCTAGCTGAGGAAGGCAAGCTTCGCATTGAGTGGGCCGCCAAGGAAATGCCGGTAGTCAGACTGATAAAGCAGAGATTCTCTAAGGAGAAACCCCTTGAGGGAGTCCGCATTTCAGCCTGCCTCCATATCACCACAGAGACAGCCAAT
>CAZHQV010000237.1:0-2553 GCA_964534285.1 uncultured Dehalococcoidales bacterium
GTCATCCTACTCCCCAACCCTTTCTTAACCCAACGAGACCGGGGGTGCTCGTCAGGATTCGCCTTGTGGTATCTTGAACCGACAGGGAGCCCCAGAAGTCATCTGAGCCCGCTGTCCCCATCGAACTGTCGGCTTCCTTCCAGAATGCAATGGACAACCCAAGTGCCGCTGTCTCAACCGACAAGGGGACAATGGTTATCACCGCAGGGTCCTCAACCTCATCAAGGTCGGGGAAGCCTCGGCCGCAGTAGACGTCAATGGCAAACTCCGCACTAACAATGGATGTCGTGATTTCAGCATCTCGGCTGGTGTCAGCGGGGGGAATCTGGAGGCGCTCTTTGACCAGGGCCACAGTGGTGTACCTTGGGGTGATGTCATTCGGGTCGGGTGGTCTTAGTGCCATTAGAGCATCATACTTTCTACTATGACCCGGATGCCAGAACAGGAAAGGTCATCGCTTGTTCCTTCCCCAGTGACTTCAACACCAATGGGCTCACCCAAAGAAACGTCGTAGGGTCTTGTTCCATTGAGGATGACCACTGTCGGGACTGTCCCAAGGACAACTGTCTGGGGGTAGCCGACTCCGATGCCGCCGGCAGTTCCTTGGAAGGTGTATGAGTCGGTGCCACCGCCAGCCTTCTGGACATAGAGAATCACCGTCCCATTGACCAGCCTGATATCTCCAGGCGGAACAGTGATGCCAAAATCAGTGTAGCTGGGGATCAGCTCGTTGTTCCCATCCAGCTTCCAGAAGTTCCCATGGAAGGTGGGTATGGTCAAGAGGGGAAGGATCGAGACCGGCACACCATTGATGATAGGGATGTTGAATGGCAAGCCAGTCGGGTCTTCTTCAACGAATCCAACTGCAGTGGTCACCGAGACAATGAAGTCCCTATCATCCACAGCTTGGATAAGACCAGAGACATTATCTGGGAACAGGTCCAGGAGCTCAGCTGCCGTCCTGAGTGTTTCACCCGCCATTGCGCTTCTTCCCTTCGAGGTACATGATGGTGGCAAAGGCTACTGTGAACCCAGCGACCAGAGCTTCGTGCCAGGGTTCGGGTACAGCCTCAACCAAAAGGAAGCCTAGGGTGACGATGATGCCCAGCACCACCGCCACCCTGACAGAGCCTCTCACTCTGCAGCCTCCTCCTCCGCCGGCTTGGCCTTCTTCTTCGGCTTCTTGGGAGTGGCCTTCAGTTTGGCCACCCCCTCCCGCTTGGCTTTCTTCGCTGCCGCAACAGCGTCTTGAAAGGCACTCATCAGGCTGCCGTCAAGGTATAGCCAGCATCCGCATGCTCGACTTCATGGGCAAAGAGCCCATAGACGCCCATGTCGAAACCGAGCAGCGAGACAACCTCAGCCCGAAGCTGGATGGGTGCCTGCTCCATGTAGAAGGCGAACTCCTCGGCATTGTAGATGAGGGCATCGGTCGCGCCAGCATTCACGTCGAGGTAGGCCACCAAGCCATGGTACTGAGCGACAGTTGCCGTGAAGTCCGACTGGCCCTGAGCATTCTGAGGGTTGTTCGGACCATAGACCAGGAGCGGCCGGCCATCAGCATCCACCAGCGAGTTGAGCTGGGTCCAACGAGTGGCTCCCAAAGCCCAGTGGCTTGCAGGCTTCCGGACACCCGCGATGATCGCGGCATTGGCTGCATTGACAGCAGCAAAGGTGGCAGCAGCATCATTGCCAAGGTCGGCAAGGACAGCTGTTCCACCAGCACCCGCGACCCCAGCCGAGACCGCATCCCCGTCTGTCTTCTGGGCATACTTCGAGGCATAGTGCCTGAAGAGGATGTTGACAAAGCTGGGAGCCGACCTTTCGATGAGCTGACGGGAGACGTCAGAGGCGCCCGCATAGGTCACCAAGTCGACAGTCCGAGGGACAATGGTCATCTCTTGGCTGGCGACTTCCGTCTTCTCTGTGGCCTGGACATCAACCACCGGCCCCTGAGTCACCTCAGGGTAGACGGCCGACATGCCCCACGACCCAATTGGGTCGCGAAGGATGGTGTTCAAGTAGGGCCGGCTGTTGTCGACAACCTCAATCACCCGTTGGCTGAGATAGTCGGGGACTACTCCAGCGGAAGTGGTGGTGGTGTCGTCGGCAAGAACGAACTTCTCAATTCGAGCCAGAGCCCCAGGTGTGCCCTTCTGAGCAGCGGCGAGCGTCAGGACAAAGTCCCTCAGGTCGGTGAACTCTTGGGGGTTGGGTTCCTCAACGGCACCCGGAAGGCTCATTGCTGTGATGAGCTTGCGCTGTTCCTCCAGCTGAACCTCAAGTGCCTCAATTCGAGTGTCGTCTGCCACAGGGGCAGTGTCTGTTTCCACTTGGTCTACCTCCTCGGCAGAGTGTATGGCCAGGACCTTTGAGCCCTTGCCTGATTGTCCAAAGGCGCCTCGGACGACGACGGACACATGGTCCAAATCGCCACCCCAGTGAGTCACACCTTTGGTGTCCTTTTCGTTGAAGTCGATGGCGACACCAGCTGAAACATCAGTGACAGCACCAACAGCCATCAGCGCCCGAGCTTCTCGAGCAGCTTGAGTG
>CAZHQV010000238.1:0-2535 GCA_964534285.1 uncultured Dehalococcoidales bacterium
GAAATCAGTGGAGACTGCAAGGAAAGTATGGCCTTATGTGAAAGAGGACTATGCTATGGCACATGAGTGCAAAGCTGCGGGTAAGCCTATAGCCTGGACTTGTGCCATGCTGCCTAAGGAGCTGCTTTGGGCTATGGATGTCTATCCCCAAAATCCAGAGCATTACGGTGTTCTCACTGCGATGTTTCGTCGCGGAGGATCCAAGGATCCCAACGTGTTAAAGGAGGCAGTGAGGTTCTGCAAATTAGCTGAAGAGGAAGGCTTCGCTACCTACAACTGTGGCTATGCTCGGGCAACCATAGGGCATGCGCTTACAGGAGACCTCAAGGATGCCCCTCTAGGGGGACTGGAACCACCTGACATGGTGATTACGACTAGCTGTGTTTGCGACCAGAGAGGAAAATGGCTGCGCTATCTGGCTCAGAAGTTTAATGTGCCTTTCTATCTGATTGATTTCCCAGAAAGGGGCAGTGACCTGGCTTATGATATGCCGGGACAGCGCAATCCTATCCTGCCGTACCATTCCAGCCTAAAAAGGGGAGTGACCGATGTTTACTACTCACCCCCGGCAGACCATGAGATAGATTATGTCGAGCACCAGTGGAGGGACCTGGCTAAATTCATTGAAGATGTCACCGGTCACAAATATGATCAAGATAGATTCAATGAGGTGATGGATCTATCTTACAAGACAAATGAACTAAGGTTGGAGATACTGGAGTATCGCAAGGCTGTCCCGGCACCGATGACCTCCGCCGATGGGCTGAGCGTCATGTACCCTGGGACGTACACTTTGGGCACCCAGAGGGCTTACGATTTCTATGTCGAGCTTCGTGATGAACTGAGACAAAAGGTGGAGGACAAGGTGGGAGTTATCCCTGATGAGAAGTTCCGAATGTTATGGTATGGATTGGGCCCCTGGTTTAACATGGCGTTGATGAATTACTTTGAGAATATCGGCGGCGTGTTTATCTATGAGCCAATTTATAACCTAGCACCCTTCCCACCACGCACGCCTGAGAATCCCTTCAGGGAACTAGCCTCAAGGACTTTACAACAGTCCGGTGGGATGATGGGGCCCATGGGTTCATTGGGGCAAACTGTTTCTACTCTAGTTAATGCCGCCAGAGACTACAAGGCTGCGGGCATTGTGCTCTTTTATCTCATAACTTGCCGCCCTGTGGTGTACCCCGTAGTTGAAATTGGCAAGGTGTTGGAGGAGGAATTCGGCATACCTTACACCACTCTCGAGTGTGACCTGGTAGACGAGAGGAGCTATAACGAGGCTCAGACTCTGGCTCGTTGGGATGCCTTCGCCGAGCAGATGCTTAAGAAGGGTCCCGTTGCTTATTGAACAATCTCTCTCTGCGTGTCGCTTCGAATCTAATTAAGGAGGCACAGAACAATGGCAGTGGAATTCAAGAAATGGCTGGAAAACCGGCATGATGTGGTGAAAGAGTGGAAAGAGAAAAACAAGAAGGATGTTTTTGGCTGTCTTTGCTGTATGACTCCTGAGGAGATGATCTATGCTGCCGATGCACTTCCCGTAAGGATAACGGGTAGCAGCGACAAGTTGGAAATGGTGGATAGTCGAGCGCCTATTTATGCCTGCCCCTTCTTGCGTAGCTGCCTGGACTTGGCAGGGAGAGGAACATATGATTACCTTGATGGTGTAGTAATTCCCAATGCCTGTGACTTTACTGCAAGGATGGACTATTGGTGGAGAAAGCTTGTTCCCCGGGCTAACCCTGCTCAGCAAGGAGTAGAGCTCTGCCCTTATGTGCTCTATTTGAAACACCCGGAAAAAATCGGCGGGGAAGCTTCCTTCAACTACCTCAGAGGCGAGTATCGCATCTTTAAGCAGTTTCTGGATAGGCGCCACTTCACCTTCATCACCGACGACATGCTGAGCAATGCTATCTCAGTCTATAACGAGCATTATGGATTGATGGAGCAGCTAACACAACTCAGGAAGCAAGGCTTGGTATCAGGCTCGGAGGCCTTCGAAGCGGAGTTTGCCAGCCTACTCATGCCCAAGAACGAGCATAATGAGCTAATGAAAGAGTATCTAGGCGAGGTGTCGCAAAGGCAGCCCAAGGATGGGGTGAGGGTCTATTTGCTTGGCGGGGCAGTGGATCAACTTAGCTACGAGATATACAAGATAATAGAGGAGTGTGGCGGCAATGTGGTCTATGAGGACGTGGGAGTAGGGAGGAGTTACTTCGGGAGAAAGATAGATATTAATAAGCCACCACTGGATGCCATTGTAGAGCATCGCCTTGATGTCCGTTGCCCTCACTGCATCACCGAGGACCGCTTCCCTGAAGACAGGTTCATATTCGCTAGGGATAGAATAGAGGGAGCTGATATCAAAGGAGTTATCTGGTTCGCGCCCCTTTACTGTGAGTGCCGTAATCTAGAGTATCCCTTTACCAGGGACAGATTGAAGGAGGCGCTCAATGTCCCCGCCCTATATCTCGAACATGACTATACCCTGGAGGGGATTGAGCAGCTAAAGCCCAGGATAGAGACCTT
>CAZHQV010000239.1:0-2522 GCA_964534285.1 uncultured Dehalococcoidales bacterium
GGATGAAGAGATGGGAGTAGCTATTAGGTCGCTCGGTGCGTCCGGCGGTGGCGGTCCGATCTGCGACGCTAGGCTTGTTGCGGGGTCGCCATAGAGGTTGAAGTCGTACCAGTTCATTAGCAAGCACTGGTGGTTGGGGGTCATGCTCTGTTTTGTGGAGTATAAGGCTTGTCCTGCCGGGTTGTCTGATACCAACCTGCTTACATACTCATAGCCAATACCTGAGTTTGTGGGGCTACCATCGAACTGACCATATCCGACACCAGTATTAAACCAAGAAACCCTGCTTGCTGACACCGTGCCGATGCCGCCTTGTTTCAGGATGGCGTATTGCAGGTTGTTACTATCTTCAGGATATCCGTTTGTGCAGGAACATTGATACGTGAAGGAGGGGTGGTCATCGTCCAGTGATGAGCAATAAGAGCTTTGGAATAATGTGCCATCCCAGCATCCATCGTAGCCCACCGAAGTGCTAGTCTCGCTGCCGTGGCCCCACCAGCAAACAATTCCGTAGTCGCTGGCTGCCCAGCGGTCTCTTACTACCGTGCCGCCCCTCAACTCCTCCTCACTGGCATAAGTGGAATCTAATCCGCAGGCGCCATTGCCCTGCTGGTACATCCGCCACGAAGAGAAGCCAGCAGCATTCAGGTAATCATCTCTCATTTGCTCAGCCAGTGGGGCACCATCGTAGCCTGCCGATTGAAAGCCCATGGGCAGCAGAGCGCTCTTCCGCCAGTCGATGCTCGCCTCTGTCTCATAGTCAATTATCTTCTGCAATACATTGTCCAGAGTGCTGTAGTCAGCACTATATATCGGTATCCTGCCCACATAGACCTCCGGGGCAAAATCCACGCCCCCGGAAACAGGATAGTCATCAGTCCATTCTCCGTAATATCCATCGCCATCATGGTCCCAGTTGCCGGTAAGGTCGGAATAGAAGTAGTCCGTCGGCGTTGGTACAATCTTAGGATATTCAGTTTGATTTCTCTCTGGATGACACATCTTCATGGGAATATCACCTTCCCCACTCTCGTAAGGGTGAGGGTCTCCAATCAGTAACACATATTCGATTCCCATAGCCGCATAGTTATCTATCAGCCATTTCCTTATCTTCTCGGCTTTGTGGTTGGGCGCTTGCCCGGCCAGGCCGCCAAACTCGTCTTCGGTAATAACGAGTATGCTGTGTCCCTGGCTTTCCTTGTGGGATATGAAAGAGGCAAGCTTGCTGCTGTTAGTTTCTATGGCATTGGTAGTGATGATTACGTAGTCGTAAGTAAGAGACTGAACATCCGCTATTGCTCCTGGCTTGTACATGCTCTGGACTTGCTGGTAGTTAAAGAAGACTTGAGCAGCAACATCGTCCATCACCGTATCGTTCATGAGGTTTGCCTGCGGCTCGATTCCAGATTGCTCATAGGTTATCTCTATGGTTGCGCTCTGTATCAGGGTTAGCTCCCGGGATACCGGGTTATACTGGAAGGGGGTAAAGTCCACCCTGGTGTACTTCCATTTCCTCATCTGAGAGTAGGGTAGCAATTCCAAATAGCTTTCGGGAAAGTCGGCGTTAGTCCCATACACTTCTATGTACCTATCGTTTGTGGTCTCTTTCTTTTCTCCAGATGCCTCCACCTCCATGTTACTGGTTCCAGGGAGAATAGGCGGTGCTGGCTTGACATCATATGTTCCGTCAAGGAGACTAGTTTCAGCCGAGACTATGTTCAATTTCAGGCTTGACCAGACAATATCGGCCGGAACGGCGATATTATAAACTTTGTGAGGGAGCATCGGGTCGCCGGGCGAAGTAGTTGAAGAAAAGCCTCCCATTTGTATAACATCCAGCCCCCCCTCATCTTGGGCTATAGTATATTCGTCGGCGTAGAGGGTGAAAGTCATACAGCCAGCATTGTCTTCGGTGAGGACGCCATCATCTGCCCTGGCATTTCCGGTACCTAGACCTCCTATAACCGAAAGGGCTAAGACGAGACATAAGGTGAAGTTTAAAATTCGCGCGAACCAGCTATTCTTCATGTTTAACATCCTCCTTTCATTAGGACAAACAGGTTACTTTGCCCTGCGCTCTCCAGTCAAAGCTGCTGGGGAGAGTGGTGGCCTCTCCCGCCCACTCCCGGTCAAAGTAGCGGACGCCGTAATTGCCGATAAAGTTCAGCGCTGGCAAAACTCCACGCTCTTCCACTTCAGCAACCGACTCTCGTCTATACTAGGCTGCTTTGCCACCTGAGTCGGGCTCATTTGTCTGGCCGCACTCATAAGCAAAACATTAATATGCAATAGTAGTGTAACATTATTATTTATTTGAATATTTAATATAAGCTTATCCCTTCTTCAAAAAAAAGGCAATACCTTTTGACCCTATTCCAGATTTTTTATTCATTGCTTAAATTTCATTAAGCGGGTACATAAGTCAGAATTGTTTGGGCACCTTTGGATGAAAAGTTGGCTTTATCAGCTCTGTGTGCTAGTTTATATACTGTTTCATGGCTCGCTGCATCTTCCATATTGAT
>CAZHQV010000240.1:0-2468 GCA_964534285.1 uncultured Dehalococcoidales bacterium
AGAGGACTTAATATGAAGCGATACCCTGAAGCTAACTCAACAAGACTTTTAATCAGGGTGTCACAGGTTCGAGACCTGTACGGCCTACACTCAACCCCCTCCCCCTCTTCTAACGTATTTCTAACGAATGCTCCTCCGTTCTGGTTTTGCGATGCTCTTTCCAGCATCTGATCCATTGTATCGGCGGGTGCTCGGAATTCTCCTTCCCAGTGGTCATATATCTTGAGCGTCACGAGCGCAGAGGCATGACCGAGCACCCTGCTAATAGTCTCAATAGGCTGCCCATCTTTCCGTAGCAGCGTGGCATAAGTATGCCGCAAATCATGTAAACGGATGCGCTTCAGGCCCGTAATTTTAACGATGCGCTGGAATACCTTGGATAAGTAGCGTGGGTCGGGAAGTGAACCGTCCGACCGGGAGAACACGAAATCATCCTCAGAGAACTTTTGGTCACGCCACTCTGCGATGGCTTGTTTCTGCTCACGCAGCCGCATCAGCAGCAACGCCAGTGAGACAGGTAGCGGTATATCCCTGCGGGAGCGGTCTGTCTTAGGTTCCTCAAATCTCCACTCACCGCTATCAAGCTTGTACGCTGTTCGGCGGACACTGATCTTCGGTGAAGAGATGTCCAGATCCACATCACGCCATGTGAGACCCAGTGCCTCGCCCCGGCGAGCTCCGGTCAATGCGAGGGTTGAGTAAAATTCATAGTAGTCAGAAGCAGCAGCAGCTGTAAGAAAATGGTCAAATTCGACCTCATCCCAAGCTTTGCCCTCGGGTCTTCTTTCCGGGGGTGGATCTACTAGGTCGGCCACATTTCGAGACAGCCTGCCTTTTCTAACAGCGTCCCGCAATACGCGGTGTATTATTCTTAGTACATATCGGATGGTAGTGACTGATATCCCTGCCTTAGCCATCTCAGCAATCATGAAATCGAGATCATCCGGAATAAGGGCAGAGGCAGGTTTGGCCCCTACTCTGGAGATGAGGTGGTTTTCAATCATAGACTTGTAACTCTGTAGCGTTATTGGCCTGACTCGGTTGGCGCCCGTAGTGCTAAAGTAGTTCCAGAAGAGCCCCGCGACGGTTTCCCGGCTGGGCAGTGTGAGCCAGCCGTTATTAGCCTGAGTAACAGCCTCGGCCTTTGCTTTTTCTGCCTCGCGTTTGGTCTTATGCCCAGAAAGCCATCGCCTTTTCCACTTTCCGGTAGCTGAGTCCTTTATTGATATAACAGGATAATACCTGCCATTTTTTACCGCGATATGTCCTCGCATTTTACTTACCTCCTTTTGTTTTCGTTATTGTCAAGCCATTCTTGAATGCGCTTGCGGGAAAACAGGATCACCCGTCCGACACGCTTGTGTGGGATGATGCCAAGTTCACACCAATTGTATAGAGTATTTCTGCCGATGCCCAGCATCTGCCGGACCTCATCGGCTCTCATTATCAGATTCTCTTCCTGTCCCCTTTCACTCACTGTGCGACCACCGTTTCACTTATATTCACAGAACAAAACGCCCAATCGCCCTCCTGCCTTCACCAGGCCACATCTGCTCGATGCAGGCTAAGGCCATTGTTATCAGTTTATCATTGATATTAAGTATTAATCTTGGCATTATCTTTATAATTTGTTAAAATGTTCAGCAAATCTATTATACCCTATGCATTGTAGGTTGTCAAGCTACAAAAGTCACACGGCGATGTTGTATTAAAGTGTAATAGAATGTAATATCTTATTGACAGGCCGGTCTCAAAGTGGTAGAATGGGATTAGTTGTTAAAGACCTAGAGGAGAATCTGATGCGAAGGAAGTTTACGCTCGAACAGAGAAAAAGAATGCTGGAACGCTTGGAATCTGGGGCTACGGTCACAGACCTCAAAAGGGAGTTTGGCATCAAAGACCCTCGAACGCTCCAGAGGCAGCTCAGGCAAGCTCGAGAGGAGCAAACGTTGCAGATGGCAAGGGCCGACATCATCAAAGAAAGCCTTCGTGACCATCTAGCCGAGGTAAGAACCCTTATTGAAAATTGGCGTGCTGCCATAAAAGCTCCGTCCCCGCCATCCTTCGATCGTTATCCGCTGAGTGCCGCTGAGGCAGTGGAGCAAATTCGCTTGTTTGAGGGTATACGTGAGCACTTGCCCTTCCCTGAGTTATGGAGAAGCTACCAGGCTTTCAAGATGAAATGGAATGAATACATCACCGCATGTGAGGACCTGCACCGGCAGGTGGTGGAGAAAGCCAAAGAGAAGTGGGGGCTGAGTCTTCTCGAGAAGGATGAGCAACGTCCTGGCCTGACGGCTTCCTTCTCGTGGGATACCCTTGACTGCGTCATCAAGGCGGCTATGGGTGACTCTCAAGCTGGAACACCACATTATGTCGCAGCACCATTGAACCCGCAAGCCCCAGAGTTGGAATACCTGATGTGCTCTGATCGGGTAATACTGTATAGTAACCAGGCACTCCGCTAC
>CAZHQV010000241.1:0-2451 GCA_964534285.1 uncultured Dehalococcoidales bacterium
ATCGGCCATTCTCCACTTCATAAAGAGGGAAAATGCCTGTTTCCACAGCAAGCCGCCCCATTTGAATAGTCATACTTGAAGGATACCTCCAGCCAGTGGGACAAGGAGACAGAATATGTACGTAAGCCGGGCCTTTAACCTCTGCTCCCTTCTTGACCTTGTTCATCAAATCGAAAGGGTAACTGGGGCAAGCCGTAGCTGCGTATGGTATGTTGTGGGCAACACAGATCTCGACCATGTTCTTCTTGCGGGTTTTCTGCCCGATGCTGACTTTCCCCGCGGGCGCAGTAGTAGTTGAAGCCCCGTAGGGCGTGCTGCTCGACCTCTGAATTCCAGTATTCATATACGCTTCATTATCCCAACAGATATATAGGAAATTGTGACCCCTCTCAATTGCCCCAGACAAGGCCTGAACTCCAATATCGCTCGTGCCCCCATCTCCAGCCATACCGATACACTTGATATCCCTCTCAGGTATCTTTCCCTTTCTCATCAAGGCCTTTAGCCCTGCCTCCACACCTGAAATCTCAGCCCCAACATTTTCAAACAACGTATGCAGCCAGGGAACTCGCCATGAAGTGACGGGAAGGGGAGTAGTGCAAACCTCATCACATCCCGTAGCCATACCTATTATCATATTCTCCCCTATGGCTTTACAAGCAAGCCTTATTGCTAAGGCTTCCCCACAACCAATGCAGAAGTTATGTCCCTCGGCAAGAAGCTCCTTGGTGCTTACAAGGTTCTTACCAAACTTTATGGATTCTTGTGGCATTTTTCCCTCCCTATACTTAGCTACTTCGGGTCTTGCACTATTTCGCAGGCAGGTACGCGCCCTTCGGTTCTCTTATACCTTCCACCTTACCTCTTACACCCACTGTCTCAAATATTTCCTCTGAACCCTTTTCGGCAACTTCCACACCCCTATCGAAAGCGTACTCAATATCCTTCATCGGCACGTCCCTTCCACCCAAACCACCAACAAAGCCGACAACTTTCGGCATCCTCTCCATGCCATACAAGGCCGACCTGACTTCCGAAAAGACTGGACCTCCTGGCCCACCGGAGGAAATACAGCGGTCAAAAACGACGATAGTCTCAGCATCCTTTGCAGCTTGGCGAAATTCCTCAAACGGGAAAGGTCTCCAAAGACGCAAGTTTATGAGTCCTACAGACTCTCCATTTTCTCTTTTTCTGTCCACCACCAGCTTTGCTGTCTCATTGAGGCTTCCCATCATCAAAAGCAGTGTCTTAGCGCCTTTAGCTCTGTACGGTTCAACCGGGTAATAATAGCGACCAAATATCTCACCAAACTCTTTCCAACCTTGAATTATGAGCTCCTTGGATTTCCTGAACGCTACCTCCTGAGATATCTTGGACTCAGTGTACATGTCGGGAGGACCAAAGGCTCCGTGGGTGATTGGTTTATCAGGGTCTAGGGCGAATTCATATTGGCGTTTCTTGGGTAGGAATCTATCCACTTCCTCTTGCTCAGGCAAGAGCACTGCCTCTGTTACATGTGACAGAGTAAACCCATCGAAATGAACCATAACTGGGAACAGAACCTTGCGATCCTCGCCAACACGAAAGGCCCAGAGGGTCATATCGAAGGCCTCCTGATTATTCTGACAGAATACTTGAATCCAGCCAGTATCCCTAACAGACATGACGTCAGAATGGTCACACCAAACGCTTAGCGGCGCGGAGAGAGCTCTGTTGCATATCACCATGACTATAGGGTATCTCATGGATGACGCAACATAGACAACTTCGTGCATGAGCTCCAATCCGACACCAGCAGTGGTGGTGAAAGTTCTAGCTCCTACTGCTGAAGCCCCGCAGCAAGCGCTCATAGCTGAGTGTTCTGATTCGACAGGTACATATTCTGCATCCAGTTCACCATCAGCTACCATCTCAGCCAGTCGCTCAGGAACATGTGTCTGGGGTGTTATGGGATACGCAGCAATTACATCAGTGTCCGCCATTCTTACCGCCTCAGAACAGGCGTGTGAAGCCTCTAACGCTACTCTCTTGGTCATTCTTCTACCTCCTCTATCATAGTTATCGCCTCTTTGGGACATATTTCAGCGCAAATGCCACACCCTTTGCAGGAATAAAGGTTAATCTCATAATACCCATCCTCACACTGTTCTACGGCTGCGTCAGGACAATGAAGCCAGCACAAGCCGCATTTGTTGCACTTCTCCTTGTCCAATACGGGCCTTTCAGATCTCCAGTCTCCGGTTCTACGCAAGCTGGCGCCCCCGGCGTCTGTGAGTATGCCGCCAACCTCCACGTCTCTCCACGTTACCTGACTCGCTGTTCTCAACTTCTTTTCTGCCGTTTTCGTTTTTTTTGCCTTTGTTGCCATTCTTACTCCTTAAACTGCTGTTTCATCGTAGGCTCTTTTCGCAGCTTCAATATTGCCTCCGGCATTCTTACCAAAGCGCTCAT
>CAZHQV010000242.1:0-2448 GCA_964534285.1 uncultured Dehalococcoidales bacterium
GGGGTCCACCGTGTCAATAAGGGCCGTTTTTTCACTACCCTCAATTAGATATGAGTTGTAGCTCGTGCCATCAGGAAGAGGTATAAGCGCATCAAATAACCGTCTGTCCCAGTCAATTGCTCCAACCGAGTAGATTCCAGGCCTTAGTTCTCTTGGTCTCATTCTGATCCTCCTTTCAGTATTCTAACAGCCTCTTTTCTCCTTCAATCTCTTTTATCTTGGTGATATCCTGGGTGGCTTCCAATGTGCCTAGATACTTGCCTGCTTCATCCCGCACAGGAAAATATCTAATGTATACCTTCTTCTCCCCGAGATTGATCCAAAATTCCGCTGAATCTCGCCTACCGCTCTTAAGATCGGACAACACCTGGTTCACCTTGTCCACACTCTGCTTTGGGTGACAATTCTGTACTGATTTCCCAAGTACAGAAACCGGCCGTTTAAAGATTCTCGTTTCGTGCTTATTCCAGAATCTGACCAGGTCATTTTCATCAACGAAAGAAACCTCTACCGGTATTGCTTCTAGTATCCCTTGCAACTGTTCTTTGCTCAGGTTCTCTATCATTGTTCTATCCTGCCTCCTCTCTTATTTCAGCCTGCTCTTTCCTCCTTTTTCTATTTCTGTACCTTGCCAATCCTTGGTCAAAAAGCGACTCTCCCTCTTCCGTGCTTAGTAGTAGGCTTGGTATCTGAGTAGGGTTTCCCTCGGCATCCAAAGCTACCATGTTATAATAAGCGGTCAAGGCCTTGACTCTGTGTCCTGCGAAAAGGTTCTCCGTCTCAATCTCTACCCGAATCTCCATGGATGAACGGCTGACGAAGGTGATTTGAGCATGTACGAAGACTAGGTCTCCAACACGCACAGGGTGGAGGAAGTTTATTTCCTCGACATTGGCAGTCACGGTATTGGTACGGGCATGGCGGCAGGCTACAACATAGGAGGCATTGTCCATCATCTTCATCAATTCCCCGCCGTGCACATATCCCGCCGGATTGGCTTGCTCAGGCAACATGACCTGAGCCATATGAACGGCAGAATGCCCTACTGTTTTTCCTTCAAATGTCTGACCCTTTTCCAAGCTTTCCAGCAGTTGAAGGAATCTTTTCTCATGTGTTGCCTCAACTCTAGCCATTCGTTGAAAGAAGGCAGCAATTTCGGTAAAGCCCTCCTCCTGAGCTGTTTTTTCTAATGTGGGATACATTTCAGTCCATTCATAACGCTCCCCGCTGGCCGCCGCTTTCAAATCTTCCCTAGTGTCTGCAACACCGCCAAGGAAATTGAGCTCATGCCCAGCATGTTCCGACTCGTTTCTAGCGGTCTCCAAAAATATATCAGCAACTTGCTCAAGGCCAGCCTTCCTAGCAGCAGCGGCAAAATACATGTATCTAGCATGAGCTTGCGCTTCCGCGGCAAAGGCGCTTTGTAAAGCCTTAGCAGTCCTGCTTCCCTCAAGTCCCATGTCTTTCTCTTTAGTCCTCTATTCTTTCGAATTGGTCCTTGCTCGCCCCGCAGACAGGGCAGACCCAGTCATCTGGTATTTGTTCAAAGGGAGTGCCGGGAGCAATCCCACCATCTGGATCTCCGAGTTCGGGGTCATAGACATAGTTGCAAACTGAGCACTCATATTTAGCCATTTTCTTGACCTCCTTTTTCTCTTCTATGAATACCGGGGCAGTCTTGGGTGTGGTGCCACGTTTTACTTCGTGGTAGTAGGCGTAGGTCATAGGCTCCCCTTGCTTGACTTGCTCTGCCGCCGCGACTTCACCTATGAACGTTGTATGTGTACCGACATCCACTTCCTTGTCGACCTTTACCTCCAGATAAGCCACTGTATGATCCAGGACTATAGGAGCCCCGGTTTCACCTATCTTGTAATTCACCTGGGCAAATTTATCAATGTCTCTACCTGACTTAAACCCGAAGGTGCCGATGAAACTGAGAGGTGTGTCTCGGGATAGGATGGAGGCGGCGAAAGCATGGCTGTCGTGGACGAACTCATGGGTGAGATTTTGCTTATTGAGGCATACGGCCACGGCAGGTGGTTCAGAGGTGACTTGAAACACGGTATTGGCAATTTGCCCGCTAAGCTTAGCTCCTTTCGCTGAGGTTACTACATATAGGCCGTAGCTTACTTGGTGCAATGCTCTTAGATTCATCATCCTCCTTCAGAAGCATTCAAATTTGCCGAAGTCGTTCTTGGTCGTCCGTCAGACAGCGACTCTTCAATCGTTGGCGCAGTACTCCGATGGCGTTCCCTAGGGCAGACTGCTGCCTGGCAGGCCTATCTACATAAGATCCTTTTCGCTGGCTTCAACAGCTCGCTGCAGTTCGGCACTGAGCATTGGTGGTAACCCCTCAATATCCACCCTGAGGAAACCTCGGACTATGGTGGCTGTAGCCTCACTCCGAGTTAATCCTCGTGCCATCAAATACTCTAGTTCCTCTTC
>CAZHQV010000243.1:0-2442 GCA_964534285.1 uncultured Dehalococcoidales bacterium
CACCTCAACAGTGTCGCCCGGAGGAACATCTCTGGCCATTGTCGCTAATTTGAGAACCGGCTGTGGGCACTTAAGCCCCAAGACATCCAACGTTTGTAGTGCCATGCTCACCTCCTAACTGTGTCACAATTTATTTCAGAAAGAGAAGGTTATGGTAGCATCCTCTATTGAGGCTAGAAACGCAGTTGCTCCCACAATTTCCACTCCTTCTCTAAAGTCTTCGGCTTTGAGGTCTTTAGCATCTAATGCCAGCTCACAGACCAAGACTTTGCCGCCCAGATTGAGTAAGCCTTCCCAGAGTTCTACGATGTCCGGCATGCCCTTAATGCCCTTATCCCGTATTTTCTCGAGCTCGCCTTTCACCATAGCAGGCGCGCCGGCTGGGCAGAAGAACAAAGTCACATCATACCCACAGG
The DNA here is from genome assembly GCA_964534285.1 of uncultured Dehalococcoidales bacterium. Taxonomy (GTDB): domain Bacteria; phylum Chloroflexota; class Dehalococcoidia; order GIF9; family AB-539-J10; genus JADFUX01. Next base: position 417 of record CAZHQV010000243.1, read on the forward strand.
CCGCGCCAGACGAACCTAGAATCATAGGCGCAAAGACGTTGCCGGGCTCCGAACCATTAACCGTGATCGCTAGTTTAGTCATTTTCACCTCCTTATTAGAATTTTCTACCATAGTCGGGGCAGACTGCGGACACATCCTCAATGTCCATTTCGCCCTCTATTCAACGGGCTTGGGCCCAGTTCTCTTATACTCTGGGTAAAGCTCTCAACTGTCTCGGCAAACTTTGGTCCCTCGGAAGCACCTATCCATTCCAATCTCAGCCTCCCAGGTTCGATCCCCATTGCTTCAAGGAAAGGCCTCATGGCTGTGATTTTCCTTATGGTGCCTAGGTTGCCTTTCAAATAGTGGCAGTCCCCCGGGTGGCAGCCAGCGACCAGAACACCGTCTGCTCCAACAGTAAAGGCCTTCAATATGAAGAGCTCGCTGACTCTTCCTGAGCACATCACCCTAATCATCCTCAAGTTCGGCGGATATTTCATCCGTGAAGTGCCGGCGAGGTCGGCGGCCGCATAGGAACACCAGTTACAGCAAAAGCCGACAATCAAAGGTTCAAAACTATCCCCGTCCACTTATCGCGCCTACTTTCAACAATAACACGCTTTACCGTACTGTAAGTGCCTCCAACTGCGCCATAATCTCCTCGTTTGTGAAGTGATTCGTGGTAATGGCGCCAGAAGGACAAGTAGCTCCGCAGACTCCGCAGCCTTTACATTGAGCCACAGTGACCTGAGCTGTGTTCCTCCCGTTCTTAGACACGAGTTGGATGGCACCAAACGGACAAACGGAAACGCAGGTGCCGCACCCTGGACAAATATCTTCATTAATGGAGGAGCTTATGGCCTCAGGCTTCACATAGCCCATGCGCAGGGGCCCTGCCGCTTTTGCAGCAGCAGCATAAGCCTGCGAAATACCTTCACTAACATCCGTAGGCCAGCGTGCTGAACCACAGATATAGATGCCGTCCATGGCAAACTCCACAGGCCGGAGTTTCAGGTGTGCTTCCAATAGGAAGCCAAACTCATCTAAGGAGACTTTGAGCATCTTGGATATCTCTTCGTTGTCCTCACGGGGAATTAGGGGCGTTGTGAGAACAAGCATATCGCAGGGAAGTTCTAGCTCCCTCTTGCGCAGCTCATGGTATACCTTTATCTTCTCAGCTTTCTTCTTCCCAACAACCTCAGGAGGCCTCTGCAGACTATATCTGATGAATCTAACCCCATGCTCCATGGCCCTTCGATAGTAATCCTCGAAATCTGCACCATAAGCCATAATATCTCGGTGTAATATCCACACTCTTGCTTTAGGGCTTGATTCTTTAATAAGATAAGCATTCTTGATCGAGGTCATGCAGCAAATTCTACTGCAATAAGTCCTCTCTGGTACCCTAGCCCCAACGCAATTGATCATCACAATGTTTTGTGCATCAAGTTTTCCATTCTTCAGCCGTTCCTCCAACTGTAGCTGCGTAACAACGTTAGGAAACTTGCCATAAGCGTATTGACCCGTTGGTTCTAGTACATCAGCCCCGATGGCAACGATGATGGTGCCAACATTAACCTTAGTCTCCTCCCCATCCCGGCCTAAGGTGACATCGAAGCTGCCTATGAAGCCACTTACATCCTTCACCTTGGTAGACAGGTGAGCTTCAATTCTGTCGTGAGCCTTCACCTTTTCCACAAGTGCTCCGATTACCTTGCTCGCCTCCACATTGGCGGTGAAGATTCTGTGAACATCAAGCAGCCTACCACCAAGCTCTGCCTCCTTCTCCACCAGATGAACCTCAAAGCCCTGCTCAGCCAGATTCAAAGCAGCACTCATCCCAACCACCCCACCACCAATGACCAGGCTAGAAGGAGCTACTTTGATCTCAATCTCCTCCAATGCCACAAGTAGCCTTGCCTTGGCCACGCCCATCCGAATAAGGTCCTTAGCCTTTTCTGTAGCCTTCTCTGGCTCATTCATATGAACCCAGGAACACTGATCCCTGATGTTAACGAACTCAAAGAGATATTTGTTCAAGCCCGC
>CAZHQV010000244.1:0-2433 GCA_964534285.1 uncultured Dehalococcoidales bacterium
CTCCAGTCTGGAGCCCGATTTGTGATTATCAATGAGGGTGAGACCCCGCTTGACCAGCTTGCTCACCTGAGGTTCAGGGAAAAGATCGGGAAAGTGCTGCCCCCAGCAGTTGCGCAACTCAAGAAACGCATGATGGCAACTCAGGAGCAAACCAATGACACTTGGACAGTTTGAAGTGGGAATCGCATTGTGACCATAGAAGAAAAGCTCTCCCGAGTGGCAAGCTATTCTCAAGAGTTGAGTCTAGACTTGACGAGAGAAGAAGATAGGTTCAAGTGGTTTCTGGCTGCGATTCTTTTTGCGAAGAGGCGCTCCTCTCAAATAGCAAAGAGGAGTTTCAAAGAATTTGAAAATGAGGGGATTGTAACACCGGAAAGCATCCTGCAGGCTGGCTGGAATAAGCTAGCGGATATGTTGGACTCCGGAGGCTACGCCCCCACGACTTCTCTACGGCTTCGAACCTCCTTGAGATAGCATCTAATTTGGAGGAAAGGTTTGCTTCGCTGGAGAAGCTACACGCCCAAGCAAAGGATAGCCGGCATCTGGAGAAGAAATTGCTTCAATTCAAAGGTGTCGGCCCTACTACGGCAAACATATTTCTAAGGGACTTAAAGGGCATTTGGGAAAAGGCAAGACCAAGCCTATCCCCACTCGCGCAGGAACCGGCTTCTAAGCTCGGCTTGAGTCAGGAATAACTGGGGCTTCCCCGTGTCGAGTCTGCTCTAGTAAGAATACGCCTGGAGTTCTGTAAGCGGAGGAGATGCTCCTCCTGCCCAGTCAAGGAAGAGTGCCGAGAGGCGAAAAGCCCGTGATCTACGGTCTAGCCTCTTTGCCCTGAGACGTCATTCAGATGCGAACTTATCTTATCTAATAGCTTGCCCACTCCCCAGGATTTCGCAGCAGAGACAAGCGCTATGTTTCTGTGCGGCAGTACAATCTCTTCTTCAAGATAGGGAACGGCAGTCAAGGCCTCAAGCTCCGTCTCGCCGGATAGGGCCAAGTCGAGTTTGTTGAAAACCGTGATCCTTGGCTTGTCGGCTAGGCCTAAATCAGCAAGGATTTTCTCTACTGTTCGACATTGATTAGCCGCGTTCTCGTGCGTTATGTCAACGATGTGCAGAAGTAGACCAGCCTCGCTAAGCTCCTCCAACGTAGCACTGAAGGCAGCGACTATTGATGGCGGCAGTTTGTGGATCAAGCCGACGGTGTCCGTGATAAGGAGTCTTCGTCCACCAGGCAAGGTCAAACAGCGAGTTACAGGATCGAGGGTGGAAAAGAGCTTGTCTTCCACAGTCACACCAGCTTTACTCAGGGTGTTAAACAAGGTACTTTTGCCAGCATTGGTATAGCCGACGAGGGCTACAATCGGCATACCTATCTCCTTGCGTCGCAATCGGTAAAGAGCTCTGTGCCGCCTTACATTCTCTATTTCATGCTGGAGCCGATTAATGCGTTTGTGGATGAGGCGGCGGTCGGTCTCCAGCTGCGATTCACCGGGACCTCTGGTTCCGATGCCAGCACCAAGCTGCTCAAAATGGCTCCATTGACCCACAAGGCGCGGCAGGAGATATTGGTGCTGGGCGAGCTCAACCTGGAGCTGCCCCTCGTGGGTTCGAGCTTGCTTGGCAAATATGTCCAGAATAAGAGCCGTACGGTCAATAACCTTCACTCCCAATACCTCCTCAAGGTTCCTTTGTTGTCTTGCTGACAGCTCATCATCGAAGATCGCCGTATCATACCCAGTTTGCTCCCTGAGGCTGATCAGCTCGTCAACTTTACCCTTGCCTATGTAGTACGCACGCGAAGGCGAGTCCAGTTTCTGAGAGAGCACCCCAACCACCTCCGCACCAGCAGTCTTGGCCAGATGCGACAATTCCTGCAAGGAATCATCGCTGGCCCACTCACCGCTAGAGCCCTTATTTTCTACACCTACTAGAACGGCCTGCTCTGCCTTAGCTTGAGTAACGAAGAGCTCTCGCTTTATCTGTTCCTCCCATACCAGGCCAATAGGCGATCTATTCCTTGCTCTAAGCGGTTATCAGGGATAGTCAGGGAGAATCTAATATAACCCTCTCCTTCCTTACCATAGCTGCTTCCTGGAGTGACAGCTATACCGATTTCGGTAAGCAACTTCTTGGTGAAATCCACGGAAGTGTAACCTTGGGGAACTCTAGCCCAAACATAGAACCCAGCTTTAGGCACCTTTGCGTTTAGCCCGATTCTATTGAGGACTCCCGTCAACTTGTCCCGGCGAGCCTGCAAGGCCACATTGTGCTCAGCAATGCAGTCTTGTGGGCCACGCAAGGCTTCAATGGCAGCCTCCTGAATTGCTTGGGGAACACCCGAATCCAAATTGGACTTGACTCTAAATAGGGCATCTATCATCTCAGCATTGCCCACCACCATCCCAATGCGCCATCCAGTCATATGATA
>CAZHQV010000245.1:0-2395 GCA_964534285.1 uncultured Dehalococcoidales bacterium
ACATAACAGAAGCCCGTAATGACGCGATTAGAACTTGGAACGTCTACGATGAAGATATTGTCAATCCAGCCATTAACTTCAACAACATGTGGAACAACGAATTTGGCATCAACAACCCAGTTGAAGAGATAAACCTCAATGCCACCAACAACTGGTGGGGAGCTAAGGACGGACCTTCTGGCGTTGGTCCAGGCTCAGGCGACGCTGTAAGTGCTAATGTGGACTACGACCCATGGCTGGGAGCTGAGCCTGCAGAGGTTAAATCTGAAACCATTAGCGGCTCTGGCACGATGACAGATACCGCCATTGGTGGACAAGTTACCATTAACGGCGACGGAGACCATACCATCACCACCGCTAAATACGCCAACAACCCCGGTGGGGCATGCCCATTCATCAATGAGGGAAGCTACTATGATGTCCATCTGGATAGCGCCGATGGCGTCAATAGTCTCACTGTTCAGTTCTGTCCCGCCCTTGAGGGCGAAAACATCTCCTACTGGGATGGAATTAGCTGGGTAGCCGCCTCCAACCAGATATACTCCGATGGCTGTATTGTGGTCACCATCACCGATGACACACAGCCCAGCCTAGCAGACCTAACTGGGACTCCATTCGGGCAAGGCTTTATGCCTCCTGTCGGTGGCGAGGCTTATCCGGTGAGCCAGGTTAGCCTTATGCCACCCTGGATTGCCTTAGCCGTACCCATTATAGCTGGAGTTGCCATATTCATAAGGCGGCGCAGGGGTCAGAGCTAAAATTGGCTAGAGCAAAAGCTAAAAAACAGACCCAGGGAAGGCCTCCTAAAAGGGGCTTTCCCTGGCTGTGGGTTACCATAGCTGCATTTAATCACAGAAGTTTCACCAATAGGATAAAGGAGTGAGGGAAAATGAAATGAAACGTTTATTTTTAATCATAGTATTACTGATTATCGTACTGGTAACCGTTGGTTGCGGAAGCCCTGTAGCCGAGGAACTTATCCCTGTTACACTATTATTGGATTGGGTCCCGAACACCAATCACACCGGAATCTTTGTGGCGGAGACAAAAGGATATTTTGAGGAATCCGGTCTTGCGGTTAAGATTATTCAACCTGGCGAAATGTACCCTGAAGCCGCGGTAGCCAGTGGGGGCGCCGATTTTGGCATCAGTCATCAAGAACAAGTCACGCTAGCCCGCGCTGATGACGTGCCTATCGTTTCCATCGCGGCTGTACTCCAGCATAACACGTCAGGTTTTGCCTCTGCTGCCGATCTAAACGTAACCAGTCCCGCCGATTTTGAGGGTCTGCGCTATGGAGCATGGGGTTCGCCGTTTGAGACTCCCACACTTGAAGTTCTTATGGGTTGTGCGGGCGCCGACTTCAGCAAGCTTGAGATGTTAAATACAGGTTGGGCCGACCCCTTAGCATTGATTACTGAAAATCAGATTGATATGGCATGGATTTTCTACGGCTGGCAGGGTTTTCAGGCACAACAACATGGCGTCGACCTCAATGTAGTAATGATGGAAGACTACTTTGATTGCATTCCTGATTACTATACGCCGATTGTGATCGCCAACGAAGACACCATCACCAATAAACCGGAAGTCGTCAGAGCCTTCATTGAAGCTCTTTCACGCGGGTATGACTTCGCTATAGAGAATCCGGGCGAAGCAGCCAATCTTCTGCTTGCTGCCGTGCCTGAACTCGATGCTGAGCTTGTCAAGATAAGCCAGGATTGGCTCTCGGAATACTATCAAGCTGAAGCACCGCGTTGGGGTGAACAGAAAGAAAGCGTCTGGCAGGGCTACACCGATTGGATGGTTGAATACGGCATTCTGTCAGCCCCCATCTCTGCCTCTGATGCTTTCACAAACGAGTTTTTACCTTAAACTACAATGAAACATCCTAATAATGCCACTTTAACCAAGACAGAACGAAAGGGGGGTGAGAGAAATAACAACGTATTGGGTTACTTTAGGCTATTGGGATAAAGCCGCTGATATCATTGAGGATGAAGGGATGAGACAAAAAATGCAGCGAGTATTACCAAAACTCAAAGAACTCTCAAATAGAGAAGGTAAATTTGAGCAACTTAGTTATGTGACTCAGGACTTGGATGAGGCTAAAAGCATTCATGCACAGGCAGTGAGTATTATGAGAGCAGAGCGCTTGGAATACACGCCAAGCATTATCCGCCAACCTGAATGCCCTAACTGTGGCTTTCTGGGCCGTTTCTCTGATGAATACTGCTTCAAATGCGGGGCAAGGTTGATCCCCAAGGAAATACATTGAATGAAAAAGGGTTACCCGCAGGAAATAGCCAACAGAACCCTAAAACGGTTAATTCAACCATTCAAATTACTGAAAGAGCAACCAATGACTTCTAGTCGCAATAGAGTAATTGAGTTA
>CAZHQV010000246.1:0-2388 GCA_964534285.1 uncultured Dehalococcoidales bacterium
AAGCGTCTGCCTGTGCCGCAACAGCAGCGGGCAGGGAGATCAACTGGTACTGGTGACGATTCTTCGCCGGGAACTTTTCCGATCCGCTCTGCAGTCTCTTGACAACGACGTGCTTGACGATTAGCTCACCGAATGCCTCCATGAAATTCTCACGACGCTCTTCCTGGATGAGAATATCTGCTGTCCTGGCGAAAAATGCCCATGCTGGATTGGGAGAGAAATCACTGTCTGGAACCAGGATCTCGTATGCCTCATTTGCAAGATCGTAGTCAGCATAGTAGTAATGGAACCATTCGTTTATCTGAGTGCGGATGTCCGGGGATGGAATTTCTTCGCCGCCTTCTCTCCTCAAAACATCGTCTTCGGTTGACATGAACCAGTATCCGAACAAGGTGTGAAACTTTCCAATAAATGATCCTGCCGCAAATGACAAAATCGGCGCGGGGATGTTGGCTAGCGCCTCTTCGCTAACGTCAACACCCATTTCCGCTAGCATTTGCTGATACCGTCTTAGTTCTTCCGACACTTTGTACTCCTTTTCTTGAACATATAGATTGATAGATAATACCGCAGTGTGCTACTTACTTCTCATCCTCTATCCTCCTTCCCTCCTTTCTTTATTCAAATGCGGTGATTGCTTCCAGGAAATCTGGCGACATATACTTTTTGATCCTGGACCAATTCCCGTCAGCCAACGCGACGAGTCCACGTCTCTCCCCGTTCAGATCATAATCCTGTGGCCTCCCTCGGCGTGTTCGACCAGCGGCTTGCATGATAGTCCAGGCTGTTCGCTGAGAGTACATCTTTTTAGAGTACTGCATTCTGGCCTTCTCATACTTATCTCCAAGGGATGGGAAGGGACATTGCCCCGCGAAAATAAATTTCCCATTGCGGGTAGCTAAAACGGTTCCAGAAGTAGTACTTATACACCACACTTTTCCTGTATATTTCTGGCGAGTGATATTGTCTGGAGTAACAGTATATCCATATCCTTCGCTTATATAAATATGATAAAGCCTTCCTCCAGATACAAGATTTACGCTGGGTCTATATCCAATTTTGATACACAGTTCGACAAAACAATCTTTCAGCTTTGTGGAACTTGTTGCATAAGTATCCCTGGCCTTATTTCCATCACCATCCATCATGCTTTCAAACAAAAGTCTGAGCAAATTGCTACTTGCCCCCAATATAAATCTGGGGATTTTCTTTTCTCTGGCACATTGACCGAACATGTCGCGGAAAGCCCTAAACAACACCGCACTACTGACTGTAAGATCCTGCGCAAATTTCTTCTTTGTTGATACTGAGAACGGAATACCAATTTCCGCAAAAGCGCCGATCATTCTTTCATATATCTTACCGGCATTCTGTGCCATCCCAATTTTATAGCTCATTCTCCCATCATCGTTCTCATAGCAGTTCGATGAGCCTTCGGCAATAAACCATCCAGCTATTTTGAAGAATGTTTCTGCGGGCCAATAGTATGGAATTCTATTGCACCATTTTTTGTCTTGGAAAAAAGCATTGCTGCCCGGAGGTGGCCTCCAGTACTGTCCCTTCATTTCTCCCCAAGAGCATGCATACATATATCCTTCTGGTTTACGCACTCTTTTCATAAAGGTTGGGACATCCCCATTGCCCCATCGATTCGGAAGAGTTTTTGGTCTATAAAGAATCAGAGTTGTATCATCAAAATACTGTTCAAGGGATATCCAAGAGAGCTCTTCCCCATTCCAGATGCCAGATGTAGGAAGTTTCCCATATCCAACATCGTTGGCCTCGACAATTCTCCATTCGTTGAGACCCATATTCCTCGTATCGTTATCTGAAAGATACATCATCCTATGATCTGGTGTAACAGAAATGTCATATTTTCTGGACGAAAAATTGACAATTTCTCCATCATAATCTTTTTCGATTATAAATATAACAGTGTCTTCTACAATAGTACCATCTGTTAACAAGGCAAATACCGGATCTCCAATTTTGACATCTTCAATACCGAGTTCTCCATCTGGCCCAAAAATCTTCACGTCTGGCGTGAAACATTTAGCAATTATGCAGATCTTTTCATCTCTCATATCGGCACCCTCCATGAATTGCCAGCCGATCAGCAGTGCGCCTGGGTGATGATTTCTGTGCTGTTCCCATTCTTGCCATTGTTCTGCTGTTCCGAGGTAGCGCCCCTGATTGCCTATCTGTCGTGGCACATATATTCTACCACCCAATCCTCTTTTTGTCAAACGAGTAGCAAGTCGCGGGGCTTCACTCTTTCTTGTAATATGAATCACGCCTGACCAATCATCAGGGCAACTCTTAATTGCTTTCGAAATCTCATCTGCTTGCTTTTCATAGTCTTTATACCCGCTCTTATAGTTCAACTTT
>CAZHQV010000247.1:0-2387 GCA_964534285.1 uncultured Dehalococcoidales bacterium
AGAAGGCATAATTGGTTTGGCTCCACACGTTTGTACAATCAGCCTTGTCGTGCGACGCATGTTCCGGAGTACCGCCAGCATAGCCATCAATTACACCCGTCATCATCGAGGTCACCACATCGACCCAAGCTATTTGGACCGGTATGAAACCCATACGACCCCAGAATATGTCTTGGCCTGGCGCTGGAGACACCCTGAGCTTCATGTCCTTAGGCACATCGGGGTCAAGGCTGGGCGGCATCTTCGTAAGGCCCAAACCTTCGAACCCAGCCGGCCATATCCCCAAGACCTTAAGGCCCGACTCCTCCATTAACTCCCTAAAGAGATTGGACTCCCAGCCTCCAACCCCAAGGCCGCTCCGAGCTTCCTCCCAGGTTGTTATCGGCAACCAGGGGATGTAGTAAAATGATAGACGAGGATCAATATCGCCATAAGACCCCCCCAGACATAACTGGATGACTTCGCTGCCCTCTATCAGTTGATCCCAGACTATCTCCCCACCACCCAATTCACCTGCCGGGTAAACATCAATAATGATCCGACCGTTGCTTTCCTTCTCGATTTCATCTACCATGACTAACATTCTAAGATTGGAATCAGTAGTAGGCCCATAGTGATGAGCAAGGCGCCAGTGATAAGTAGGCAGTCCCTCTGGCTCCTCGGTGATTGGGGCTGGACCCTCTGCGCAGCCCAAAACCATTGAGACGGATAAAACGCTCGCGAGGATAACCCCCATTATACATTGCACCTTCTTAGACATTACACACCTCCCTTTTTTCAAATTCTATTAATCATAATTTGTTCGTAATTCTACGCTGACATAATTACCTCCTACGCTGTGATAACCACCTCATCACCCTCTACTGTAAATTTTACGTTAAGCTCTTGATCTTTTGTGATCTCCTCCATATAAGCTACTACCTCATCAAACTGCTTACTCCCCCTAACAACAATCTCAGGTTGATTGCTCGGGTGGATCCACACTGGCAGAAATGAAACTCTCTGAATCTGCTTATCCGAGATAAGACACTTAACTAGAATCGACATCTTCGCGTCTGGATGAAAGGGATAAAGGGGATACTCCGGGTCAGGTTCAAATTTGTACAGTTTGCGTGCACTCGCCATATGCTTCTGATCAGGAAAATCCACAATGTCAAAGCCAAACATGTTCAGACTATAAAAAATTGGTTTCCCCTTGTAGACCTCGACTCCCTTCAAAATATGGGGATGATGACCAAGGATAATATCCGCACCTGCGTCAATGGCCGCGTGCGCCGTCTCGGGCTGGTACATGGCTATTTCCTTTGGGGCAAAATGAATGCCCCAGTGGAACGAAACAGCTACCACATCAACCTGCGATTTCAGCTTTTTGATATCCTGCACCATTGCCTCTAAATCCTCGACATAGGGCCTGGAGATAATCAAGGGGGGTGTCCCCGGCTGCTCATAGTCCCAGCGCTCATAATGAGTCCAAGCCCTGAGTGGAGCAATACCTGCCCTATTAGGAGTGGCTTCCGCATAAGGAAACACAATAGAGCAGTAGGTTAATATGCCAACCCGATTCCCTTTGCATTCAAGAATAGCTGGTTTCCGGGCTTCGGCAATATTCTTCCCACCTCCTATCGCTTGAATACCACTCTTCCTCAGGTTTTCAAAAGTGTCCAGAAAACGTTCGTGGCCCCAGTCCAGCGCATCATTGCTGGCGAACGAAATCACATTGAACCCTGCCGACTTATACCCTTTAATAACCTTAGTGCCAAGTTGTCGGGGACCCCATCCACCAAGCATCAGCTGACCTTTCTTATCACTGATACTCGCTTCAAGTTGACAAAACAAAATATCAGCTTCGGCGAGAACCGGCTTCACCAACGCATGCAGTTCCTCGGGGTCTTCTCGGTCGATGATTACATCACCCACCGCACAGAATTTGCACTCATTTGCTACCATAATAAACCCTCCTTTTGCCCGATTTGAGCATCCTTACTCTAGCGCTCTCTCACCATAACTAATCTGCCGCACGACTTAGACTCAACTATATAATTCCGACAACACACTATCTCCTTTCCCTCCCAGACTGAATATGCCATGAAAATCATTGTTGCAGACGTGTGTATCTTCCGCTGCGTGCATATTCGACTAATAGCGCAGCTGATTTATCCATATGGTCCTCGATAAGGCTCTTGGCCAACCCAGGGTTCCTCGTCTCACAGGCACGGATGATTTGAACGTGCTCTTCATTGGATCCCTCAAGTCGTTGGCCCAAGAATTCTGCAGTGGTGATCATGTAAACGGCGCTGAGATCAAGCAGCCAATCAATATAACGCAATAGCACCGGTTTTCCTGCCGCGGCGTATAGAAGTCTATGAAACCGAAGGTTACACTGAATC
>CAZHQV010000248.1:0-2384 GCA_964534285.1 uncultured Dehalococcoidales bacterium
AGCTTGAGGAACGGGCAGCACCATGACTCCCTCAGGAGCGTGAGTGAAGATCGGCGCAATTCCTCCGGTCCGGTATCCCAGGCTGACCAGGAACAGGTTGACCCCCGATTCCAGGATGACAATGCCCATCACCAGCTTGATCAGGTTCCTCTGGGTCAGGATGATGTAGAAGCCGATGCCGAGAAGTGCTGCCACGGCCAGGAAGGGGACATTGAAGGGAAGACCTGCTGTCATTCCTCCACCTCTATCCCGCTGGAGGCCAGGGCCATGACCAGAAGAATTGCCGACAGCCCCCCCAGGACTTTCAGGCCTACGCCTATGTTCATCAAGGGAATTACTCCCCCGGTCCACAGGTCCCCGGGATTGGACCCGGAGGGCGGGATGTGGCCGAAAATGGTAGAGCCGGCGAGGAAGTTGTAGAAGAATATGGTAGCCAGACCGCCGAATGCCAGTCCAATGAATATCAACGCCCCGGCGCTTTCCAGAACCGAAAGATGATGTTCCTTCAGTCTCTTTTGAACGCTGGCGGAGCCGAACGCGACTATGATCAAGGCCACGCCGGAGGCGAACACGGCGCCTCCCTGGAATCCACCGCCCGGGGTTATGTGTCCATGCATGATGACATAAAGCCCGAAGATGAAGATGAGCGGAACCAGGATATTGGACACGGTACGCACTATCTTCGACATCACTGTTATCTAGATCTCCCTTTTCTGTCTGGCTCTAAATAGCATGACCACTCCGGTCACTGCCGTGAACAACACGGTAGCCTCGCCCAGAGTATCAAAGCCCCTGTAGTCAAAAAGGACAGCAGCTACCACGTTATTCGTTCCAGTCTCCGCCTGCGAGTTCTCTATCATGTAGTCATCCATCTGGGAAGGAGGCTGGCCAAAAGGGTGGATGAGGAAGGCCGCTGCCACCAGGAAACCGATGATAACTACCAGAGATACCGCTACGGCCGCTTTTCTCATCTTCTGTCCTACGTACGCTTGGTTGCCCTTATTGCCAGGACGAATATGGCTGTAGTGATAGCTGCTCCTATTCCGGCCTCGGCGATGGCGACATCGGGGGCTTGAAGCAGATAGAACTCCAGGGCCAGGAGCAAGCTAAGAGCAGCCAGAGCCAGGGTGGCATAGATGAGGTCTTTGAACCTGGCCACGAATACTGCACATACCACTATCAGTATGGGCACAAGCGTGTGCAGGATTCCTGCCTCAGTCATGCCTCTCTCCCTCGAGATCGTCCACTACAGCCCTGGCGGGCTTGATTCCACTGCGGTGTGCAGCTCTGGCGATGGCATGCGCGCTGGTGGGGTTGGTCAACAGGACACACACCAGGGCGATGAGTGCATGCAGGGTGAGCACCGATTGGGAGGAAGACATGCCTTCTGCCCCCCAGATACCGGCGGACTGTATCATTACGGCCGCAATCAGGAATATGGCGCCGAAAGTGGTGCATTTCGTTGCGGCGTGCAGCCTGGTATAAACGTCGGGGAAGCGGTGAAGGCCGATTACTCCCACCAGGTTGAAGAAGCACCCTATACCTATGAATATGTAGACGATCGGGCTCATGGTCCCTAGAACTTCCCCTTCTCGACATATTTGGCTATGTAGAGCGTGGTAATGAAAGATAGCAGGGCATAGACGATGGCCACATCAATAAGTATGACCTCTTCAAACGCGGCTCCCAGCGCCACCATAGCCACCACCACCAGCGTATTGATGGTATCCAGTCCCACTATTCGACTCGGGGCCTTGGGTCCCAGAATCAGCCTTACGAGGGATACGATTATGCAGACGCCCAGGAATACGGCTACGGCAACCCACATTAGCCGGCTATCCTCCTTGCCCAGTCCGGGAACTTGCCGCACACGTCCTTATGGTCCCGGGGCATTGTCTCCAGGGCTTGTTTCTTGACGTTTATCCAGTGGACGTACAGGTCGTTGGTCTTTTCATCCACCTCCACGCTCAGAGTGCCCGGGGTCAGGGTTATGGAGTTCGCCAGCAAGGTCAGGCTCAAGTCGTTGTCCAGCTTGGGAGAGATCTTCACTATGCCCGGGTTGATCCTTCCGGTTATTACCCGGTAGACAACGTCGACATTCGCCTTTGCCATCGCCGGCAGGAATACCACCACGAAGTAGAAGAGGAACAGAAACCATCTGCGGGGGTCAAGCATTCTAAGGCTCTTCTTGATGAACATGTCCTTGACCAGTGCCCCTATGATGACAGCGAAGATGGCCCCGATAATCAGCTCTTCCTTGCTCCATAGGAACAGGGAGCCGGAGGATGTGGTAAGAAGCAGGTACAATAGAAAGGAGCAAACCGCAGTTACCAAAAATGCCATTACTGCCGTTCACTCCCTGATCGGGCATGACCCGGTATGTT
>CAZHQV010000249.1:0-2371 GCA_964534285.1 uncultured Dehalococcoidales bacterium
CCCTTCCTGGCGGCCAGGAAGGTGAGCAGGGCGGCGATGCTCCCGGAGCAGGAGAGACTGCTGGGGGGCGCTCCCCAGGTCAGGGCAGAATGCAGGCTGGTTTGACGCTAGAGCATATTGTGGACTTCAGAGTCAGCCCGCTAAACAAGTCTACGTCTTGTCAGCCGGTACCTGCTATGTACCACGTAGTGCGCGCCGGGGATACAGCACGATAAAAGCCACTGCGAAGACAGCAAACAAGATAAGCACCCAACCAACCTGGCTGAAGTTAACATACCCCTGGATGATTGAGCCTACGGTCACAGCCGCAAAAAGCAGAGTCTTCGTTATTTCAAACCTGACCCAGTTGATATGCCGCACCGGGTCTCGCGCGGCGACTATGACCCAGAAACCGACCGCAACTAAGATAGCACCACTAGAAGCCATGAGCCATCGTACGTAGTCGGCGATTTGTCCGAAACCAACTTGTTCCGCCAGGTACACAGGGTTGATAATGTAGATTAGACCGAACACAATTGCTGTCGCGCCCCAAATAGTCATCGTTACCTTCAAAGCCTTTATCATTTGCCCACCTCCAGCAATGAAATTGGCACTACTATACCATAACGCTTCGCCACACATATCTTGACCGAATTTGGCCAAGTTTGTGACTGGAACTCAACCCTTTTTCCCTCACGTAACAGTACGTCATAATGCGCACTGTCTCGCGTTGTCCTCGGAAGGGGCCATCACCGGATTCTGGCTGCCGAGGAATGGTGCTTGAGTCAGCAATTCACTGCGCTCACAGAGACCCTGCCGGCCGTTGACCTCAGCTTCCGGTGGCCTTGAGGCCTGGGCCAATGGCCTCTCCGGTGCCGAGGGGGTGGACACCTCTCCGCCAGCTCTCGGAACCTGCCCCGGAGCAGGCAGGATGCCATGATGTGAACGCTCCTGCCAATGTCAGGTGACCGGAAGGCGTTCGACTGCCAGTGGTGAACCTTCACCCTGAGGCCCCTGGCTACCAGAAGCAGCTGGGTAGTACCTTTTTCTTCCCGGAAACTGGACTATTTGGGCATTGAAACTTGGGCCGCGTCGACCTATACTGATGACATAGCGATTATAGTGCAGTAAAGGATGCGGAAGGAGGTGAGAGTCAATTCAGAGAACAAGGAGTGAATGCCAATCTACGCAAGCACAGCTGTAGAAATAAGGCGAAAGGAGGCCGAAAATGAAACGAACGGTAATAGCTGTGATATCGCTACTGGTGCTGGCTGTATTGGTTGTGGGGACGCCGGTAGCCATGGCGGACAAGCCGCAAGATGCGGGCAAAAACAACAACGACGTCATTGAGAGGAGCAACGGGTTTCCCAGCGGGGCGCACTTCAACTTGAACATCCATGGAAAGAATGACTCCTTCACTTGCGACCCAACGCCCGGCGGAAACTCCATATTCGTCGACGAGTCCGGCAACGCTACGATACAATACGTCACCAACAGGAAGTCATCGGTCGAAGAGTTGACGGCGCTTGACCCATGCGCGGTTGATGAGGGCACAGCCACAGTCCAGTTGCCCTACGAAGCACTGGGCTACTACGTCTTCGCCAGGATTCTGGGAAAGCCGAACAATTCATCAGACGATGGTGAGCCCAGCTCCATAATCCTGTATCCCAACCAGGTAGTGGAGGCCTGCAACGATACGGACCCGGCAAACCCTGGTTTCCCGGACTACACCGGGTGTCCTGACGATCCCCTCCTGGCACTGGGCCTGATCATCAAGGATGCTGTCTACGAGACTGAAGGGGAGACCTTCGTCAGATTCGCCGACCCTGATGCCAAAGGGAAGGGCAAGTCCAAGGCGGTAGACATAACGCGTCTGTTCACCTACGAAGGATGGGTCGTCAATGCCACTCTCGACTCTAACGAGGACGGAGTGATAGATGTGAGCGACATTCCGGTAGCTGACTACGATGGAGATGGCACCGCTGACCAGGACTACGATCAGGATGGCGACGTTGATGAATTTGACGTCGAGGCCTGGCTGACGGACATGTCCCTGGAGGACCCGCCAATGGCCTGGTACTTCAGCCCGGAGGACAACATGTGGATCCTCAATATCGCCGACCTGGTGGTGACGGAGCAGGGGCTAGTAAACGACGGCACCAAGCTGTTGCAGATAAGGTTCTATCCGGTGGCGACAACTGAATTCACACAGCAATAGGCGTCGCTGTCCTGTTGGCCTGGCTGAAGGCGATGGGGCAGCCATTGGGTGAGTTCAGCAACCTTGGGCGGCAACGACAATGGGGGAGACCGGGATTTCCCGGTCTCCCCTTGTCTTGAATCACAGGGAGCCTTTCACCTATTTGCTGGTCTGCCCCGGTCGACTGAGCCAGGC
>CAZHQV010000250.1:0-2371 GCA_964534285.1 uncultured Dehalococcoidales bacterium
GTCTTGGATGCAGCTCTAGAAGCTGACATTTATATTCCTACACTTTGCTACCACCCAGACCTAACTCCCTTTGGTGCCTGCCGTCTGTGCATCGTGGAGATCGAAGGGATGGCCGGCTTTCCCCCGGCATGCACTACCCCGGCGGCTGAAGGAATGACAGTCCATACCAATACCGAAAAATTACAGGAGCTTCGCCGCAATATAATGGAGCTGATTTTGAGCGAACATCCCTATTCCTGCCTCACCTGCTCCAAAAACCTGGATTGCGAATTGCAGAGGGTTGCTCGCTATATCGGACTGGAAAAAGTAACTCTCCCTTATAGCAATAAGGAACTCCCCATTGATAGGGAAAACCCGTTCTTCGACCGAGATTATAACTTGTGCATTCTTTGTGGTCGCTGCGTCCGCATGTGCCAAGAGGTACGCAAGGTGGGAGCCATCTCCTTTATCTATCGAGGGAGTAAGGCTTTGATAGGTACTGCCTTTGATCGCCCGCTACAGGAAGTAAGCTGCGAATTCTGCGGCGCTTGCATTGATGCTTGCCCTACCGGAGCCCTGACGGAGAGAACCAATAAGTGGGATGGTTTGCCTGACCGTGAAGTAGTCACCACTTGCCCATATTGTGGTGTTGGCTGCCAACTCAAGCTCAAGGTCAAGGATGAGAGAATAATGACTACCGTCCCTGCTCCAGACGGCGTGACCAATCATGGTCAAGCATGTGTCAAAGGCCGTTTCGGTATCGCTGAATTTGTCCATCACCCACAGCGTCTGACTTCTCCCTTGATGAGACAGAACGGGGAGTTGAAAGAGGCATCTTGGGACGAAGCGGTAGGGCTGGTGGCCAGGAAACTGAGAACTTATGAAGCAGAGGAAATAGGGGTAATTGCCTCAGCCAAGTGCACCAACGAGGAGAATTATGTCATGCAAAAACTTGCTCGAGCGGTGCTGGGCAGCAACAACGTTGATCACTGTGCCCGACTGTGTCATGCTCCTACTGTGACCGGCCTCGTTCAAAGCTTTGGTAGCGGAGCTATGACTAATTCCATCGACGAAATTGGCCACGCCGCTTGCGTTCTTGCTATCGGCACTAACACTACGGAAAATCACCCAGTGATCGGGCTTGAAGTGAAGAAAGCAGTAGATAGGGGGGCAGAACTCATCGTAGCGAACCCGCGCGAAATTGACCTCTGCCGCTTTGCTAGCCTCTGGCTACGGCATAGCCCGGGCACAGATGTTGCCTTGCTCATGGGTATGATGCGGGTTATAGTGGACGAGGGATTGTTCGACTCAGCGTTTATCAGAGAGAGATGTGAGAACTTCGATGCTTTTGAGGAATCGTTAAGAAACTTTGACCTTGATTTTGTCGAGCAGGTCACCAAAGTGCCACAGGACAAGATAGCAGAAGCTGCCCGCACGTATGCTACTAATAGTCCTGCCATGCTGCTCTACGCCATGGGTATCACCCAGCATTCTCATGGCACCGACAATGTGGTGGCTACAGCCAATCTGGCAATGCTAACTGGAAACATAGGGAAGCCCTCAACCGGGGTCAATCCGCTCAGAGGCCAGAACAATGTGCAAGGTGCTTGCGATATGGGCGCCCTGCCCAATGTCTACAGTGGCTATCAGGCGGTAGCTGATCCGGCTGTTAGAGAGAAGTTTGAGATTGCCTGGGGCTGCTCATTACCTTCATCTCCAGGGCTAACCCTGGTTGAAATGCTTGAAGCTGCCTATCGGAATGAGATAAAGGCGCTTTACCTAATTGGCGAGAATCCGGCACTGAGCGACCCTGATCTTGGACATATTCGACAGGCGCTAGCTAGAGTCGAATTTCTTGTTGTTCAAGATGTTTTCCTTTCGGAGACGGCAGAATTTGCCCATGTTGTTTTGCCGGCGGCAAGCTTTGCTGAGAAGGATGGCACCTTCACTAATACTGAGCGACGAGTGCAGCGAGTAAGGAAGGCTATTGAGCCAATTGGCAATTCTAAGCCTGATTGGTGGATCATTTGCCAGGTAGCCAAGAGGTTAGGGGCTAAAGGGTTTGACTATAGCGCCCCATTTGACATAATGGAGGAAATTCGCGACGTCACCTCTAGCTATGCTGGCATAAGTTACCAGAGGTTAGAGAATGGTGGGCTTCAATGGCCTTGCCCCACCGATGACCATCCAGGTACGCCGATACTCCATGTGAATACTTTTGTTAGGGGGAAAGGCAGATTTGTCCCGCTAAAATATATTCCTCCCAGGGAGTTGCCAGACGAAGAATATCCTTTGATTCTCACCACAGGGCGCAGCTTGTATCACTTCCATACCGGGACAATGACGCGTAAGGTAGCCGGGCTTAACACCATAGAGCCTGAGGGTACGGTGG
>CAZHQV010000251.1:0-2325 GCA_964534285.1 uncultured Dehalococcoidales bacterium
GCCCAATCAGTCTCATGCTGGGCGCCGAAATCATCGAGAATCAGCAGTCCTGCGTTATGAGTAAAGTCCATAATGCCGTTGTATCCGTCCTGGTCACCAACCTGCCACCGCGAAAAACCCCGCCTCAGCTCGTCCAGCAGCACCTCGACCTGATAATAGAGGACTGCCTTGCCAAATGCCAGCCAATCCCACCCTATGGCAAAGGCAAGATGTGTTTTCCCTGTGCCGACGGTCCCAAGTAGTGTGAGAAAGGGATGCTCAGAGCTCCCCGCGGCATACTGCTCTATCTTCGGCCAAAAGGCTTCGTCCTCTCTGTGCTGCCAGCTTGTGAGGCGATGCGTTTTTACCGTCAGGAGTGGTATATTCGACAGCTTTACACGCATCTCAAGCTCCTCGTCCCTCTCCTCTCCCGGTATCCCCTCATAGATACCGGGCGCTCTCTCTCTCCATGTCATTGTCCCGCCTCCTTAATGCTTGCCGCGATCTCTTCCGCTGAAGATAATTGCCGAGGTGCGGACTGTTGTTTACCGCTCTGCCCAATATCCTGGTTAACCCAAGTCATGCTTATAAATTCCCCGCCACGCTGCGATATCTTAGCTTTCCAGAGCTTCACTATCGCCTCACGGGTAAAGCCTCGGGTCAACATTCGCTTTATGGCCTGGCCTTCCCTGCCATAGCTCGGGATGGGGTCCTGAGCAATCTTCTCCGGGAATCCGAGGTGCTCGTGCATTTCTTCAAAGATTTGCTTAACAGTGGCATCTTTTGTGTTGTTGCCGCCCCGCGTCAGACGCGGGCCACCTTTAGGTGGTATCTTTACTTTACTTTGCTTTACTCTACTTTGTCGCTTTTTCCTTGTAGAAATGACAGAAGCGCTGGTATTTCTACATGTAGAAATCAATTCTCCAGTAGTGAAGTTAGGCTTGACCGGCGCATTACGCCGACGGTTCTGATAAACAGGGCCAAGGTTCTCAACAAGGTTCTGGCACCATATTATGCCGTGTCCCCATAGGAGTCTATCGATATTGCCAAGCTGAGCCAGCAGGCCAAGAATATCTCGCGCTATCTGTTCCGAGACACCTATTCGCGCCAGCAGAAATTGCCAGTTGTCGATCTGCCGGCAATCATAATAATGGCCATCCTCGGCACAAAGCAACTCCAGAATCTGAAACCAAACCGCATAGCCTTCATTGCCCCACTTGCCCTTGAGGATGGGAAGAGTCTTGCCCCACTTAGCAAAATGTGGGAAGTAGTCAGCAGTGTTGCTCTGCTTCCTCGCCATTACCTTCTCTAGTCGAGTATGCTCCCCTCGGCTTTCTCCACGGTTCTCTTCTCCTTGTATGCGTCAAGTATCATCACGAGGTTGCTCAGCATCTCGTGTGTTATATCCCCTCGAGGGAGGGCTTTGGCAAAGTCGGCTAAGCCGACCTCGATATTGTAATGGGCAAACCACTTGCGGAGCTGGCGGTCAGTGATCTCGAGCTCCTGTAGCGAACTTCGGGCAATCGTCCAGCCCTGCAGCAGCTTGGGGTCGACCTGCGGGATATCTTCCTCTTGTAGCGGACTTTTCTCGCCCTGTTCTCCAGGCTCTTTCTTCTCGCCCTCCCAGGGCAGGTCCGCTTTACTCTTGGGCTGCCGCTTCTCTTTCGCTGCTTCGGGGAAAAGGTCTCCTGGCGGCTCCTCCGTTTCGGGATCGGGGATCAAGACTTTGGCGACCGGCAGCTGGGCAACTCTGGCCAGCTCCGCTATTGCGATATTCTTCTTGACGTGCATGATATAGACACGCTTCTTCTTTTCTCCTGGCGGGCTTACCTCTATTTGTCCTAATGCCAGGACTAGCGGGATCATGCTGAATCGGCCAAGCATGCCCTGCAGCATCTTTATCATGCTGTTGATGTTGACGATGCTGTAAAAGCTGGATGTATCGATCTGGTAGACGCCGAGGCCAGGCACCTTCGGCAGCAAAAACTGGAGATTCATAACCCGCCGGCAGCGCTTGGTCTGATACTCAGGGCACTCCTGTGGGTTACAGGTGACCTGGTGCCATTCCCATTGGTTTGTCTCGCGGTTGGCAATCGCCCCTGTCTCGACGTCCATCTTGCGTTTCGCCTCGAGCCCATCCCCTATACATACCAGTCCCTGGCTCATACTATAGGCACGTAGCCACTGCTGAGCGCACATTTCGGGATCCTCGACCGGGAACATAATGTCAAGCTCCTTCGGCTTTTCCCCATAGACCGCTTGGACTTCTTCCGGGGCAACGAAATAGTCCGTTGGCTTGGGATACTCAGTCCCTTTCCCTTTATCTGATTTCACCTTGACGCCCAG
>CAZHQV010000252.1:0-2321 GCA_964534285.1 uncultured Dehalococcoidales bacterium
CTAGCTATAATTGACGAGTATACCCGGGAATGCCTGGCCATCAGGGTTGCGCCGTGTCAATACCGGCCTCAGTGGTAATAGAGGCTTTGGAGTGGTTGTTCCTGATGCGTGGGGTGCCGAAGTACATCCGCAGTGATAATGGGCCTGAGTTTGTTGCCAGGGCAGTCTGCCAGTGGCTAGGAAGCTCCGGTTGCCAGACCTTGTTCATCAACCCTGGCAGTCCCTGGGAGAACGGCTACATTGAGAGTTTCTTTGACAAGTTAAGAGATGAGTGCCTGAACCGTGAGGTCTTCCGTAATGGTCGGGAGGCACAGGCTATTGTGGAAAACTGGAGGCAGGAGTACAATAACTATCGCCCGCACAGCTCACTGGGTTACCTGACACCGGCAGAGTTTGTGAGAAGATACTACGAAAAGAACCAGGTAAAAGATCTCAAACAACCAGTGGTGAAGGCAGTGACTCTCTCATTGTAGGCGGTGCCAATATTGGGAGCAACCCGGCCAGCATTTAAATAGCGAAAAGGAAGCACACATGTTACATAGGGGTGTACCAGCGGTAGCGGAAGTTCTTCGCGGGGATACGACTAGGGAGACACCCCTGCAGGCAAGGCTAACCATTGATGTTGTCATTCCTGCACTCAATGAGGAGAGCTTTATTGAGAACGTACTGCATGATGTGATCATGGCAAAACAGAATGACTGGTTTCAAATCCAGAAAATCTACGTCATTTCGGATTCATCAACGGATCAAACAGATGACATCGTGCAGCGAGTTGCCGGGAGAGACCATAGAATAGAGCTAATCAAGAAACGGGAGAGGAAAGGCAAGCAGGACTCAATAAACCTGGCGTTGTCGCTCACCAGCGGAGACATTGTCCTTTTCATTGATGCTGATGTGAGGTTAGCGAATAAACATAGCATAGCAAAGCTGCTACACCACTTCCGTGATGGTGAAAATGCGCTGGTTCAAGGTGGCCTCGTCCGTGTCCATCCCGGCTTTACCCCCCACGCAGCGAAGCTGGCAGCCCATTTTGACTGGATACTGGTAGACAAGATTAGAAGGCGAAAAGCTATGTCATGGTGGAGTATAGATGGGCGAGTAATGGCTCTATCAAGAGACTTTTTCCGACATCTCACGTTGCCCCGTTCTCTCGCCGATGATCAGTTCATCTTCTATTCCTGTATTCAACAGGGTTTCAAGTTTGTATGGGCAGATGACGCCATCTTCTACTATGGACCACCCAAGTCGATAGCAGATTTCAGTCACCAGTGGAGCAGGTATTTCTTCTATACCAAGAAATCGTGCCAACACTTCGGTGAAGAGCTGATACGCAGGGAAATGAGCGTTCCCGGTCTGTGGCGAACAATCATGTCTTGTCTTCTTCGTCATCCACTCTGCGGACTGATGTGGCTCATAGGCTTTGCCATAAGCGGAGTAGAATTTATGCTTGGAGTTGATTTCGATAAATATGAACGTGGTTTCTTCTGGACAAAATCGGGTTCGCTGGAAGATACCACGAAAAGAGCCAAGTAACAGAGGTTAAGCAACCACTGGCAAAAGCAGGAAGTCTCTCATTTAGGTGGTACTAATAATGGGGGCACCCCACCTGCACTATCACATTCTGTTATCATTCAAGATTTCTCTGCAATTCTCCTTTCCACAACGGCGCCGCACTCGTAGTTGCCGTGGCCCCTGTAAGCATGCAGGCATACCAGAATTCGCAAACACTCATTAAGGCCTTTCCGCATTCGCAACCAGTCTCGACTTGCTGAACGACGAGTATCTTTCGAATGCACTCGGAAACAACGAGACACATTTACACCTCTTGTCACGTTGTCCAGCCTTTTTGAGCCTGGAGGCTTTGGGATGTATTAGTGAGGGCGTCAATTGACGCCCTCACACTCAGTCGAAAAATTCGAGGAAGCTATATAGCTCTCCTGGATCGGCACCACTCACCACGATATCTCCATTGGAGACTGCCTCTTGAGCATCGAGCTTTCCTAGGACCAGATTCTTCCACACCAGGGATTCAGCGGTGAGGGTGAATTCTGGATCATCTGCGATCTGTGCCTGAACCTCCAAGATACCCCGGCGAAGGTGCATGGTATAGTCAGCTGGCTCAGTGGTGTCAGTCACGTCGGTCAAATGGAGGCCGACGACGATATTCTCGTCCAAGGATTTAGAGGCGTTGACACCAACGGCCATGATTCCAAATATCGTATCCATGGGCATGTAGGTAACAAGGTTATCGTCGATCTTACTGAAATCAGGGATCGGGATGGTTATCTGTCCCGTCTCTTGAAGGTACTCGGACAAGAGGT
>CAZHQV010000253.1:0-2309 GCA_964534285.1 uncultured Dehalococcoidales bacterium
AGGTTATTACTGCTCGGGGCTATGCCCAGCGAATCCAGGAAATGATTGGTGGCAAAGCTACCCATCCAGTTTGTGGTCTTCCTGGAGGAATGTCTAAAGCGATAGCAGAAGAAGAGCGAAAAGAAATAGAGGAGATGGCTAAGTCTTTGATAGACTTTGCCAAGTTTTCCCTACAGTTAGTAGATGACTTAATTTTAAAGAACAAAGTTTATGTGGATTTAATTACTGGCGACATTTACCGCCATGAAACATACTATATGGGTATGGTGGATGAGAATAACAAGGTGAACTTCTATGACGGTGATATAAGAGTGGTAGACCAGAAGGGCAAGGAATATGCCAAGTTTAAGCCGAAGGACTACTTAAACTACGTTGAGGAGCATGTCGAACCTTGGTCATATCTTAAGTTCCCTTATCTAAAGGGTGTAGGATGGAAAGGGTTGGTTGATGGTAAGGATAGCGGCATCTACCGGGTCAACTCCTTGGCTCGGTTAAACGTAGCTGATGGTATGGCTACTCCGTTAGCTCAAGAGGCATACGATAAGATGTTTGACATACTAGGAGGCAAGCCATCACATGCCACACTAGCATTTAACTGGGCACGGGTTGTGGAAATTATGTATGCTGCCGAGAGATTGTTGGAATTAGCCACCGACAAGGACATTACCAGTAAAGACATCAGAACTATCCCTAAAGAGAAGCCAGATGAAGGAATTGGCTGTGTGGAGGCACCTCGGGGAACATTATTCCATCATTATTGGTCAGACGAGGAGGGACTTATTACTAAGGTGAATCTCATCGTGGCAACTGGCCAAAACAATGGGCCAATGTGCATGTCAGTGAAGAAAGCAGCCCAGAGCCTCATCAAGAACTGGAAGGTTGATCAGGGACTCCTTAATATGGTGGAGATGGCATTTAGGGCTTATGACCCCTGCCTAGCTTGTGCTACCCATTCATTACCTGGACATATGCCTTTGGAGGTCATTATTCATGACCTTAAGGGCAAGATAGTGGAACGACTAAAGCAATAGAACATCTTACAACCCGGCAGTATCCAAGATTGCTGCTACTCTGGACTCCCAACCCATGGCCATGATGTGGATTCCTTGGCACATATCCTTCATTTCATTGATCAAGCGAGCAGCCATGTCAATGCTCTTTTGCTCTTTATTTTTGGCTTCCTCTATCTCGTCAATAAGCTCGCTGGGGACACAGATGCCAGCAAGGTGCGTGTTCATAAATCGAGCCATCGATGCCGACTTCAGCAACATTAGACCGACTATCACTGGCACACCGAACTTTCTCGCCTCCTGCATGAACGTCTCAAGTTTCTTTGGCTCGTACACGGTCCGAGTTTGAAAAAATTGGGCACCAGCTTCAACCTTTTTCTCCATCTTGAGGAGCTCTGGTTCTAAAGGGTCAGCCCCTGGCGTAACAGTAGCCCCGAGGAAAAAACGAGGAGAGCCTCTTAGCTCCCTGCCAGCTAAATCTTTGCCTTGCTCTAACCCACGAGCGGTTTGCAGTAAAGAAACAGAATCATTAAGGTCAAAGACAGGCTTAGCCTGTTGTCGGTGGTCTCCTGAGTCGATATCGTCACCGGTTAGGCAAAGAATATTCTCAATACCAAGAACATAGGCATTAAGTAAGTCAGATTGTAACGCGATTCGATTACGGTCTCGGCAGGTCATATGCAAAACTGGCTCTATGCCTCTTTGCTTAAGCAGACAACAACCAGCTAACGAACCCAATCTCATCACGGCACTTTGCTGGTCACTGACATTAATCGCATCAACCTTGCCTCGCAACAGTTCAACACTATTCAGAAATTCAGTCACATCCACGCCTTTAGCCGGGTCAATCTGGACAGTGACGGCAAACTTACCATCTTCGAGCACCCTACGTAGACTCATCTTATGACAAACCTCCTTCAGGCATTCTAAAACCCACTAACTTTATAGATTATAAATCCGCGGCTCTGGTTTTTCAAGCAGTATCGCTGAGAAACCCACCATTAATCACTAAATTAATAGGCAATGAAAACGAGGTATCTAAAAGCAAACCCTTATCTGAAATTTTCTTAACATTGAGATTGTCAGTGACTTGATTTGCCATTCTTCATAACCATGACTCTAGCGTCCTTTGTTAAACAGAGAATACAAGCTAATGCAGTCTAACTCTGGAGTGATACCAAGCATCTTATTGCCAGAGATATCATATCAAGATAGAATATACTATAGGCTCAGAGTGTAGCCATCTCGCACATTGTGTAATGAGTGCAACGTATTGACGTAACATTAACTATAGACTAT
>CAZHQV010000254.1:0-2272 GCA_964534285.1 uncultured Dehalococcoidales bacterium
ACTCAAGCGTCTCTTGGCTTACAACGAGACATTTATTGAGCTGGTGATTGAGATGACCGGTGGCAGTGTCTTCCTGGATTCCTCGAAAGATGTGCTAAGAATCCAGTACCTAACCAAAATACCATCTCTAGACGTGCGAATCATACATCTGATCAGGGATGGACGCGCGGTTGTGAACTCGGCACGCAAGAACGTAAAGCAACCGGCATACGCTGCTGCTGGGGGAGCCGGTAAGCCTTGCGGTGCAGGGCAGGCAGTAGCAGAAGGAGATAGGGGAATGAAGTTAGAAGACATAGATAAAATGAAGATAGCTAAAATAGGAAGTGAATGGGGCTTGAAAAGAATATGGGTTCATGGGTCACTTGTAAGGCCTAATGATTACATGGAGGGCATGAGCGATATAGATATACTGGTGGAACCCGAAGAAGGTAGCGACCTTTGGGAAGGTAAACCCATCATGACTAGAATGGGTAGAATCGGCTCTGGCGAACCATTAAGTCGTTTGGCGTGTGATTTGAGTTGCGTATTCGGTGATGAGGACGACTTAACCCATCTCCCTTTGATCGACATATCCACGCTAAGACATTGGGATGACGATGTATTAGAAAAAATACTGGAAACCGCAAAACTTATATGGCCGTCTGAATAGCCCGAGGCCCGCTTCGGCGGGCTGTGCCGGTGAGCATTGGGCAAAGCCGGTGGGTTCGAGTAAGCCAGTCGTCAGGGCGCGGGTGGCAGATGCGGCGGAAGCCGCGGGAGGTAAGAAAAAAAATGACTGTTACAATAGAAATCCCACAAGATACTATAGAAGAGCAACAGGAAAAGCTCCAGAATGCGCTTAACGAAATCGCACGCATTCGGAGGCATCTCGAACAGTATATGAGTGGTATTCCAGTTTATCCTCGGATAGAGGACGAAACTGAGGTTATTCGCTGGATATATCCACATCTGCGTTTCTATGAGTGCGCTCCTGGTCATTGGAGCGCACAGGATCATGGCTATTTCAGAGATTTTAAGTACCTGCCGCACAGAGCGGGCGATCTTGGGAGACGCGGAGCTACACCATGCCCCACTGCTAGGGAGCGCACACCGGAAATTGTATCGTATGATGAACTGTGCATTTTTGTCAAAGCTTTGCCGAAGTTCTTGAAACAGCTTTGGCATGAATATGACAATATCCCACAGATCGAAGTGAATATCAAATAGCCCGAGGCCGCTACGGCGCGGGTGGCATGGATGGGAGGTAAAGGAAATGCTTACGAGATTGGAGAAACAAGGAAGTTGGTTGGCTGGGATAATCAACCTAACCAAACCATCTGGTTATGTGTATACCACACAAAAGGTATACATCGTAAACCTGGGCGGCATAGAAAGATACAATATCCAGGGCAGAGATGGAAGTAATACAATCTGCCTTTGGGAAGTTGGCAGCGAACCAGTGGCGGGCGCTGTAACAAAATCGACGGCAGAAAAGTCATTCATCGAGATTGTTCCCAATGAAACCACAGTAGCAGTGGGGGTACAGGTTCACCACCACTATTACTATGATAATGAAGGACGACTTCGTTATATTGGGGATAATTGGGACCTTGAGAAATGGAAAAGAGCGCGAGGTCTTTTGTAGCCCGAAGCCGCTTGACACTAGGAGGCACAGATGGACAAATTCGACATAGCACAGTACATGACAGTGAAAGAGGCAGCCGTCGCTCTGGACTTCCACGAGGTTTCGGTCCGGCGGCTGGTAGGTGAGGGAAAGCTGGAATCCCGGGTGGAGGGAACTACCCGGTGGATCAAGAGATCCAGCGTTGAAGATTACCAAGGGAGGAAGTAATGGCGAGAATATACTTTCTGGATCCGTCCTATCAGCCAGATAAAGACGACGGAAGCGTTGCTGTATGTAAGGGTGATGAGGATTCTCAGGCTGAAATAACGAAGGAGGAAAGGGTTGCCCGCTTTCCGATGACAGAAGCGGCCCTCGTTGCCTTAGATGTCCTTCGAAACGAGGAGGACGAAGGCAAAAAAGACTCGGATATCCTCTATGCCGCACAACGGGCATGGAGTAGACAGTGCCAGCCTATACAAAATGCACAGTTGTGCCGCTATGACAGCCGGATCAAGAGATCCAGCGTTGAAAAATACAAGGAGGTGATTCAGAGTGACGGAAACTAAGTGGAAAGCGGCGTTTCAGGTTAAACTATCAATGTGCGTTCATTCTCATGACATGGCCGACATTGAGAAGTTTCTGGCAATTGTCAAGGAGACAGCCGCACAG
>CAZHQV010000255.1:0-2267 GCA_964534285.1 uncultured Dehalococcoidales bacterium
GAGGACTTGACTGTCGAGGGCTTTCTTAGTTTCAGCAGCTTCCTCAGTGATCCTTCGCTTGCCAAGCTCCGAGTTGATAGCAACCAACCTCAAAATTTGCGCTCTCTCTTTTTCCAAGTCATTGATGTCCTTGGAAATTTGCCACTGCTCTTCCATCGTCTTAGTAACACCTTCATCTACCCTGCCGGCAAACTCACGGTTGGACTCGCCTTCTGTTTGAGTGATGCCAATCTCTGATGCGGCTGTATCCAGGTTGTCCTGGATGTCTAGGGCGACTTTCAACACTGCCTGTGCAGATTCGAACTCGGCGACAGCTATCGCTACCTCCGCTTTCCAGTCTTTATGCGCAGCGTCCAGAGCGGTATTTAATGCGTCTGTGACTTTGGTCATATTCTTTTCTAGACCAAGGGATTGCAGGAACTTGTTGTCCCGGCCGTCGCCTTTGACGATTTCGTCCATCGCCTTGCGAATTTCCTTATACCGTTCCTCCGCGTTTTTCTTTAGTTCCTCGTCATTTGAACTGAGGGAACCAGACTTGACCAAGTTAGCCAACTCCTTCTCCAGCAAGACAAGCTTACGAGCCCCCTCTTGTCGAGTATCGTTGATCTTCTCAAGACGCGGCTGAACCTCATTGAGGAGTCGATTCTGTTTTTCGTATGCCTCGATATCCTGCCGCTGGGCTCTTGAGAGGTCTTCCGCCGATCTGGCGATGTATGCGTGGTGACCACCTTGCTCAGCGAGTTGAATCTTTTGCTTGGCGAGTTCCTTTGTCCTGGCACTCTCTACCTCGTAACGCTTGATGCTTTCCTTGGTCGCGTCGATATTGCTGAACGCGTCTAGGGACTTCTGCTGCTGAGCACTGAGAGCGTCATCAAGAACCCGAATCTTTTGATAGACATCCGTGTACTTGGATAGCTGAACTTTCAACTGGGTGTCAGCTATATCTTGTTGAATGTTCGCGATCTTGTCGGTGTTACTCTCGATGGTGTCATTGATACTATCAATAAACTTCTTGAGACTGTTGGTAGCGTCAGTGTAGTAGCTTACGATCGCTTTGGCTTGTCGGTTAACAAGTGCGGTGGCACCGGCGATTCTTCGATCTCTGGTGTCTGCATACGTCTGCTCTTTTCGCTGAATCTCTGCGTAGTATTTCGCGTTGGCAGTTGCAAGCCCTTCAAATCGCTTTCGCTGTCTTTCATCAAACTCCTTGCTCTTTCTCTCCATCTCATCCCTGAAGTCCACAGCTATTCGCTTCATTACTTCCATTTGTATTGCGATTGGACCTAAGACGCCAAACCACTCTTTGAACCCATACACCAAATTACGGGTCCTGTTGGTGAGGATTTCCATTCCTTTGGCAAGCGTAGGAAGCAAGTCGATGCCAGCCCTGATCAAAATGTTCTTGAACTCGTTCATCTCTATGACGAGTCGCTGGGCGTCTGACTTCGAGAACTTCTCCCACTGCTTACTTGCCTCAGTGGAACTCTCGGATATAGCCTTCATGGCTTCTTCGATGAGCTTACCCTCTTCGGCCATAATACCCTGTTCACCAACAATGGCACGGATATTACGAAGCAACTTGGCCATCTCGGCCGAGCTGTTCCCTACTTCTTTGGACATTTTACGGAGCACAGCCTGCATGCTGCCGAAAGTTTCGACGGCTTGTCGACCGTCTTGGACACCCCACTTCCTAAAGATTGCGCTGACCTCAGAGGTGGGTTTGATGAGCTTAGTCATCACAGCACGCAACTGGGTGATGGCAGTGTCCGCGCGCACACCTTGCCGAGTCATGACGGCGATCGAAGCGGCGGTCTCTTCCCACGACACCCCCATCGCGGCGGTAAGCGGAGTGACACGGCCGATGACGTTGGCGATCTCGCTTAATCGCAATCGACCCAGCTCAACCGTCTTGAACAAGGTGGAAGCAATGTAATTGGTCCGCTCGGCTTCAAAGCCGTACGAGTTCATCACAGACGCCAGCGCGTTCACTGCGTCTTTGGTTTGTGCGGACGTGACCGTCGCCAGCTTAGCGGCTTCAGAAGTGAAGTTTAGAGCATCACCTACCTCGACGACTTGGTTCGACAAGGTCTGATAGAAGGCTTCCGCCAAATCCCGTGAGGATTTGCCGATCGCGTCGGACATGTTGATAATGTCATTAGACAGTCGAGCGCTGTCTCCTGCACCTCCACCAGCGATGGTCTGAATTTCCGCTATGGCCAGCCCGAACTTGCCAGCTTCGTCAGCGCCCGGTTTGAGGGTGGAGAGAA
>CAZHQV010000256.1:0-2265 GCA_964534285.1 uncultured Dehalococcoidales bacterium
GACTGATATATCTCTTTGTTAGTCACCATAACTACTTCACCTCCCATAAGCCAATGGTATCTATTGTTTCCTATTTTACCAAAGATGGGAGGATTGTGATACTTCATGTTAAGGAATCTAGCCATTGGCATTGGCGGTGCCGGGTGCCTTTCTCAGTAGCAGCTGTAGTGACAGCAAACGTGCTGCTTCAAGTCCTCTGGCTGGATTGAACAGAACTGGACATGCCATCAGCGAGGCGTTAGAATAGAATTGGCTATCAATGAGTATGGGAGGCAAATGAAGAACGTATTGGCTTTGATTCTCGCGGGTGGGGAGGGAAAAAGATTAAGTGTGCTGGCAGAAAAGCGTGCCAAGCCAGCAGTCCCCTTCGCCGGTAAATATCGTATCATTGACTTCACCTTAAGCAATTGTGTCAACTCCGGGATCAGCAAAGTGGCTGTTCTACCACAATATAATCCTCGCTCGTTAGCACGCCATATTGGTGTGGGTAAACCCTGGGATCTCGATCGGAGAGTCGGTGGAATTACTTTGCTCTACCCCTATGTAAGCACGAATGGAGAAATGCACTGGTATGGGGGCACTGCCGATGCTGTTTACCAGAACCTCCCCTTCATACAAGACAGCCGTGTTGATCAGGTCCTCATTCTCTCAGGAGACCATGTTTATACCATGCATTATGAACACATGATCCAATTTCATATTCGCCAAGGAGCTGACATCACCGTCGCGGTCACAGAAGTGCCTTTGGCTGAAGCCAATCGCTTTGGCATTGTAACTCTGGATAGTGAGAGAGTGGTTGCCTTCGAGGAAAAGCCGTCACAACCGAAGAATAACTTAGCTTCCATGGGCATCTATGCCTTTGATAAGAATATCCTCCTCGAAGTCTTGGAAGACGCCCACCGCCGCGGATTGCAGGATTTTGGCAGTCAAGTCTTCCCTGAGGCAATCGACAAATACAAGGTTTATGGCTATGAGTATCACGGCTACTGGCGTGATATCGGCGCAATTGAAGCCTACTGGCAAGCCAATATGGACCTAATCGTTGATCTGCCCCCATTTGATCTTTACGAACCTGAGACTGGAATAAGGACGCCTTCGGTAAACATGCCTCCGGTAAAGCTGGGTCCAGATGCCCAAATAAACAGAAGCCTTGTAAGCCATGGTTGTATCATAAACGGCAAGGTGTTCAATTCCGTGCTCTCCCCCTCTGTTTACGTGGAAGAAGGAGCCCAGGTAATAGATTCTATAGTCTTTGACGATACCATTATCAGTCAGGACGCCGTTGTACACTACTCCATCGTTGACAAGCAATGTTATATCGCACGAGGATGCTGTATTGGCTACGGCGATGACTATGTACCCAATAAGGACGAGCCCCGCTACCTGAATTGTGGCATCACTGTAGTTGGCAAAGGAGCAAGGTTACCCCCGGGGTTGAAAGTGGGGCGAAACTGCAGAATCAATTCCGGGGTACTGGAGAGCGATTTCTCTACCCTCCTTATTCCCAGCGGTAGTTCCATAGACGGCAAAGAGGTTCTGAAAGCCTAGTTTCAACAGTGAGAATTCTGTTCATTGCCTCGGAGGCTTTCCCCCTAGCCAAAGTAGGAGGCTTGGCAGATGTCACGAGTTCACTGGCCATAGCTCTCCACGACCTGGGACATGAGCCATCTTTGATACTGCCCAAATACGGTAGCATGAAGGCCAGCGTCCAAGACATTAAGGGGACCAACATCGGCGTGAGCTTTATGGGGCACTGTGAGCAGGCAGCCCTGAAAATGACCACGCTAAAAGGAAGCATACCGGTATACTTGGTGGAAAACGAGCGTCACTTTGGAATCGAGGAGATTTATACCGAGAATGATCTAGACCGCTTTCTCTTTTTTTCGCTAAGCATCCCCAGCCTTCTTTCCCGTCTCGATCTTCGCCCCGACATTGTCCATTGCCACGACTGGCATACTTCATTAGCCCCTTTGTGGCTCAAGAAAGCAAATATGGCGCCGCCCTGCATATTCACCATCCACAATCTGGCTTATCAGGGAGCCTTTGACCAAGAATTCTCCGTACGCTCCGGCCTCTCTTCTGTATGGCAGGAATACATCCCATCTGGTGCCCCTGAGCCATCGCTTAACTTCATGAGCCAAGGAATCCTTCTCGCTGACATTGTGACCACCGTTAGCCCCACCTACGCCTCAGAGATACTGACCTCACATTATGGTGAGGGCTTGGAGCAAATACTAAGCTATCGACGCAATGACCTCTATGGCA
>CAZHQV010000257.1:0-2256 GCA_964534285.1 uncultured Dehalococcoidales bacterium
TATGAAAGGAGTGAAGAACGAGAATGATGAAGAAGACAAGGATACCGGTGTTAGCACTTGTTTTAAGTGTTGCGTTTATCTTGTGTACAGTTTTGCCAATTGGAGCAATTCAGTTCGGGACACCTGACAATGATGACCATCCATATGTCGTCATGTGTGTCTTCGATGTGGGGGGAGCACCTGCATGGCGTACAACTGGATTCCTAATCTCTCCTACGGTAGTTATAACGGCAGGACACGGAACCTATGGATCGTCCGGCGGCCGTGTGACTAATTCCGCAGATATCCCGCCCTATACTGGTAATCCCACCGACTATCCCTTCCCGGGAACCTGGGCTGTTGAAGCATCGGAAATCTATACTCACCCAGATTATCGTGCTACTCCAGGTCCAGGATTGCCGGAATTCGATGCTTATGACGTGGGCATAGTGATACTCAGCGAGCCGATAGTACTGGCTGAATATGCATCACTTCCCGATGCGAATCTGGTAGATACTCTCTCAAATATGGCTGGTGTGGACCTTGTTGGATACGGGGTCAATGAGCAGCAAAGGGGTGGTGGGATATCACCTTATAATGGATGGATGTGGGATAGAATGCGGTGCTATGCTTCCGCGCAGATAGTACCTGGTCAAGGTCGTATTAGCGATATGTTCGTGAAGCTGACAGCTAATCCTGGCCAGGGCAAGGGTGGTACAACCTTTGGTGACTCTGGAGGGCCCATACTCTTAGCTGGAACCAACATTGTCATAGCTAACAATTCCTTCGTTACTAATGCCAACTGTGACGGTGTAACCTATGCTCAACGTGTAGACATCCCCGAGGTGCTAGACTGGATTAACGAGACGATAGATTAGACAGCAACACCGGATGATATGACATGCATCGCAGGGGGAGAAAGATTCTCCCCCTGCGACGTATAAAGGAATATATATCTGCGTATGAGATTGGATGTGTCTTCCGTATCATGAGTTTGGGACAACACTATCCTTCCAATCAACTTGGCAGGGTATGATGTCAATAACTACACGTCTATCATTCATAGGTTTGCCTTTCCTAAACTGAATTACGCCGAAGAGGCGACGAAAAGGCATACTCAACGGAATCACAGACCGGCTTGAATCCAATCTTCATATAGATAGAATTAGACGTAGGGTTGCTCAAATCTGTATAGAGCGTACAGAAGTCATAACCGCTTTTCAGTATATCCCGGCAGACACCGGCCACACAGGCTGAAGCATAACCGTTTCGGCGGAGTTCCGGCGGTGTATAAACAAGGCTAATTGACATACCATGGTCAGTCGGGCGATCTTTAATCACCATAGAGACAGGTTTTCCCGATTCTTCCCATAGATAAATTAGACCCTTTTCAATAAGTGGAGTAGCGTCCCGCTCGGGTATATTCGGGTTTGTTGGACTTCCCACGTCCACCATGAAAGAACGGGTCCATGCAGATGCCAAATCCTTATCTCCCAGCGTTGCCAGTCGCATATGACCGGGTATGGAAGCGATGTTATTTACGGAATCAAGACGGTAGATACGCTGTGCCATTGTTGATTTTATGGAGGTCCCAAAATGCTTGCACCATCTATCCGCAAAGGGGTCTGTCACTTGTCTGTGCCCGGCAACCCCAGGTATTTCTGCCCAGCGGTTGTGGACGGCTTCAATCAACGGTAGAACGGTTTTTTCCGGGTCACCGGCATGCCAAGCCAGACCGACCGGATATGGCGGAGTCCTCCAGGCGAGTGCACTAATACCATTGCTGTCATTCACTATGTAGAACAATGGGTTTTCGTCTCCGTAGTGGTGTGGATCAGCACCCACTAACCGGGCAATACCATAAATGAGACCGTAACGAGCTTCGTCAGAACGAAGCAGGTCACCGGTTTTCACAAGGAAATCCGCAGCATCTGAGTAAATTTTAACTTCCATCACCCAAATTATAGTATAGTAGGTCAATATAGAACACTTTACATTGATAGCTGATGTGGAGAATATGATCCATGGTGGAAGAAGGCGAGCAGCCTCTATCAGTTCGAGCGCTGCAGCATAATCAGTCGGGCTGCCACCATAGGAACTGGTGACGTTATCTCGTTACCCCAAAACCAGTCCTTCACCGATATCGGAAGGCTAATACCTTATTAGCTCCACGTTACTGTGGGCATTGTCCTGTATGCTGTTATTCTGGGCGTCTCCGTCACAGATGTTCTGGCCCGCTTAAGCAATACTTCCGTTCCTTTTGACCCCAGCCATGTC
>CAZHQV010000258.1:0-2253 GCA_964534285.1 uncultured Dehalococcoidales bacterium
GACTACTGTGACATGCTGGCTGAGGAGATAGCGCCGCCAGGGGTTTCCTGGCTGCCCTGGGCCATAGCCGGCGGCGTCGGGATCCTTGCAGTTGGAACCGTTGCTGTTTTAGCTGGTAAAAAAAAGAAGTAAGAAGGAGGTACTTGACAAAGAAAAAAAACTAGTCTATCCTAAATATTGTAAACCAAAGAGAGGGCGAACACTAGGCTGAAAAGTCTATGGAGAGTTCGCCCTCTCTTATTTTTAGCCGATGTGTTCGCCCCAACCGCACAAGTCGAGTGCGGTAATGCGAAAAAGGAGGGAAGAACTATGATTCGCATCGAGGATTTCGGGGAAATCGCCTACGGCGGTGCTGTTACCCTTACCGAGTGGTGGGATAACAAACGTATCGACGAGGGCAAGATCGGGGCAAAGGATGTGTTCAAGAAAGCATCCTTCTACACCTACCTTGGCGTCGGTCTCACCGCCACTCTCATGAGCGTCTTTGGCTGGATGAGGCGGTACGAACGCTGGGAAGAGCACGTCTCTCATGGCTTCCTCTATGACCTGCCGAGATTCGCCTACGGTTTAACCAAGGCACTGGGTGCCGGTGGCAAGAGGGGGTCAGACTCGTCTGCGGTCCAGGAGGCACAGAGGATACTCAATGAGAAAATGAAGGCGAAGGCGTTGGGAAGTGGCAGAGCTGCTGATAGGAGCTATCAGCAAGAGTTCGAGGCAGTAGCTCCACATGCTTTCTAGATGAAGCTGGAAAGCAAATAATCTAAAAGAAGTCAAAGGAGGTATACGCAATGGCTTCAAGAAATTATCTGGTTATGTCCAACGATATGACGTTTACTGACAAGAAGGAATACCGGACGAAGGCTCTGGCAGCCGGCCTGGAGAGGTGCGGACTGAAGAGCATCGGTGATATCAATTCCGACGTCCCCGGCCTGCAGGGCATCCCGATAGGCAATAAGAGTGCCAGAGTCGCAGCGATTAAAGCCTTCATCGAGACCGGCGTATGGCCGAAGACGATAGACCAGCGTGAGCTGGCCCCCCTGACCGACTTCGTTGCAGCGGCTGCCCAGGACTTCTGGCAGACGATAGCCCTGGCGGCTATCGGCACGGTCTACACCTGCTTGAACGCACTCCCAGCTTATACGCTCCCCGCAGGCAGGCTGATGGTCTGCTATGGGGTTTCCGTTGATGCGGCAGTGCTTCCTGTCTCGCGTCTGATCTTCCGGAGAGGCGGCGTAGCCGGCAACATCCAGGCCCAGTTTGACATGCAGCCCCTGGGAACAAGGCTAGAGACAGCCGCTTTCTTCTCGGAGCCCGTGGTTATCGATCCCCAGGAGCTTTTCGCCATCCAGGTCCTGTGCCAGGTCATCGCTGGAGTGACCCCGGTGCACATCGATAACTTCCTGTTTGAGGGCGCTGGGATAGTTGTAGCCTAACTGTAAAAGTCGAAATAGCTTAATCTAGGCAAATAACCCCGAAAGGGGTGAAAGGAGAAAAAGCAATGAGTCTAAAATCATTAATCGCTGGAATCTGGACAGATAAGGTAAATGTTGTCAAGTCTGTGCCGGCAATTTATGGTGCTGGTCTACTGCAGCCTATCTTCGCTATAACCGGTGGGCCGGTTTATATCACGGGTATCATCGAGTACTGCGACACTGCACTCGTCGGTGCCACCACCACTCACGTTACGATAGGCGCCGCACTTATGGATGCCGCCTTGCTTGCCTTAGGTCCAGCGGCAGCAGATACATTTGTCGTTAGCCCCCTCGGTAACTATGTCAAGCTAACACCAGGCGCCGCAATCGCGCCGATGCCTACACTGCTTGCCTTGGTTGCTGCTACCTTGACCTTCGGAGTAGTGGCTGGTCCAGGTCAAGACATCGAATGGGGATTCGCTGGTGTAGCTATGGCTGCTGGGGAGCTTGTTAGCCTGCACGTCATGTATCGCAAGCTAGCTCCCGCATCCTTAATCTCTTAACCTGACGCGTGAGAAGCAACAAATAAGTAGGGGGAGGGTAACAATCCCTCCCCCTCACCTGAAAATTGAATAGCTAGGCTTGAAAAGCCATAGCCTCTAGAAAAATCGATGTAAGGAGGTAAAAACAATGGGCGAAGTAGCCAACATTTTCGATAATGGCCCCATATCTTTAATCGCCCGCATCAAGGACAACATTTCCGTCTACACGGCCAAGAAGTGGGCCCACTACCAGGTCGTCTACACTGAGCCGTGGCCCCGTTCCAGCCCGCTCCGTGTAG
>CAZHQV010000259.1:0-2240 GCA_964534285.1 uncultured Dehalococcoidales bacterium
TTGTAGCCTGCGTTGTCGGTATACCTTGTTTCGTCATGGTAGCCAGAGCCGCCGAAACTGTATCGAATGAGATACCGGCTGAGGCAGCCATAGGTGCGACGTTAAACATTGAGGCGGATAGTTCCTCGAAGGTAGTCTTGCCACCCTTAACTGTGGTGAACATGATATCAGCAACTTTCTGCGCATCCTCCATTGGCAGCTTAAACGCATTCAGGACGGTGCTCAGACCGTCTACGGCTGTCTTTGTGTCCGTTACCCCACCTATGGCTGCTTCCGTGGCAATGCGGAGGAAATCAATAGCGTTCTCTTTAGGGACGCCGGCAGAGATTGCTTGATACAAAGCATTGGCGGCATCGCTGGCATCGACACCCATCGTCTTTGCCAGATTCATAACCTCATCGCTGAATGCGGCAAACTCCTGTTCGCCTAGCCCCATCATCGTATTCACTTCGCGCATGGCTGAAGCGAAGTCGGCATGAATCTTGACGCCTGCCACGCTTGCCGCTACACCCGTTGCCACGAGGCCTAGCAAGCCCACCTTGCCAATCTTGGCGAGCTTGGTTCCGAAGGTGCTAAACTTGCCCTGCGATGTGGCTAAGCGCTTGTCAACCTTATCCATGCCAGACGAGAAGCCAGCCGTCTTTGCACCGACTACAGCGTATAACTTCTCCATATCAGCCATCTAATACGTCTCCCCCAAAGGCTGCGTTCAACGCCATTAGGCGCTGTCGCCATTGGTCCTCAGTCAGCACAGTGCGCTTGTGCGGCATAAAGTCTTGTGGCTGATATGCCCGCGCCCGCTTCTTTGAGTCTCGAAACACATTGGCAATCACCGCGCATATTCTCCCAACTCTTGCATCCTCAATTTCTTGCTTCTCCAGGTATCGCTCTGCAAGGGCATTCAACTTCCAGGGAGTCAAGTCCCAGAACTCATCCTCGCTAAGCCCTAGATATGACCTCCCGAAACTCCAGAGCTCTAGCCAGGTGGGGGGTTCTCGTTGGCTAAAGGGTCGGCCTCTTCCCCCTCAGCACTGGCATGTCCTAATGCCTTAAACAGCATATTATTGATATGCTCAATGCTATCAACATCAACCCAATCTCCAACTGTCTCAGGCTGCAAATCAGGCTCATCGGCCGCAAAGCAAGCCCACAACAAAGTCTGCATCTCCGTGGCTGATCCCTTCCAGCCCTTGCCGAGTGCAAACATATTCAGGCCAGTCGCCTTCTCGAACCTCGCCATCGCCCCCAGGCTCATTTTTAGCTGGCGCACCTTGCCGCCAAGCTCAATCTCTAATGCCGGTAGTACCTTCTCAACTGTCATATCTCTCCTTTCTCTGTTTAGTGGGGGCCCGCCAAAGACAGGCCCCCACGCAGTCCAGCCTATTCAGCAGCAGCCCTTGTCAGCCAAATGGTGTAGGTCTTCGGGCTCTTGCCCGATTCCGTTACAACTATGGTGATCTCGGTGACAGTACCCGCATCGCCTAGAGCGATAGCACTGCTCGCCTCTCCACTCGTCACTGTATTGCTATCGACGGTGATAGTCCCTGCCGCAGCAGTCGGCGTAACCGTAACTGAGGTCACAGCAGTCAGCACTGTAGCGACGTAGGTGTATGTAGCGCCCGCTGCATCCGGAACTACAACAGCGCTCTCCGAGATGGAGAACCACGGATCGGTCAAGCCAGTGCTCGCCGTGATACCCAAGGTCGGCTTGCCAGTCACTTTCAGCGTTGCCGAGAAACCAGTCGATCCATCATGCGGTGCCGAAGTTTCGAAGGCCGTGATATACGCATTGAAAGTCCAGGTGGTCGTCGTATCTGACAAGGTAATCACGTATTCCACCTTATTCTTAGCCTGGAAGTCGGTGTGCATCGTAATCTGACCAGCACTATCGCCAGGGTAGAAATTGCCCTCTATCGATACCTCACCAGCATCCAGCAGCGCAACGATGTAATCCTTGTAACTATCGCTGCTATCGTGGCTAGTGACGTCGATAGTGTCCGCACTCTGCGATGGCCCGCTGATACTCGTCAACTCAGCGATGGCATCATCACCCTTTTTGAGTGTCGCCCCATAACCTATGATCGCATTAGTCCCCATATTGCCCTCCTTAACATTTGATTTGTTATCAGCCTATTCGTTCACCCATACCAGATAATCGACAGCTGTGTGGTATAGCGATATATCTCCTGCTTGAGAACCCGCCTCATACATATCAACCTCGTTATCAAGGAATGATGCCC
>CAZHQV010000260.1:0-2238 GCA_964534285.1 uncultured Dehalococcoidales bacterium
GCCCACAGCAATGCTACAGAAAAGGAGTTAACTGCTGCGGGGGCTGCTGCGAGGGCTGCTGCGAGGGATGCTGCGTGGGCTGCTGCGTGGGCTGCGAGGGATGCTGCGTGGAAAGCTGAAGAAGAATGGCAAATAAAACATCTAAGAAGCTTAATGAGTTCATAGCGCTATGAATAGAAAGGGGTAGAGGGGAAATGAGGGGAGAAAATAGATTAAGCGATGATGTGATACGGATGGCAAAAGAGGATGAAAAGAAAAAACTGGCGACCGTTCACTTTGGTGAGTTACCAAAGGATTTGCAAGATAAATTACTGGAGGAACCTGGGGAGAACGGGAAACGCCCTCGCTCGGAAGCATTAGGACTTAAAGAAAAAAAG
This sequence comes from uncultured Dehalococcoidales bacterium, assembly GCA_964534285.1. Lineage (GTDB taxonomy): Bacteria > Chloroflexota > Dehalococcoidia > GIF9 > AB-539-J10 > JADFUX01. The sequence continues at coordinate 378 of CAZHQV010000260.1, forward strand.
GTTAAGGCTGTGGGCAAGGTGTTGAACATCTTGTCCCCATTCACATTACCTCAACAAAGAACAATCTTGAAATTTACCATTGAGACATTAGAGACAGCTAATAAAAGATGGTCTAATGACACTCTAAGGCATCCAGATCGGAGTAAAAACAACGGCAAGAATAGAAAGGAGACCTAGAAGATGCCCACAGAACCAGCCATATCCTGCGAGCATTACTTCGGAGCCGACCGCTGCGACATCAGCGGGGAGCTTTGCAAAGTCGTGGCAAGGCAGGAATCTTGTAATATGAAAGGAGACCGAGATGGAGAAACAACAGTCAACAGCTCTAGCACTACCGGATGAGGATAGCTTCAGGAAGGATATGCAAGCTATCATCCGCTTCCAGGCGATTGCCAAAGCGAACATGATCGAAGGACACGACTATGGCGTGATCCCAGGAACCAACAAACCCACACTATTGAAGCCCGGGGCTGAGAAGATAGCGAAGCTCCTGGGGCTTGCCGACGAGTACGATATCCTTCTGAGCCAAGAGGATTGGGAAAGGCCCCTTTTCAACTATCAGGTTAAATGCCGATTGGTTAATGTCAAATCCGGCAATACCGTAAGCGAGGGGCTGGGCGAGTGTAATAGCATGGAGTCCAAGTACAGATGGCGTGAGGCAAGCCGGAAATGCCCAAACTGCGGCTCTGAGGCCATTATCAAGGGCAAAGAGGAATATGGGGGTGGGTGGCTCTGCTTCAGTAAGAAGGGCGGTTGTGGGGCAAAGTTTAATGATGGAGACCTCGCGATCGAGGACCAGAAGATAGGCCGGGTTCCGAATGATGATGTATATTCTCAGGTCAACACGATCCTGAAGATGGCAAAGAAGCGGGCCTTAGTAGATGCTTCGCTTTCAGCGGGCAGACTATCTGATCTGTTTACTCAGGATATAGAGGACATTCACATCGACGGGCAAGTGGTGAACAGTAAGTCAGGGGAGATATTGCCCGCAAGCGAGAATCCTTGGCCGGCCACTGTAGCCCCACCGCACAGCGACTCAACGGATAACGCCAATCCGCTTGCCACCTGTAACCCATCGACAGCTCAATGGAACGTATTTTGGGGGCTTGCGCGAAATCTGGGCTTTGATAAGGCTGATACGCATCGTGCTCTGGAGATCGTATCGGTCAAGGACGATTGGCTACCTAAAGGCAAGACTCTACTTCAAGCGATTGATGTTCTACAGGGGATAGTAGATAAAGCTATTGGGCCTGACCAAGACTAGGTAGATAGCCAGTCGGGAGTCCCCATGGAAGGTCACTCTCGCCGGGTTGGGGCTCCCGACTGGCAGCAGCTAGAAAAGAGCAAGGCAATGAAATACTCCGGATACAAAGGCGACGATCTCCCGCGCTTCCTTATGCCAGACACCCCTGAGTGCCTGGGGCACATCTATGAGTCTGACAGAGCGAAGTGTCGGGGATGCAAGCTAAAAGCCCTATGCGTCATAGTGACGCTGGGAGCAAATTTGAAGGAGTGGAATGGCAAAGAAAGCTGACGCAATCAAGGACCCGAAGGGACCCACAGCGCTGGAGCAGAAGGCCGAAGCGGTCACCAACGAGATCGTGAAGCTGGCGAGAATGGCCGAGCTATGTTTCATCGATATGGGCCGACTATTCAAGCAGGTCCAGGATGAAGTACTCTGGGGAGTCTATAAGTTCGAGACATTTCAGCAGTGGTGTGACAGCCTCGATATCCCTCAGAAGCAGCCCTATAAGTGGATTCTGGGAGTGATATCTATCTGGGAAGTCCTCATCGAGCAGCAGGGGATCGACCGGGAGAGGCTGGCCAAGATCGGGATCGCTAAGTGCCTGAGGCTTGTACC
>CAZHQV010000261.1:0-2172 GCA_964534285.1 uncultured Dehalococcoidales bacterium
TCATTGACGCCGCAGGCTGCATAGTGGCTCCCGGCTTCATCGACGTCCATACCCACTCCGATTTGATGGCTCTGTCCGAACCCTTAAACGAGCCCAAGGTAATGCAAGGGGTCTGCACCGACATGTTGGGCCTCGATGGCATGGGATACGCTCCGCTGTCAAAGAAGAATCTCGAAATGATGCTGCTCTATTGGTCAGGAGTGAGCGGCTATCCCGAGTTGGACTACAATTGGAGTTCAGTGGCCGAATACCTCGACCGCTTCAACCACACGACCTCAATCAACGTGGCCTACCTCATACCCAACAGCTGTCTCCGGGTAGAAACAGTGGGATGGGACAACCGCCAGGCGACCAGTGACGAGATAAAGACAATGCAGGAGATGATAAGGCGAGGGATGAAGGAAGGGGCCGTCGGGTTCTCTACCGGGCTATCGTACCCTCCCGGTATCTATGCCAGCACTGAGGAGCTGGTTGAACTGTGCCGGATCGTGGCCGAGTGCGGCGGGGTTTACGTGACGCACGTTCGATACGACCTCGGAGATGGCACCTTCGACGGGTTTCGAGAGGCCGTGGCAACAGGAGCCCGCAGTGGTTGTCCGATGCACCTTTCCCATTACGCCACAAACCTAGCCACTCGAGGCCAAACCGATAAGATGTTGCGACTCGTGGACGATGCCAGGGCAAAGGGGGTTGACCTCACCTTCGACTCCTACCCATGGCCTGCCGGTAGCAGTTACCTGAGCATGGCCATCCCTTTCTGGGCGCACAGCGGCGGCCCGTACGAGCTACTGAAGCGACTTCAGAGTAAGGAAGACAGAGACAGAATGCGAGGCCAGGGTACCAAGCTGACCGGCGCGGTGGAACAAGTCGTGATAAGCGCCGTGAAGACGGAGAGGAACAGGTGGTGCGAGGGGCTGACGCTAGCGGCAGTTGCCGATAGAGTCAACAAGGACCCCTGGGACACAATCTGTGACCTGTTGCTAGAAGAAGACCTGCAGGTAGCCTTCTACACCTTCACCGGCGACATGAATGACGTGAAGGCGATTATGACGCACCCGGCGCATATGTTCATAACCGACGGCTTGCGCATAGGAGGAATGCCCAATCCTAGAACCTACGGTACCTATCCCAAGATACTGGGCCAGCTGGTAAGAGATGAGAAGATAATGCCCATGGAGCAGGCAATCAGGAAAATGACCTCCTTCCCGGCCCAGAGGTTCGGGCTGGCAGACAGAGGCATCCTGCGGGACGGCATGAAGGCCGACATTGTGGTCTTCGACCCCGTTACCGTAAGCGGCGTAGCTACCTTCGCCAACCCGAAACAGTTCCCCCTGGGCATAGAGTACGTCTTCGTGAATGGCACAATGGTAGTGGAAAAGGGGAAACACACCGGCGCCCTTCCCGGAGAGCCTCTGAGGATGAGAGGCGTAGGCTGTGGCTAGTAGCCTCCTCGCGGTGTACCATTTTCATCCCCCTGTGGCCACTCCGTCATACCTCCTGTGCGAAGCCAACTCCTCCAGCGAGACGGCGAGCGGCAAGCAAGGACCGACGAAAGAAGCAAGGACAGTGAGACCGAAATGTTTGACGTACTGATAAGAGGCGGCACGGTTGTTGACGGCACGGGAAACGTCGGCTACCGGGCTGATGTCGCCATAGCAGATGATCAAGTCAATGTCCTCACGGGTGACACGTCATCCCTCCAGGCAACCAGTACCATTGACGCTTCAGGCTGCATAGTGGCCCCGGGCTTCATCGACGTTCACACGCATTCCGGGCTCATGGCCCTGTCGGAGCCACTGAATGAGCCCAAGATAAGGCAGGGAGTAACCACGGAGATAGTGGGACTCGATGGCCTGGGATACGCGCCGCTGTCGAAGAAGAACATGGAAATGATGCTTGTGCGCAACTCAGGCCTGGACGGGTACCCCGAGATCGACTACAACTGGGGATCAGTTGCTGAATACCTGGAGCAGTTCAACCACAAGACCTCGGGGAACATCGCTTTCCTCATCCCCAACAGTTGTCTCCGGGTGGAGACCGTGGGATGGGAGAACCGTCCTGCCACCAAAGACGACATGGGGAAAATGCAGGCCATGATAAGGCAGGGAATGGTGGAGGGCGCAGTTGGCATGTCCACCGGCCTGCAGTACCCTCCCGGCAGCTACGCCGGCA
>CAZHQV010000262.1:0-2166 GCA_964534285.1 uncultured Dehalococcoidales bacterium
GTTCTCCATGACTCTGGAAAGCGACTGTGCTCCATTGAACAAATTGGTGTCTCAGATGCTGGAGGTCTCATCCAGTATTCATTGTCTCCGCGACCCTACCCGAGGTGGACTGGCAACCACGCTCAACGAACTAGCCCGACAATCCAAAGTAGGTATAGTGGTAGATGAGGAAAAGATACCGGTAAAGCCAGAGGTTAAAGCCGCCTGCGAGCTACTGGGACTGGACCCCCTTTACGTGGCTAATGAAGGCAAACTGGTAGCTATAACTGACCCCGCAGATGCCGACAAGATTCTCACTCAAATGAAGAAGAATGGATACGGTAGAGACGCGGCCATCATCGGTGAGGTTACCGACGAGCACCCAGGGAAGGTGGTAATGAAAACGAAGCTCGGCCCTTCTCGAATCGTTGATATGCTATCCGGGGAATTGCTGCCTCGAATATGCTAAGGGGCTGCCGTACAGTCAAAGAATCTGCCTCTGTTATAATTGCCCTTTTCAACCAGTCAAGCGAATAGGAGGTGAAACAGGATGGAGTATGAAGACCTGCTACTGGAAAAAGATGATTGCGGCATTGCCACTTTGACACTCAATGTACCGAATAAATTGAACGCCCTTACCGTGAAAATGGGTATGAACCTCGCTCTGGCGGTAGATGAAGTAGCCCACGATGACAATATCAGGGTATTGATTGTTACCGGTGCTGGACGTGGTTTCTGTTCCGGCGCTGACGTCTCGGTCCTGCAATCGCTGCCCGGAGCTACCGAGCAATCGCGCTTCAATAGGCTCCAGGTAACCGGGTGGCCCGTTGCTGATATTTTTCCCAAACTGCCGAAACCAACCATTGCCGCCATAAACGGGCCCTGTGTTGGCGCCGGCCTATCTCTAGCATTGAGCTGTGACATCAGAATAGCCTCGGAGACAGCCAGGTTTGGTGTCGCCCAGGTGGCACGAGCACTGGTGCCTGACTTCGGCCTGACATTTTACCTGCCTCTAGCTGCCGGAATATCTAATGCTCTGGAATTAATGTACACTGCCGAGTTGATAGATGCCGCCGAAGCGTTGCGAATCGGCCTTGTCAGTAGGGCCGTTCCACCTGATGACTTGATGAAGACAACCAGGGAATTAGCCCACAAAATTATTCAACAGGCACCTCTTTCTATAGAGCTAACCAAGAAGATGGTATGGCGCGGCTTATTCGACAGGCTGGCACGTCAGCTTGATATTGAGACCGACTCTATACGGATATGCCGGCAGAGTGAGGACCACCGTGAGAGCGTGAAAGCCTTCCTGGAGAAGAAACCCTTGCCCAAGTTCAAGGGGAAGTGAGCATTCAGTACTTAATTCCTGTTAAGCGACATGATTTGACTCTGTTAACTCGTTTGACAGCTAGAATTCGCCAGTGCTACACTTCGTTCACCTGTGAAGCGTATTGGTATTCTGTATCACCCGCTACGGGAGAAAGCCCGAGACTTAGCTGAGAAACTGGAAGAGTTTCTATCCTCTCGAGGAATTTCTTCATGGCGATGCTCAGCCTGGGATGAGGATAAAGCCAAACCCCAGGTTGCGAGCACGGAGTTAATTCTCAGTATTGGCGGAGATGGCACCATCCTCCACGCTGCCCGAATCGTAATCCCCCTGTCGGTACCTATTTTGGGTATAAACCTGGGCAGGCTGGGATTTATAACAGAGATAGATGGTAATGACATCTTATCCGATTTACCCGATTTGCTTGAGGGTAAAGGCTGGATTGAGGAAAGGGCTATGCTTGAGGCTCAGGTCGCAGATAGGAGCTTTCATGCCTTGAATGATGTGGTGCTGCACAGTGTAGCGGTCCGCCTGGTTAACATAGAAGCCAAAATTGATGGCGCAGCGATAACCACTTATCGAGCTGACGGCATAATTGTAGCTTCGGCTACCGGGAGCACCAGTTATTCTCTAGCATCTGGCGGACCAATTCTTCATCCTCAATCCAAGGAAATCGTGCTCCAACCAATATCCTGCCATCTAGGATTAAGCCACGCCGTGGTACTACCCCAGCAGAGCGTTCTTGATCTGAAGATTGCCCACAGAGAAAAGGCTATACTTAGCATTGACGGACAAGTTGAATTACCATTATCAGACGGGCAAAATATCAGAGTTAAACTCAGCCCTCACATAGCTCGCTT
>CAZHQV010000263.1:0-2163 GCA_964534285.1 uncultured Dehalococcoidales bacterium
TGAGATCTTATGAATCTCGTTTTGTGCTTCTCGCCACTGGATGTTTCGAAAATTCACGCGGGGCCAGGATGATTCCAGCGGAAAGATCTGCGGGGATCTTTACCACGGGTACACTTCAGCAAATGGTCAACCTTCGTCATCAAAGACCCGGGAAGCGGGCTGTCATCATTGGGAGCGAACACGTGGCCCTATCGAGCGTTCTGACTCTCAAACGCGCGGACATGTCCATTGTTGGGATGGTGGAAGAAGATCCCAACCTTCAGACATATCCCTTAGCCGCCAGAGCCATGGGCCTTTATTATAGTTTTCCCATGCACACGGGCACCTCGGTGAAATCCATCTTGGGACATGAGCGGGTTGAGGGCGTGGAGTTGGTAAAAAAAACCGATCAAGAAGTCTTCCAGCTAGAATGCGATACGATTATCCTTGCCGGCAAATTCCGACCCGATTCGGCGTTGATCGACCATACGGCCATCGAGCGGGACCCATCCACTTCGGGTCCTCTCGTTGACATGAACCTCATGACGTCTATCCCCAACATCTTCGCCGCAGGGAATATATTGCGTGGAGCCGACATGCATGATCTCTGTGCCCTTGAAGGAAAGAAGGCTGCTCAGGGCATCTTAAGGAGCATAAAGCACTCTGAGCGTGAAAGGCAGGAAGATATATCCATACAGGCTGAATATCCCATTCGGTATGTCGTGCCACAAAAGATTACACCAAGTCAAGTTAGGGCTTCTACCTTGTCTTGGTTTTATCCTAGCGTTTCCCTACAGTTAGAACACACGTGCTCTAGAACGGTTCTTGAAGCTTGGTCGGGCGATTATAGGATCTGGAACGGTTCATATCGGAAATTGATTGCAAACAACAGAGTGCCGCTTCCTGTCTGGAAATTTAACTGGAATCGAGTGGACAAAAAGAAGGGAATTACGCTGAGGCTTCAAAGTGGTAACGGATAGCCAATCCTCCGATATAGATAGTGGAGTGAAATAGGACTAGGTACTTATCAGGTAAATCTTGTGTCAGGTATTTTGTGGTCAACCGTTTTATTCGAAGCAAAGGTATGTTAATGGTATCTTGCAGGAGGCAAAGAAAAAGATGACAGAGGCGGAAGTTGTCTGTGTCGTCTGTTTCAAGGGGTGTTGAGGCACTGTAACGCTTGATAAAACGGGTGAAGTGAAGAAGCTTGCAGGGCATATAGAGACAGAGGTAAAGCCCCCGTGCACATGCTTACGGCGACGGTTATAGTGGAGAGTAAGATAAGAGCAGCATTACCGGTGCGGCTGAGCAAGGCTATCCCGAAGGATACGGTCAAGGACTGTATGAACGTTATAGCCAAGGCCAGGTTGAAACCTCCTGTTAAGGGAGCGCAGGTGATTATTCCCAATATTCTGGATACGGGTGTAGACGTCATAGCGACTATGGATCTAGAAGCATAAATAGGTTTGTGATTCACGGAAAAAAAGGACAATGAATAAGAAAACAAGCGCTCATAGAACAGAGAAGCACAATGAAAGGAGCTGAAGATGGAACATTCCATGGTGCGCATAGATCTGTCAAGAAAGTCTTATTACATTGAAGAGATTCCGAGAAATATCATAAGGAACTATATCGGCGGCAGGGGCTTGGGCGCTTTTCTTCTCTATGGATCGGTACCTGCCAAGGCTGATCCCCTGGGAGAGGAGAATCATCTCATCTTTACCGCAGGTCCGGCGAGCGGGACCAAGTTTCCCTTCTCTTCCAAGTGCAACCTGAATACGAAATCCCCGCTGACCGGTGCGTATCTCTACTCTATTGCAAGTGGTATCCTTGCCGAGCAGATGAAAAAGGCGGGTTTGTGGGCCATTGACGTGAGGGGAATTGCCGACACACCCACCTATATCGTGATTCATAACAGGGAGGTAGAGTTCAAAGACGGCTCTGAGTTGTGGGGCATGGAGACCGCGGAGGCACAGCGTGCCATGGTGCGAGGCCTGCCGATAAAGGGTGCGGCAACAGTAGCCATCGGTCCGGCCGGGGAGCAGCTGATCAAATCGGCCGCCATGTTTACTGAAGGATCCGTTTACCGCTGTTTTGGTCGAGGTGGAGCAGGCAGCGTGATGGGTTCCAAGAAGCTCAAGGGAATGGTAGTCGCGGGCGATGGAGAGGTCGATATTGCAGACC
>CAZHQV010000264.1:0-2152 GCA_964534285.1 uncultured Dehalococcoidales bacterium
CGAGCATCTTATCTGCAGCTTCTTCCTCGTATTGGAAAACATCTGCCCCTTTAATCCGATCTATACGATCCAAATAATACGAAGCCTGCCAGATGACCTCGCTACCCAGTTCCTTGCCTCTCTCATCACCAAGGCTCATGTGAATGTAGTCAATAGCGTCTTGCAGATCGTCGTCCCCAATGTCTTGAGCCAGAAGCTGCTCTAATTCGTCTATGGCACCTGTCTTAAGCTGGTATGGTGATGGCGGCAGTGGTGGAGGTAACACCGCTTTTTCAAGTGTCAGCAGGGCATATTCGCTACGGTTGAGGCTGGTTTCTCTATCATCCATGTCGACCGGCCATTGCGGCTTTATCCACTGACCGTTTGCCTGCTGGTTGGCTAGAAGGTAGCCAGCGTAATCAAAGTACCAGTTGCCTTCTTCCAGTACCGCTGGTCGGTCGGAAAGGGCAAAGGCCTTGGCGGCCGTCCACAGGAAGTAATAGTGATTGTGATGGCCTGAGCCCGGAGGATTACGGTCATAAAAGTGGTTGCAGTCCAGCCAGGCAAGTCCAGCCTGAACCCGTGAATCATCCACAGGAACATCAGCGAGCCCGAGACACCAGACGCCAGCTGCGGTCATCGAACCGTAGGAACCGCCAGCATCGCTTGGGCCCTCCTGAGGTTGGTAGGTGAATCCACCGTCAGCATTCTGGCAGCGTGTAACGAAACTATCGGCCTTATTCCATACATCGTCCCAGGTATCGTGAGTCAACTCCACACCAGCATCTTGAGCCGCTTTGAGGCCTATCATGGCGAATTGAGTACAGGAGAGGTCTGACCGGACGTACGACTCACAAGAGATCTTCTGACCCCCTATCCATATATGATCCGATTCGTGAGCGTAATGGTAGCTCCAGCCGCCATAGGCCCAGTGGTCAGGGCCTATTCCCTCAGGGAAGTGTGGATAGACAACATCCTCGTCGTTCTGACATCTAGCCAGATAATCTGCTGCCCATGTTATCCGCTGCAGATACGCCGGGTTGCCTGTCGCCCTCAGCGCCAGTATGGCTATGGCTGTCTCGTAAGTGCTGTGATGAGTACGAATGACGCCAAAATCATCTCTATCTGGATCAATTCTTTGCTTTGAAAGTATGAAGTCGATTCCGGCGCTGACCGCGGGCTCACTTTCGGGTATACCCTGCTGGAGGAAACACCACAGGGCAAGGCCAGTCATCCCCACGCTGGGTCCCTCTTCTTCTCCGGGGTTTCCCCAGTACCACGAGCCATCGTCATGCTGCTGGGTAAGTAGCCATGCCAGGCCAGTGTCTATTGCTTCGTCAATGGTCTCCTGGGTAGGGGCGTCCACGTAGGCGTGTATAGCATATCCCCCCATTTCTATCCGCTTGGCCACTCTGTTATGCCATCCCCACAGATACTCGCCGGTAGTGTCCCACGTCCATGTACCCAGTACCGTAGTTTCGTCAAGGCTGCGTAGTTCTCCGAGCAGGCTGCTGCCGTAGGACTCGCCACTGCCAATGACAGCAACATTTTGCACACTGGTTTCTGGCATGTATTCCAGCGCCACGAAGTCAGCCGGCAGCGGCCCAATATCAATGGTTATTTCCCATTTGTAGAGCTGGCCAACGATAGGCTCCTCTATCCCTGCGTGGAAGCCACGAAGATCACCATGGATGCCGATGTTATCTCCCAAGACCGCGGTAACAGTGGCGATATCCAGCCCGTCCACCTCAGTCCGACCATGAATGTCAAGCCTATCCATCTCCTCCTCGGGTTGGACGGCGAGGGTCAGTATTTGGGTGCCACCCGCAGGTGGAAAGCTGGTCTGGTTTACGCTGCGGCTGACCGACAAGCCAGTGCTAACCTCGACTATCTCGTCAATGTCGGCATGTGCACCAGGTGACTCACCTTCCGCAATATCGGGGAACGCCCAGGTATATTCGGAGTCAGGGACCAGATATTCCTGCCTGACCCAAGTGACCGTTTGAGTAGTAGTGAGGTCTAGACTGGGGTCGGTCACGTTTTTCCCGGTGCCGTCATGGCTGTTATGTAGCCAGGAATTTAGATGTGTGGGCTGGGTGGTAGTAGGGTTGGTCACCTCATCACACGATGTTCGGTATCTGTAGGCGGTCTCAAAACCAGCGTGCACGTGGTT
>CAZHQV010000265.1:0-2151 GCA_964534285.1 uncultured Dehalococcoidales bacterium
AAGAGGACAATTTCTGGGGCCCTGCCGGTGATTCAGGACCTTGTGGGCCGTGCAGCGAAATCCATTACGACTTTGGAGAGGAATTCGGCTGTGGCAGACCTGAATGCAAGCCCAACTGTGACTGCGGCCGCTTCTCTGAGATATGGAACCTGGTATTCACGCAGTATGACCAGGACCGTAATGGAGAACGCACTTCTCTACCTAAGCCGAATATTGATACTGGCATGGGATTGGAAAGAACTGTGGCAGCTACACAAGGCAAACCTTCAGTCTATGGAACCGACATCTTCGTACCACTGATGGAGCAAGTCTGCCGTTTGAGCGGGAAAAGCTATGGACAGAATGAGGATGTCGACAGAGCGACTAGGATAGTCGCTGAGCATGGTCGCGCTACCACTTTTCTTATTGCTGATGGTGTTTTGCCCTCGAATGAAGGAAGAGGCTACGTACTGAGGCGGGTGTTGCGTCGCGCCTGTCTTTTTGGCAGAAGACTGGGTTTGGATAGGCCCTTCCTCGGGGAGATTGCGAGAGTTGTCACTGATAGGATGAGCCATGTATATCCTGAACTGACAGCCAATAGAGATCTGATTGACAGGCTAGTTGAAGCGGAAGAGGAAAGGTTTAGCATTAGCTTGGATACAGGACTTAATCTGGTGGAGAGCCTCATAGAGCAAGCCGGGAAGCTAGGCGGGAATTCGCTATCAGGGCAAGAGGTGTTCAGGCTCTACGATACGTATGGCTTTCCCACAGAGTTGACCACTGAGATTGCCAAGGAGAGAGGTCTCTCGATAGACTGGGCAGGGTTCCAGGAAGAAATGGAGAGGCAACGACAAAGGGCCAGGGCAGGGCAGAAACCTGTTGATGTTACGGGCAGAGTATCTGTGAAAGGGGAGGTTCAGCTTGGCGGCACGGAATTCGTTGGCTATGAAGCGACCACTTCCCGGTCTAAGCTGCTGGAGTTGAGGGTAGAGGGGCAGTCGGCAGAAATCGCTCATGAAGGTAGTCAAGTTGACATAATACTGGACAGGAGCCCTTTCTATGGTGAGATGGGAGGACAGGTAGGAGATACCGGTGAAATAAGCAGCCCAAAGGGCAAAGTGGCCATTGTAGATGCTGTTAGGGGCCCTTCAGACATGGTGCTTCATCAGGGTAAGGTCATCGAAGGCAGGATATCTGCTGGTGATGAGGTAGAGGCCAGAGTTGATGTCGCCCGTCGTCTCGATATCGCTCGCAACCATACTGCTACCCATCTTCTTCAAGCTGCTCTGAGGGGGGTCTTGGGTGCTCATGTTTATCAAAGAGGCTCACTGGTGGAGCCGGAAAGGTTCAGATTTGATTTCTCGCACTTGGCAGCCATAACGGAAGAGCAACTGGGGGCGATTCAAGAATGGGTTAATGAGAGAATTCGCCAGGATTTGCCAGTGAACTCAAAGGATGTTGCTTATGGCCAAGCGCTTGCTGAAGGTGCCATCGCTCTATTTGGTGAGAAGTATGGGGAAACAGTTCGAGTGGTGGGAATCGGCGAGCCGGCAATAAGCAGGGAGCTTTGTGGTGGTACTCACGTCAAGTCAACAGGGGAAATAGGCTTTTTCCTCATAAGTAGTGAAAGCAGCATCGGCACCGGCTTGCGTCGTATTGAAGCATCGACCGGGAGATTCGCTGAGTCAATGATTGAAGAAAACCGTTCTGCCTTGCAGAACATGGCTAAGGAGATAGGAAGCTTGCCCCAAGAAGTCCACAACAAGGTAAGAGCTCTGGTCGATGAGCTGGAGCAAGAGCGCAAGCGCTCTGTGTGGTTAGAAAGGGAGCTATCGGCAAGAATAGCTGAATCCTTGCTGGGGAGGACGAAGCAAATGAATGGAGTAACGGTTCTGGCCGCCGAAGTGCCCCCGCTTACCATGCCGATTCTTAGAGAGATGGGAGACCTACTGCGGGACAGGCTAAAGAGCGCGGTAGTAGTGCTAGCTACAGTTTACAACGCCAAGCCCAACTTCTTGGCCATGGTTACTCCGGACCTGGTGGCCAAGGGATTTCATGCTGGTGAAATCGTCAAGCAAGTGGCAAAGGTCACTGGTGGTGGGGGCGGGGGCAAAGCGGCTATGGCTCAGGCAGGGGGCAGGGATGTGTCTAAGCTCAATGAGGCTTTGAACT
>CAZHQV010000266.1:0-2151 GCA_964534285.1 uncultured Dehalococcoidales bacterium
TAACCTCTCCTTCTTTAGTTAGCCTTAGTCGAAGGCGCCAAATAACTGTTCCTATGTCTACCACCAGGTTTACCAGTCCCTCTTCTTTTCTAGAGCCTGTTTCAATCTCAGATAGAGCAGGTTCTAGCCAAGCAGCCATGTCCTCCAAGGCTTTGGAGAAATCGGGCCACTCCGGAGCCGCAATCCTGAACTCCTTGGGGTACTTGAACTGCCTTAGGCTTGCTAGCATCGACATGACTCTCACCCTCCTTCTAATAGACTCAGGATGGTTTCTCCCCGATTTCCCACCCTTCAGATTTCACCCTCTTTAGTCCAGGAAATTCGTTCTTGCTTTCCTCTGGCTTCACCCTTTTGGAGAGCCGACCGATAGCCCTGATCCCGTGGAAGGCTCCCGTCCCGACAGCAAGACAAATACCAAAGGTAATCAAGGCTCCACGGTAATCTTCATCCATCATTCCTATACATCCTACCAAGCCGCCCAACCAGATCAAGATGGCCACGAAACTTCCCAACGTCTCGAAGACACTGCGACGCCTATGGGCAGATTTGCACCTGGCACAGCGTGGCACCTCTGTTGTGGCCTGTTGCCATCTAACCTGTTCTCCAAATCCATCTCCAGACCACGTGGGAGTGCGGCTCAGGACTTTGTATATCTTTATCTTGACTGCTGCCTTGTCCCTGGGGGGACGCTTCCGGCAGAACCAGCAAGTAGCATGCTCGAGAGCAACCGCACCAGCCTCAATGTTGTTCTTAACGATGTCAATATTCTCCTTGAGGCGTTGGCATACGGAGGCCCCCACTGCAATTCGTAGAGCCCGCTTCAACAATTCAAGCGATATAGCCCAGTTTTCTGTTTTGTTGGCGAAGCCAATCTGAGACTTCAGTACACATACTGCTACTCCGTCATGTGCTGCTTCACGGGTAGGATGGCTCTTCGGCAGCAGCATATCCAGGGTCGACAACAATTGAGAGGTCTGCTCCATCACTTGAGAAGCAACCTTATCGCCATGCTCTGGCGCTCTGTCGGCCTCACTCTCTGCATTAGTGCAAAGAAGCTTGACCCGATCCCGCATCGGGGCTACAGCCTGTCGCAGTACCTCATCAACCCCCTCGCCAAAGCCAGAGTCGCGCATTAGACCAACGTGATATGACACCTCGGCCTTATTACCCCCTTGTGCCGCTTGGACTGCAAGCCCGGCATTGATAGAAAGCAGGACAAAAGGCAATCCCTCTCGAATCCTACGTGCTGTTTCAGTTGTAAGGCGTGGGTCGTCCAGTTCACGAATTCGTGCTGTCAGCCGTTGCCAGAACCCTTTATGGTCTAGCAGGATTTGCCATCTGGGAAAGGCTTGTTCCCAGTAATCTCGCTTCTGCTTGACTTGTTTCTCTGACAGGGACTGTGTTGCTTCCACATGTTCGAGGTCAAGCGCCAGAACATGATACATGATGGCAAGATTATGCATAGACACGTTGGCCTCGCTGCTTTGCTCCTCGTGACGCTTCCAGATGGACACGGCGCTGTAGTAATCATTGTTTTTCAGCGCTTCGAGTGCATCATCTCTGTCCTCAGATATGGCGAGTCCAAGGGGCCAGAACCAAAACAGCTCATCTATGAGACGTGACTCTGGATCGCTTAGCCTCCGAGCTGCCTCTCGTCTGGCGTCATCATCAGGTGGCGGAGTAACAGGAAGAATGCTTCCTTCCACCTGGGCCGTACCTTCAAATCTCCTCATGAGGTCGAGCCTCCGCAGTTGAGAATGGCATTCTCTTTCCGATGCGGTCACGGGAAGTCCCAGACAGCGGAAAGCATTAATACGATAGATATCAGACCGGGACATCTCAAGCAGGATCTCACTCCTTCTGTCTTCCATACCTCCTCCAGATTAGCTATAATGCTCGCTCGTGTTATTCTTACCTATTCATGATCCCCTATGTGATAATTCCTCGACGCCAGAGTCTTAGGTGATACTCATAGCTTTCTCGAAGCTTCGGGCATTTGTTTAGCGCCTCTTCAAGCAGGTCAGCGGCTTCCATGAGCTTCCTGGCATCTTTGGAAAGCCTTAGTGCCTTCTCTGCCATTTTCTTGGCAGCAGTGTCGTTAGATTGTGGTGATGTTCCTAGGACGCCCTTGGATTCATCGATACTTCCCTT
>CAZHQV010000267.1:0-2149 GCA_964534285.1 uncultured Dehalococcoidales bacterium
GACGATGCAGGAAGAGAACGCCGGCTGAAAGCCATCGAATCCCTCGATGGCATGATCAAGAACAAACATCGTTGCTTTCGAAGGCAGCTGCTTGAGTACCTCGGCGCTGTCGACCGCCGACGTCAACGTTCCTTTGGTATGCGGATAGTTGAATGGCTCTTTGCTGCTGACAAGCGACAGGCCAAAGGCAACTTCTGCTGTGATTTCTGCAACCCGGAGGAAGCGCATCAATTCCTCTTGGGAAGCCTGTGAGGGATATGAGTTGAAATTTCGGTGAAATTCCTGAATTCGGGGACATCTCTGAAAGCGCGCGTCGTCATCGTCGAGATCATGGTGAACGTCGGAGCCCCCGGCGCCAGCGGTTTCGCCTTGACCAGCGTGTGGCTGTCGGCGTGTAAGTAGCCGTTCTGAAGGGCTACTAGAGAGGTTGGAGTGAGGTGTCCGGGAGGGTTATCCGGTTGGAAATAGGTTGTGTGTCCCTGCTAGTTGCAATGAAGGCAGCTCCCTAGCGTTGCTCTTGAGCAAGAAAGGATGCCAAGTCCAGCTCTTGCTCTTCCAGTATCTCTTTTGAAGGCAGCTGCTCACAGCACTCTTCAAGCAGCCTTCTGAACTTCTCGCACAACTTCCCTTCCCAGCTCTTGTCTCGCATACAATCCGTCGCCAGGCTGGTCGTCACCAGCCATCGCCTGAACACCCCGACAAAATACTTGGCCAGTTCAGGAAGGAACGGCGCCTTGACAAGAACGCAGGGAGATGACCTATGCGCAAACCATTTGACAGCCTTCTCAAAGGCGGTTTCTGGTGACAACGCTGGATGCTGTCCGTCAAACTCACCCAAAAGCCATTTCTGCAGATCATCCACCCTGCCCCTTGCATCCATAAGGCAAAGCCTATTGCACAGATACTGATAGCCCCGCTTCAGATACTCATGTTGCTTCTCAAGTTCCTCTTCAGTTTGCCTAGTGATGGTACTGGTCGGGATTAGGGGTTTCGCGGTGCCCCAGCGAATGTCGCAGGAAGAGGCCGAGAGAATATTGGTTAGACTGACATCTCGGTGTGGCCCGGTGTATTGCCATGCTAGCACTACTGCCCAACGCAGGTACCTAAACAGCTCAACGAGCGCGATCACATTTCCAAGGTCTCCATCGCAGTATACAGTCACTCTGTGAAATAGCCCATCCGGGTCTTCACCTTTGGGGAAGAACTCTCTGTACTCGGGAACACAAAGTGGTACTGTTGCCACCGACTTCCCCACCTGGATGTAGTCACGTATAGGATCAAAGGCTTTCGTAAGTACGAGGTCCCTTTCAAACTGACTTGAGAGGAAATTGAAGGCTATGTGTGCCATGGCCCGGCCAATAAGACTGGAGTCATGAGAGAACTCAAGGGGAGACCACTGTTCTTTCGAGCGTTCCCTGGTTCTCAGCAGCTTCACCGAACCACCTGATATGTCCTTCTCCGGCAACTTCCCACGCTGGATCTTCTTCCCAATAACGCCACGGGCTCTGCTTATGACTTCGTCCATTGAGGCACCGCTCACTCGTATCACCAATTGACCATCTTCTCCTCGACTTTCCTCGTAAGGTATCGAAGGAAGCACAACGCCATCAGGACGGAACATGTACTCGGCTCCTGTACTCCTTTGCATAATCGTACTTGGGATGTCTCCGCTGGCTCCGGGGAGCCGCAAGACAGTTCTGGCATACGAAATAGGCTTCAGGTTGATCAGGTGGCTTTCTACATCAGTTCCAAGCCTCGAGTTGCAGCTTTTGCAGCACATCTCGCTCACACGTAGCTTGCCACCGAGTGCCTCAGCGATAACGTGAGCCCTGTCGAATTCATCTTCATTCTTAGGCTTCTTGCAGTAGACGCAAGTGTACAGGTTGGCCGTTTTGCTCACCTCTCTCTAGCGGGAACCCCTCGCAAGTAGGCGACACTCTCCACTCCCATTCTGCCATCACGTAATACAGGATGCAAGCATGTCAGTCGACGAAAAGCCACTTGCTCTATGCAAATGAGGCGTGTCCTCTGATAGCGTGAAGAGCTGCGATACTGGGTGATACGTCACTCCTAGCAGGCACTGGTTCAGTGCTCGGAGTGATATGGGGACACAACACCTATTTCCCGCCAACCCGAAATCGGGGGGAGC
>CAZHQV010000268.1:0-2145 GCA_964534285.1 uncultured Dehalococcoidales bacterium
TCCCTGCCTATAGCCATGATGTGGACTCCATCACATAGAGATTCCTTTTTCAGGGTGGCAATCATCTGACCAGCGATTTCGATACCGCGATTGAGTGCTTCGCCCTTAGGCGCACTAGCAAGTTCATCAATCAAGTGTTGCGGCACAAAGATGCCGGGGACATTCTCGTTCATATACTTCGCCATTCTGGCTGACACCAGTAGGACAATCCCCGCCAATATCTTGGTTGAGAATTGGCGGGCATATTGCATGAATTTGGCGAAGTTATCCAAGTCGTATACTGCTTGAGTCTGAAAGAATTCTGCTCCAGCTTCAACCTTCTTTTCAAACTTAATTAGCTGAGGCTCGATTGGCCTTGCTTCAGGGGTGACTATAGCCCCGGCACAAAACTCAATAGCCCCATCAAGGTCATTACCACCCAGGTCTTTGCCCGACTCCATTTGCCGGATCGCTCTGAGTAGCTGGACAGAATCGAGGTCAAAGACGCCTTTGGCTTCTTTGTGGTCGCCAACCGGGACAGCATCACCAGTTAGGCAGAGGACATTCCTCATGCCCCTGGTGTAGGCCATGAGGAGCTCAGCTTGGAGGGCAAGCCGATTGCGGTCGCGACAAGTCATCTGCAGTATCGGGTCGCCACCTCGCTCCTTGATACAAAGGCAGGCACCAAAGGAAGGAAAGCGCATGACCGAACTCTGGTGATCAGTAACATTCAAGGCAGCCACCTTGTCCTTAAGAAGGTCAATGTGATGCAGCATCTTCTCAATGTTTGTCCCCTTGGGCGGACCGATCTCGCCGGTTACCACAAAGTCGCCAGAATTGAGAATTTCTCTAAAGCTTTGCGCCACTTTCCCTCCTTTGCGCAGACCTTCCGCTCTATGGCTGCGACGTAATCTTGATCATTCGTGGGCTGAGTGTTACGTTGGAGTTTCTGGGAGCGTGATACTTACGCATCAAATCAAGCCTCCCTTGTGCTTCAAGGCGCTGATATATGAGAGTCCAGGCACAATCCTTTTCCTTATCCACCTCGCACTTACCATTATTGGTGCCACCACAGGGACCGTTGAGCAAACCTTTGTGACATGCTGTGAGCGGGCAGATGCCCGCAGTTTCTCCCAGGACACACTGACCACACTGGGCGCAGACTTCGCGGAAATCGCCAGGACTGTCTTCCACGCCTATAAACAGCGTGTCCAGCGCTGGAATAACAGGCTTGTCAATGTACAAGCTTGCCTTATGCACTCCCAGAGCACATGCCATAACCAGGATACAGTTCGCGTTTTGAATAGGTCCTTTCTCTTCGTTGATAGCCACCTCGGTCATCTCATCACAAGCGGTGGGGATGACTGTCCAGCCAGTCACCAGCTTGCCCAGTTCCTCCAAACGCCCTTTCATATCCAGAACCTCTTCTCTGCCGCCAGT
Organism: uncultured Dehalococcoidales bacterium; assembly: GCA_964534285.1. Lineage (GTDB taxonomy): Bacteria > Chloroflexota > Dehalococcoidia > GIF9 > AB-539-J10 > JADFUX01. The sequence continues at coordinate 1,420 of CAZHQV010000268.1, forward strand.
TCTGGTCATTGTGGCACACGTGCCACAACCGGCGATATACACTCGGTCAAATCTATCCAGTTGCTCCTTTACCTCATCAAAAGGCTTCTGTTTGGTAATGGCCTTCATGCTTAACCTCCCTTGTCAAGACACAGATGGCAACCTTACTGTTCCAAGTCGCACCTCAAGCATCGCTTAGCCTCCTGCCTTGCCTTATCTTCGGAGAACCCCAGCTCTGTCTCCTGGAAGCTGCGTTTTCTTTCCTCAGATGGGAGGACAGGTATCTCGGGTCTGAACTCGGGCTCCCATGTTTCCCCAACCTCCTCACTTATCACCTCCTCAACAACGCTGGGCTTCAAATCATACATTTCAACTCTCGAAGCATCGCCTTTAAGATACTTGTCGATGGCGATAGCTCCTCTCCTACCAGCAGCAATAGCCTCTATCACCATGCCCGGTCCGACGACAAAATCCCCTCCGGCAAAAACCCCAGGGACGTTGGTGGCCAGTCTGTTCTCATCAACAACCAGCCTTTCCAAACGACTGCGCTCAAGTGCACTATCTGGCGGCAAGAACGATAGGTCTGGAGCTTGACCTACAGCAGCAATAGCAGTATCCGCTTCGGCGAAGAACTCCGACCCAGCAATAGGTATGGGGCGTCGGCGTCCGCTGGCGTCAGGCTCAGCCAGTTTCATGCGAATACACTGCAAGCCCGTTACTTTCCAGGTCTCGCTCGCTATGCGGGTG
>CAZHQV010000269.1:0-2136 GCA_964534285.1 uncultured Dehalococcoidales bacterium
GCGATGATTCGCATCACCAGTCCATGGTGGCAACCCGGGCAATAACTGAACTGGGCATCCGTCAGGCTCCGAGGTCGTTCGAAAACCTTGACCATGTTGTCTATATTAACTGACATTACGCTTCACCTCTCTTAAGATGTCTTTGGGCGTGGGCACTAATCCGCCAAGCTCACCATAGAATGGAGTTTCTGCTCTGTCACCGACTGCCAGGCGTACATCCTCTACCATCTGGCCTGCACTCATCTCCACCGTCAGGATGGTATCGACCCGGCTTGAAAGTGTCTGAAGTTGTTCATATGGAAAGGGCCACAGTGTGATAGGTTGCACCATCCCGAGCTTGATACCCTGGTTCCTCGCCATTCCGACTGCAGTTCCAGCTATTCGAGCCATTGTTCCATAAGCAACTATGACAATAGTGGCGTCAGAGGTCTCCGTTTCCCGGTATCGTACTTCCTTTTCCTTTATTTTTTGGTATTGGCCTTGGCGTTTGGTGTTTATCTGGTTCAGGTCCCCAGGGTCTATGGCGTAACTTGTAACTATATTTGGATTACGATTCCTGGCACCGGTAATAGCCCAGGGCTTGCCCGGTAGAGAATTAAGGTCAACGGGTTCGGGAAGGACAACAGGCTCCATCATATGACCGAGCATGCCATCAGCCAGGATCATTACTGGAACTCGATATTTGTCTGCTAAGTCAAAGGCTAGCATTACTATTTCGACCGCCTCCGCAATTGTGGCAGGACTGAGTGCAATAACGTGATAGTCACCATGTCCTCCTCCCTTGGTTGCCTGGAAGTAATCTCCTTGAGCTGGGGCTATGTTACCCAAACCGGGGCCACCACGCATCACATTTATAATCACACATGGTAAATCAGCACCGGCGATATAGGATACCCCCTCCATTTTAAGACTTATGCCCGGACTGGAGGACGAGGTCATAGTGCGTACACCGGCTGCTGATGCTCCATAGCACATATTGATCGCTGCCACTTCGCTCTCCGCTTGGATGAACGCCCCACCCACCGCGGGCATATGAGTTGCCATATATTCAAGAATCTCGTTCTGGGGGGTGATAGGATAGCCGAAGTAGGCACGGCATCCTGCACAAATAGCCGCCTGGGCCATAGCGTCATTTCCTGTTATCAGTACCTTATCTATGGTATCACTTCCTTTGTGGTGGTTTCTTCTCTCTATAGACTTCAATTGCTACGTCGGGACATGTTTGAGCACAGAAGGCACATCCGATGCAACGTTCAGGTTCTTTCATATAAACAATATTGTACCCGCTTTGGTTATACTGATCCGAATATGCTAGCACATCCTCAGGACAGAAAGAGAGACATAGCCCACAACCCTTACACCGCTCTCCGTTAATTACTACAGTTCCTTTTGGCATGTGTATCCTAGTCTGGGAATATATTGAAGGTATGTTATTTCTCCACTGTTCTGCCGACAGGGGAATTTGCCAGAGGTTGTATGCGAAATTGGCTCTGGTGCTTTGTTAATGTTCTGCTCGCTGCCATTAAATATATCTCCAACTCAAATGCCCCTGCTTCGTTTATACAATCCAAGTGATGTTCGTTATTTCAACCCATTTGCTGTCCAAATGAAGGCAGATTCCATAAGTAACTAGGCATCAGGCTATTTAAATGGTATTCGCATAGTTGATGACATCTGTCTCGGATCATAAACTTATTGTTGGACAACCGGTTCTCCTAGCCTTTCGAATCCTATCTTCAGCCAGCCCGATAGCGACAGAGTAGGGCGTCACTTTCTCCTTCCGCGAAATGTCGATTATCGTCTTGCCTCGGTCATAGATCTTCTTTACGTCTGCGAAGGCTCTTTCCTGAGAATACCCTCTTGGATGGAGCTCATGAGCGACGTTTATTACCCCTCCGGCATTGATCCAGAACGCGGGGGCATGTAGGGTTCCTCTATCCTGCAGCATTGCTGCATGCCGGACAGGTTCCCACAGCTGATTATTCGCTCCCCCGCACGTAATGCGACACTTCAGCCTGGGGATGGTGTCATCATTGAGTGTCCCGCCCAGAGCGCAAGCCGCGAACACATCACATTGTTGGTCATATATTTCATCCGGGGGTACCAGCTTGGCACCTAGTTCTGTAGCGATTTTCT
>CAZHQV010000270.1:0-2125 GCA_964534285.1 uncultured Dehalococcoidales bacterium
TGAGGATGGTGGAGCACGACTGCTTTGGCTCTCTGCTTCAGTATTTCACAGGCAGCAAACAGCATAACATTTCCTTGAGGGAAAGGGGGCGCCGGCAAGGCTTGAAGTTGAGCGAGTATGGCATCACCAGTCTGGCTACAGACAAGCTGGAGAAATTCGCCCTGGAGGAAGACTTTTACCATCGGCTTGGGCTCCAATATATACCGCCTGAGCTGAGGGAAGCTCAGGGCGAGGTGGAAAAGGCTGAACGGGGGAGTATACCTAAGCTTGTGGAACTATCGGACATAAAGGGCGACCTTCATGTGCACACCGAATGGAGCGACGGCCATAATTCCATCGAGCAAATGGCTTTGGCCGCTAGAGACTTGGGGTATCAGTATATAGCAATCACCGACCACTCCGGGGGCCGGGGCATAGCTCATGGACTTGACCAGGAGAGGCTGAGGCGACAAATCACTGAGATCAGTGCGCTCAACAAGCGATTAAGCGGTATCCATGTGTTCAGTGGCATCGAAGTTGATATTCGGGCTGACGGCAGCTTGGACCTGCCACATGACATTTTGTCACGTCTGGACATAGTCATTGCTGCTGTGCACTCTGCTATGAACCAGACCGAGGAAAGGATGACAAAGAGGGTACTAAGCGCCATCGAGAACCCGGATGTTGACATCATAGCTCACCCCACGTGTCGCCTTCTGGGTGAGCGCGAGCCTATAGCCATTAATATGGAAGCTATTCTCCAAGCCGCCGCCAAGAACAACAAGACCATGGAAATCAATGCTATGCCGGAACGGCTGGATTTGAGTGATATTCACGCCTTCCGGGCGAGGGAGTTGGGGATAAGACTTGCCATCGGGACCGATGCTCATAGTGTGGCCCATTTTGGCTTTATGAGGTTTGGGGTTGGTGTTGCTCGGCGAGCGTGGTGTGAGCCTGCGCATGTGCTGAATACCTTGAGTTTGGAAGACCTGCTGGCCCGTCTCAGACAAACATAGATGGCTGCCACCATAGCACTTTTCGACCTGGATGGAACCCTGTGCTCAGGACACCTTTGGGAAGGGTTTATCAAATACTATTTCAAGCACAAACGGAAGCGAGCCTGGATATTAGCCTTTTGGGCCGTGCATTCAGCCTTGTGGCTGCTGGTCAAGTGCAGATTGTTGAGCAGAGAGGAATTCACGGTCAAGTGGATGGGGGACTTGTGTCGCATCTTCGAGGGTGAGCGCACCGAGGAGGTACTCGCGGGCTTTCGTTGGGTGACTGATAACTGTATGGTTGAATCACTGCGCAGCGATGTCGTTGACATTCTGGAGTGGCATAAACAAAGCGGACACATCGTTGCCATCATATCCGCTACCAGTACCGCGCTCTTAGAGGTCGTCGGGCAAGTATTAGGCGTGCCCCATGTAATCGGCACGACACTCGAGGTGGTTGACGGCACATACACCGGCAGAGTTGCCAAACCTGTGTGCTTTGGCCAAAACAAACCTAGGTTGCTGGAAGAATTCATCAGCGAAAATGGGCTGAGAATAGACCTCTCTGCAAGCTTTGCTTACGCTGACAGCATCTTTGACGTTCCTCTATTGAAGGTAGTAGGTAACCCAGTCGCCACCTATCCTGACAGGGGCTTGCGACAGATCGCGGAGCGTAATGCCTGGCGGATATTGCCCTAACGGCCGCAATAGAGGCGCACAACTTCTTCTCGAACCGCACATCGGAGGGAGTCTTTCATTTCTTTTGTGATTCACCGTGCCTCGCCGTGTTAAAATCTATCAACAGACTGAAACAGGAGAAGACACAATGGAAGCAAAATGGGTTTACTTTTTTGGTGGTGGCAAAGCGGATGGAAGGGCGGAGCTAAACGATATTCTGGGAGGCAAGGGCGCCGGTCTTGCCGAGATGGCAAACATGGGGATTCCAGTGCCCCCAGGATTCACCATTACGTCCGAAGCTTGCGCTTTCTATTTCGAAAACAAGGCTTACCCTGAGGGACTAGAGGCCCAGGTACAGGAAAACTTGGGCAAAATAGAAAAGCTTGTGGGAGCAAAGTTCGGGGATGAGAAGAATCCCTTGCTTGTCTCCGTACGCTCAGGTGCCAGGGTATCCATGCCAGGCATGATGGAAA
>CAZHQV010000271.1:0-2111 GCA_964534285.1 uncultured Dehalococcoidales bacterium
TCGCCGGTGTTGACATAGGTTCCACCATGACCAAGGTCGTGCTCATGGACAAGAGTGGCAATTTACTTTCGACCGTCAAGGGCCCTACCGGTCCGGAGCATCGCCAGCTTGCCAACGAGGTTATGCGACAGGCACTGGAGCAAGCCAGCCTGCAGATTGACGACATTTCCTATATCGTAGCTACAGGCTATGGACGGCTCAATGTTCCTTTCGCAGACCGCCAGATAACAGAGCTTTCCTGCCATGCCAGAGGCGTCTCCAGCCTTTTTCCCAATGTCAGGACTGCTATTGATATAGGTGGCCAGGACGCCAAGTGTATGAAAATTGATAACGGCAAGCTGACCACCTTCGTTATGAACGACAAGTGCGCCGCTGGAACAGGCAGGTTCCTTGAAGTCACTGCGGCTACACTTGGTATCAGGCTGGAAGATATGGGAGACATTTCCCTGAAAGCCACTAAAAAAATCCAGATAAGCAATCTGTGCACTATCTTCGCCCAGCAAGAGGTGGTGGCTTTACTATCCCGTGGGGAAAAGCTGGAGAATATCGTAGCCGGGCTTCACGATGCTCTGGCCAGCCGCGTAGCGGCGCTGGCACGGCGGCTTGGGATAGAGCCTGATTTAGTGCTCACCGGCGGCGTGGCCAAGAACACCGGCATGGTTAAGGCAATGAAAGAAAGCCTGGGCTGCGAACTCTTCGTTCCTGAAGAGCCACTTCTCACCGGGGCGCTTGGCGCTGCTATCCTGGCAAAGGAAACCTACATGAAAGCAGTGGCAGAGGGTGAGGCCTTGCCCACGAAGTCACGGCGGTTAGAAAAAGCCACCTTTTTTAGTTAAGAGCAGCGATGAGCTGGTTTATTGGCATCGACATTGGCTCGGCATACAGCAAAGGAGTCATAATTAAAGACCTTGAACTTGTTGCCTCACATGTAATCATATCTGGAGCTAATTACCGAACATCTGCCGAGGCCATAAGGACGGAGCTAATAAGGCAGGTCAACCTGAGTCAGGACGATATAGCCAATACTGTTGCCACGGGTGCCGGCGCCGACAACGTCTATTTTGCCAGCCAGAAAGCAAGCGACATAGTCTGTACTGCCCGAGGCATAAATAATGCCTTCCCGCAGACCAGGACTGTAGTCGATGTAGCCAGTCAATCAAGCAAGGTAATACGGCTAAGTGGAGAAGGGAAGGTAGCCAACTTTACCGTCAGCGAGAAATGTGCCGGCGGCAGTGGCCGCTTCATTGAGGTCATTGCCAACGTGCTGCGGATAGATTTGAGCGATTTCGGCCCGCTTTCTGCCAGGTCAAAAACCCCCATTACATTTAGTACGGGCTGCGCTGTTTTCGGCGAATCCGAGGCCATCACCAGAATAAGCGAAGGTATCCCAAAAGAAGACATCGCTGCCGGTGTTAACAAAGCCCTGGCAAGCAAGATTTCCTCACTGGTTAAGAAGCTTAAGCTGGAGGAGCCGTGCGCCATCTGCGGTGGCGGTGCCCTCCACATCGCCCTCGTCAAGACCATAGAAGCCGAATTGAACACCACCCTCCTGGTACCACCAAACCCCCAGGTTATAAGCGCTCTTGGCGCCGCCATAATCGCTGCAACATCAGCGACTTCGGAATCGAGCGAAAAGCAGAACTGATGGGCGCCTTGAACTGGCGCTTTGTGTGCCTGACAATTGGGTCTTCATTCATGGATTTTCAAGAATCTGGAAGTGGAACATAGGTCTTGACAAGAGCTAGGATAGACTATATGATTTTATCATAGTCGATTTGTCAAGAAGCGACTGAACCAACACAGTAAACAGAGTTCATCAAATTTGGAGGGGTAGATGAAAGCAGCAATTACGAGTATTGTGGTAGCCATTATACTAGCCTTAATCTTTTCCTTGCCGGCTCTAGCCCAGGAGAGCGGCACCATCACCATCACTATGACGGGAGTCAATGACATTTCCGTCAGCCTGGATAAAACACAATGGCCGCTAGGAGAAGTGTCTGCAGACACAGAGTACATGACAAGCCCGCCGATAGAATGGTGCACTTTGACTGTAGATGGCAATTGTAATGTGAATACCTTTATCCTGGGGGAAGATGCTGAGTGGATTGATA
>CAZHQV010000272.1:0-2067 GCA_964534285.1 uncultured Dehalococcoidales bacterium
TCCTCAATTAGCAGAACTTTCATATTTTTACTTCCAGTTCAGAGATATATTCCTATGTATCCTTACATAATATTATAGCATATCCTACTCAGGTTACAAGGCTTTGGATGCCGTCAAACGTCTCTCTATTAAACAAATGCGCTACCTCTGAGGGGAGAGAAGGACGCAATTGCTTCTTATATGACCTGTTTCCAAAGTTCACTAATGGTTGTTCGTCAAGTAGCAATTTTCTCTAGTTTTGCTTGATTAGTAGCTAAAAATAGAACTCTGGCAGTGCCGATAACTCTCTCCTTATCCATAATGACCACATGTAGTGCTTGCCCATCATTGCCATCGAACTCCAAGCACTCAGCGATACCCTGCTCCTCAACAAAAACCTTTTTCCTTACTTCAAAGGCTCCTTTTAGTTCACTCATAGATAGACTACCTTGCCGCCTTGCGTAATTATAAAGCAAAGTTGTTTACCATGCCGCGGAATTAGGTAATAGCGAAGTTCAGGTACCCAGAGCTTCAGCCCGCTCCCGGGAGTAGTGCTCGAGAAGCAGCTCGGGTAGCCGAAAGCAGGTGAGGACTAATACAGAGTGGAATCGCACAGACTTGCAGTTTGCAGTGCCACCCATCTAACCATTCATCAAGGATTGATATAGAATTTTTCCATTGCGCCTCGGTATTTCGCCATGAGGCTGGTGTTCCATCCTATTGGCGGCTCTGCGTCATCCGGAAGAAATGTCTTATAGGGATGTTCTTTGGCAAACTCCTTAAATTCATTCCTGATTTGCGCCAACAGCTCTGGTTTTGTCAAAAGGTCATAGACCGTGCAGCAGGCAACCTTAGCGCCTGCCGTTATCCCTTTGTGAGCAATAGAACTGACCCCACTGGTGGCAACAGTCCAGTGATGTCCAGGAAGTTCTCCGTGGATACGGGTAGGAAAACCTATAGTGGCACATGGTGCAACCAATGTCACGTCACCCACATCGCTGGATCCCCCTCTGTAAGGCACTGCCTCCGCATCAATCAGCTCAAGAGGATAGTCCAAGCCCTTTACAGGAACCTCCATGTTTTCTTGGACAGCTCTCGCCAAAGCCTCCTCTTCCTCCGTATACTCAGGCTTTCCTACAGCTTTGATGTTTTCAAAGATTAGCTCGGCTAATGCCTTGTTGGCATATCGCTGATGGATAGCCGTCAAGACCCTAACTTCGTATGTCGTCTGAGTCATCAGGGCAGCTCCCTTAGCACAATCCATGACCCAACTGAAGCGGCTCTCCAGGTTCTCATCAATGTCCCGAATAAAGTACCAAGTGCTAGCCCGATCGGGAACTACATTCGGCGCTTCTCCACCTTCGAGCGTAACCCAATGGGTTCGCTGGGTCACTGGGATATGCTCCCTCATCCGTTCTGTGGCTGCATGCATGAGTTCTATGGCATCGACAGCGCTTCTCCCCATCCATGGGTTAGCCCCTGAATGAGCCGTCTTGCCTCTAAAGGTCACGACAAAGGAATACATGCCCGCATACTGCGTTCCATAGGAGGCGCTGAAAGTGTCTGCGCTGTGGCAGTCAATAACGACCTCAACATCTTTGAATAGACCAGCACGAATCATGTAAGGGCGGCTCACTAGCATCTCCTCAGCGGGTGAACCAAAGTACTTCAAAGTACAGTTCAGCCCTTTTTTTCGTATGATCTCTTGCATTGTTATGACCGTAAGAGCCTGCATTGCGCCCATGGTGTTATGGCCACACCCGTGGCCAGGTGCACCCGGCACCACAGGGTCTTGTGTAGGGGACCCTGCCTTCTGGGAGAGCATGGGCAAGGCATCGTATTCTGCCAAGAAGCCAACCACCGGTTTTCCGGTTCCATGGCTCCAACTTGCCACAAAAGCCGTTGGCATTCCGGCAACTCCTCGCTCCACCTTGAATCCGGCCTCCTCAAGCGTATCGGCCAGGAGTTTTGATGACTTATACTCCTCTAGCCCCAGTTCAGCATAACTCCATATAGCATCCGAGATTCTCCCAAACTTTTCCTGCTTAGACTCCACAACCTTCACAATCTCTACCTTTTCAGTATCCA
>CAZHQV010000273.1:0-2062 GCA_964534285.1 uncultured Dehalococcoidales bacterium
ATCTCAAGCAGGTGGCGGTGGTTGTCCTTCTGGCACAGATTGGCAGCTTTGTTCCAGCCGATTCGGCCACTATAGGCATCGTCGACCGCATCTTTACCAGGATCGGAGCTCAGGAGGACTTAGCCGCCGGGCAGTCGACATTCATGGTAGAGATGGTAGAAGCTGCCAATATACTCAACAATGCCACTTCCCAGTCGCTTGTTATTCTGGATGAGATTGGACGTGGAACAAGCACCTATGATGGACTTTCCATTGCCTGGGCAGTAGCTGAGTTTATTCACAATCATCCCAGGCTCAGGTCAAAGACCCTTTTCGCTACTCATTATCACGAACTGGTGGAACTATCTAGCTTGTTGCCGCGGGTTAAGAATTTCAATGTAGCGGTGACCGAAGAGGAAGGCAAGGTTGTTTTCTTACGCAAGGTTGTCCCTGGCGGTGTTGATAAGAGCTATGGTATTCACGTGGCGCAACTGGCCGGCCTGCCCATGTCGGTGGTGCATCGGGCTCAAGAGGTCCTGGCCACGTTGGAGGATAGTCAGCCGCGTCAGAAGGAGAGCAAAGTCCACCGGCCCAAAAAGGAATCGCCTCCACAGCTTCCCCTCTTCGGCGACAAGTCACCCTTAATAGACGAAATCAGCCAACTCGATGTTGATTCCATGTCCCCCCTCGAAGCCATCACCAGGCTCTACGAATTGAAGCGGAAGGCAAAAGAGTCAGGCTCACAATAGGTTTTTATGGGTACTCGGGACGGTCACCCGTGGGCGGGTGACACGTAGGAAATAGGTTTGTGTGTGCTTGGGACGGTCACCCGTGGGCAGGGAAATAGATTCGAAGAGGAATACAATAACAGCCAGATCACTCTCTCAGTGATGGCTTGACTTAATGGGGTGCAGTACAGATATACTAGAGTTTGTAGGAGTGGAATATTTGCACTGGGGGCATATAAACTAGGTGACGAGGTAAGAAACTGTGGGGCTGTCTGAGTGGATTCAGCTAGGAGTTGGGGTTGTCCTGTTTATGAGTCTATTCGCTGTCCTATGGTACGCCTATGAGACTAGAAGAATGCGACAGGAGATGGAGCGGGGGAGGCTATCCGCCATAGAGCCTATAGTAGCTATAGAAACTCGCGGTTCAACATCTGCCTCCGTAAGCATCAGGCTTTCGAATTTAGGGAAAGGTCCAGCTTTTAATATCCAGTGTGCTGTGAAGCATCCTGCGTTCGATATGCCCGGCAAGTCTATTCGACTACATCATTTGTACACAGGCCTTCTCCACGAACAAACTATACATGCAGACCAAGGAGCACCGGAGTTTCACGGAGCCGATATAGTAGCCCAATATGAAGACCAATATGCTAACATAAGGTACTCCTGGTTAAAAGATGGCAAACTGGAAACAGGGTTGAAAAAAGACTGAGCCATATGCGCAAACTTTTCGCAATCCTAGGTACTACTCGTGGCTGCAAAAGGTGAGTAGGAATAATGACACTGAATGGGGTAAGATGTGCTGAGTATGGCTGAGACAGTTGAGAGGAGGTGCTAATGAGTGAGCATGAGGATATGCTTCGTTGTTGGACTATGGCGCTTATATCGGTGCTCAATGGTTTTACTCTGGCTAGTATGGAAATGGAGGAGGCAGGAGAAGGGAATAAGAGCGTTGAGGTGTTGCTGGAAGGTATGCGGGACACCATGCGCGGTTATCCTCCTGAGCAAAAATGGTTACTGGTAAGACAGTTTGCATTATTGAGTGGGTTGGCGGTAAGAGTTGAGCCGCCCAGTTAAAGCTGGCTGAGGTAGCTAAAAGGCGGTCTTATGAATGGAGAGGAGTATATGGTAAGTGCGTGGATTATGCCGCTTATACCGGTGCTCAGAGGTTATACTCTGGCTATTGCGGCGATGGAGCAGGCAGGAGAAGAGAGGCAGATTGTCGAGGTGTCGTATGAAGTTATGCGGGACATGATGCACGGTCGTACTCTTGAGGAAAAACAGTTATTGTCAGAACAGCTTGACTTGTTGTGTACGTTGGCGAATGTGGGTTGAGCCGGCCGGTTGAAGCTAAATGT
>CAZHQV010000274.1:0-2045 GCA_964534285.1 uncultured Dehalococcoidales bacterium
GAGTAGAGTGACTGGGCATGATATTCCTCCAGGATCACAAGAGTTTGTTTTATTACTTCATCGAACTTTCGCCTGAACTGTGCTGCGTGGAGCAAGACGGACGATATGCAGTTGCTGTAGACACAGAGCCTCCCGTTAGACAGAGAGTAGTCACCCTCGGGCTTATTTCTGTGGCACCTACCGATACTGATAGGCAAAGCAGGTTAATGAAGATGGTGAGCACATATGCCGGATTACTAATTGACCTAATTCGGTATGCAGAGTTCTCGCAACTTCTTGACCACTTAGCTGTCGAGAAGTGTCGGTAGCATAACATCTTCCAGTCTTGGTGCCTTCTTGCACATCGTATCAATCCATCGGAATGGTGTTTCCCACTTTGTACTCTGCTTTGGTGGGCCATACGGGCCTGCGTCTCCAAATTCAAAGTCAAGCCATGTGCCTGGGGATCCCCACCGGCCATTTTGGTTCAGCCAACGCCAGTCTCCTTTCCATACACCGTCAGAAGGCTTCGGGATGGCCACCGCTTGCACTAAATATTTGCTTCCCTCCCTGAAGGAGGTCACATAGTCTATCGGTATGCGGTCATCAACCAGTGCTGCCGCCATCGTTGCAGCAGGTGGAGCAGTGGGATACCTAGCCGGACCGAAGAAGTAATTGGCATGTGATCCATGAGCAACGTATACTATTGGGTGCTCCCCATCTGGGACCCGTTGCTTCAGCGAATCGGCTTTCTCAACGTCTCTCCAAGAAACCCAGAAGCCGCTATGATGTGCGGAACATGCGCATACCGATGGCCTCAAAGATTTGCCATCGAGCTTGAGGACTATCATGACGGTCTCCCAATCCATTTCGTGAGTATTCCAAAAATCATTATAGAAATAGGCATACCAATACTGGACTACTACGCGATTCTGACGCACCCGAGTGCCTTTGACCAGTCGTGCGTAGCATCTCCGCGGGTAATCCTGCTTGCGAATGTCGCCGTAGCGTCTCCAAAACTCATCCGTGTCTGATGAGGAAACGTCGTCCAAGATATTGATATCTCGCCTGTATTCTTCCTTTTCCATGACATCGAGAGCCGTCTGCCACCGCTCCCGTTCTCCCTCTTCGTCTATTCTTGTGCCGTGAAGTGAGCAGTGATCAAGTACCATTCTGATGTCTCTGGGGTGATAATCGAAATTCAAAGGTACGACTTCTGGGAACTCTTTGTTCACTTTTCGTTGCGTTCCTTTCCGTATCTCTGGGTACAGCACTAGCAACGGCCTGAACTGTTGAACGATAGATGCTTCGTCGATTCTGATGTTCTTTAGCCTCATCCTTATGCCTCCTTCCGCGTCGGGCGCTAAAGGCATTAGACTACATGCCACCTAGCGTGCGAACTTAGGTCGACATGCGTCAATACTAGCCCATTGCAGACGCTTAACAGCGCGGTCAGTATACGAGGCTGAAGTGGCTGTTGGGGGAAAATGAGCAGTTGATCCCTGAGAAGAGATTAGAGATGGGGTACAGACGTGGGTACTAAGGGAAGGAAAAATGTGAAGAACCCCACGAAGCAAATATCAGAAAAGGAAGCACAGAAGGCAGAACAAAAGAAGAGATAAGGGTACTCACAATGGGATTCAAATGGTGCTGATACTGAGGTATGACACTCGCGTGTTTGTTTAGCAGGTGACTTCGGTTGCCTTCCCTTCAAATCGAAAATGGGCTTCACCGCTCTCATGCACGGAGTAGTGTACCCCTGAATGAGGTGGGATGCAGTAAAGGTCGAAGCCACGTCGCGCAACCTCTAGAAGATAATACCGATCGGTGCCATCCTCTATCACGATGAAGACCTCTATCACTTTGGGAGTTCACCCCACTATTAAGCTACTGGTCGTCTCACTAAGCTTTAAAAGCATATTAGCAAATACTAGCTGGGGTATCAATAGATATGGAGCGGCGATAACAATGGGCCAACAGTTGGCAAATCGTGAAGAATTGGAAGAAGAGGCTAGACTTGCTGTGGAGCTTATGTTTGAGGCTTTTTATATTTATGTTGTTGAATG
>CAZHQV010000275.1:0-2032 GCA_964534285.1 uncultured Dehalococcoidales bacterium
GCCCAAAGGTTGGAATCTATCCCCGGGCTGGCGCCGGCGAACGAATATGCCGCCCCCCAACTCATGAAGGTCAAACTCGGCTACGAGGTTATCTCCATTCTCTTCGTGGCGAACAGGCGTGGTGCCAGTGTGCCTCGAAATGGTATTGGCCAGCACACGCCACCCTGGCAAGAGCGTCTCACCGGGCACTTCAATGGCAGATTCCCCCCGCAATAGAGGAACGGAGCCCCACTCAACCCTCACTTCTGTACGGCACGGAACGTGAGATCGCCTCTCTCCACTTGCAATAACCACCTCACCATATCGGCTTTGACACACCAGGCCACGCGGCAAGGAGACTTCTTTGCCAACGGGTTTGGTCAACAGACTGCGTATAGCCTCAATGTGATTGCCCTCGATGTCACGCACGTCCCCCAGCACCTCCACCACAGCCAATCCTATCAGCCGGGATTGCAGAGCCGCGGGCAGGAAGGCCATCTTCTCCTTATCTAGATGGAGCGAGCCACACTCCAGCCTGCACATGTCAGCACATAACTTCAGAGCTTCCTGTTCAATGAAGGAGCTGTCATCACTGGCGATCCGCGACAGGCGAAGCAAGGCCTGATCTACATTTGGGTTGTATGTTCTAAGCAAAGGAAGAAGCTCAAGTCGAAGACGATTCCGCAGGAAAGACCGGCAAAGATTGGAGGAATCAACCCGAGGCGCAAGTTGATGCTCCCGGCAATAGCTCAGCGTCTCTTGTCGGGTAACATCAAGAAGCGGCCTTATCACCAACAAACCCAGAGCCTTCAGCTGCAGCCCTGAACGACACAGGGGCATAGGTGAACAGGGTTCGAGGCCGCGGAGACCTGATATCCCCGAACCGCGCAGTATATGCATCAGGACAGTCTCCACCTGGTCATCCTTTGTATGCCCTATAACCACCCGCCGAGCTCCAACATCGCCAGCCACCTCAGCAAGAAAGTCATAGCGCAGCTCTCGAGCAGCTTCCTCTGTAGAACAACTCCTTGCCCTCCTGTAGGCAGCTACATCTCGCCTGCCAACAGTGACTGGAACGCCAAGAGATGCGGTTAGGTCAGCTACATATTCAGCATCTCGAGCAGACTCTGAGGCCCGGAGTTGATGGTCGAGATGAGCCACATGAAGCTTCATGCCTATCTCTTCTTGCCAAGCAGTCAGGATATGAAGCAAAGAGACCGAGTCAGCGCCGCCTGATACGGCTACGACCACCTTTTCTTCGGGCAGGATCAGTCTATGCCGTTGAACAAAATCTCTGACTCTTCTGCCCAGTTCAAGCTTCACCACAGATGTTGTCTCCTCTCCTCAAATACCCCTTTCCGAACTCCTGTCTGGTTCTGTTGCATCAGTCCCTGGCTCGTCTGTGTCGCCACAATGTGCACTCTTCTGTTCCCCAGGGGCTAGCCTCCTTCCGATCTTGTCTCCAAGCTCACCGTCTACGTCCAGCCTTGCACCCACATCCTTCCCACAAGTAGGAAGTATCATTAAAGGTGACCAAGCGAGGACCATGGTTGGCAAGCTCAAGGATGCTAATCCCACCGGAGTCTATCTTAAACCTGGGAAGATACTCCAAAGGAAACCCCAGAACTCTAAAGATGATGGCTAGAGTCACGAAGTAATGACCAACTACAACTACTGTTCCGTTTTCATCGTGGCTAGCCAACAAAGGTTCCACAGCACCCCAACACCTCTTCTGCAACTCGGCGAAGCTCTCGCCACCGGGCAATTTTCTTATCCCTCCCTCCCACCATTTCATCAGAAGCTGACTAAAGCTGCCGCTCAAGCTGGACAGAGGCAATCCCTCAAATTCACCGACTTCAATCTCCCTGAGCCCTTCCTTGACTTCTACAGGCAACTTGTGCTCCTTGGCTATAGCCTGAGCCATGACCAGAGCCCGTTTCATAGGGCTGGAAACTACGCGGTCTATGTTCTCGTCCTTCAAGAACGACGCCAGCCTAACTGTCTGCTTCATCCCCACTTCGTTTAGCTCAATATCGCTGCCACCCCCCTGAAT
>CAZHQV010000276.1:0-2028 GCA_964534285.1 uncultured Dehalococcoidales bacterium
TTTGATGTACAGGGAGGTGAGAGAATGGCAATAGCCGAGGTAAGCGTTGTCCCGTTAGGAACGAAGACTCCTTCAGTCAGCCAGTATGTGGCACGGGCGATTAAGGTTCTGGAGCAGGAAAAGGAAATAAGGTATGAGATGACCGCAATGGGCACGATCATGGAGGGTGACCTGGACAGGATTCTAGCAGTGGTAAAGAAGATGCACGAAGGGATATTTGGGGAGGGGGTTGCCAGGGTGATAACCACGGTTAAAATTGACGACCGGCGAGACAAGACCCAGGGCATGAAGGCGAAGATGGATTCGCTCAAGAAGAAGTTATAGGATTAGCTTAGTTATCCTCAAGTTTATTTCTACATTCTCCCATCTTAAGTTAAGAAGGGCAGGGGAGTTATTAAGGAGAGGCCCCTGATTTTTGAAGTAAACTAGCCCACCAGCGGCCGGGAAATTCGCAGCAATCGGCTGAGGTCACTATAATGGTGCCTGAATGAGTAACGAAGGACAACCAATGAATCTTTCTCCTTTGCTTTCTTTGTTAAAAGAAGTGCCTGACTACAGGCAACTGGTGGGGGAGCTGTCCACGGTAAAATCTGAGCACAAGGCAAGCATACTTGATGCCGCCAAACCCTACTTGATTGCTGCTCTTTATGAAGAGCTCGATTTGCCCCTCATGGTGGTGACCGGTCAGCCTGAAAGTGCCAGGAAGCTTCATGAACAGCTTCGAACCTGGTGTTCACCTTCGGCCGAGTTGCATCGTCTCCCTGAGCTCGACTTCCTGCCTTATGATAGTTCTCAGCTATCGGCTGTCAGCTATCAGATGACGGAGAGGTTGAGGGCATTAGCGACCTTGGCGCTTTATGAAGGGGGTGATAAACCTCCATTGATAGTGACCTCAGCCCTGGCAATCATGAATAAAACCATCTCGAAAAGGGATTTTGCCGCTGCCTGCCATATTCTGAAGCTGGGCACGGCTGCTGAGCCACTGGAACTAATGCGCCGGTGGCAAATCCTGGGCTACGAAGTGGAGGACGTTGTCGAGGTGCCCGGGCAGATGAGCAAGCGTGGTGGCATTATTGATGTCTTTCCCCCTTGCAGCCAGTTGCCAGTTCGAATAGAGTTCTTCGGCAACCAGATAGAGAGCATGAGGTGCTTCGACCCGGAAAGCCAGCGCTCAGCAAGCCCCGTATCCTCGTTGGTTGTCACCTCGGCTAAAGACCCAGCACTCAATCTTGTTGAACGCTGGGCAGGAGCTAATAACCGTGAGATAGTGGCTGGCAGCATACTTGACTATCTTAGCGGTGACGCCTTGCTTGTTCTCGATGACCCTGAAGGAATCGGGCTTACTATCACCAGGCTAAACGAGGAAACTCAAGAATTAAGGGCCGCAAAGATGGAAAAAGGCGAGCTGCCTGAGGACTTTCCCTCTCCTTACCTCACCTGGGAAGAATTAGAGTCGCAGATGAAAGAAAGGGATAGAGGAAGGAAAGGTGCTCTTTTTTTGGCGCTGGAAACATGGGATGCCGCCCGGGGCTATGGACAGGCTTTGCCCTTCATCAGAGCCCAGAGTTATGGAAGCCAACTGGAAAGGTTCCTCAAAACAGCTAAGCAAATGGTGGAACAAAGACAGCGCGTGTTCGTAATTAGCCATCAGGCAAATCGGTTGGCTGAACTTCTCCAGAAAGAGGACATTCATACTTCGCCGGCATCAGAGATAGAACAGATACCTCCGCCCGGTTCAATCACCGTGCTCCAGGGCTCACTGGACGGAGGCTGGCTACTGGATGACAGGCTGACCCTTATTACCGATGTCGAGCTCTTCGGCTTTGTGAAGCAGCCGCGACCCAGCACTCAACAGAGGTTGAGTGCTGGGAGGAAGAGGCCGATACCTCACCGATGGTTTCTTCCTCAGTTGGCTCCCGGCGATTATGTTGTCCATGTCGACCATGGCATCGCCAGGTTCCACGGTCTGGCGCGGATGTCCTCCGATGGAATGGAGAGAGAATACCTTGTTTTAGAGTATGCCGCTGG
>CAZHQV010000277.1:0-1994 GCA_964534285.1 uncultured Dehalococcoidales bacterium
TTGCAGCTGCGGATCAAAGGTCGCACCCAATACAGCTGCCGGGGCAGTATCCATGGAAACGAGAGTCACGCTAGAAAAGGGCACGATATGCGTCAGCTACTCAAGCGAGGAAGGTGTCCTAAGGATAAATCATATGACCGAAGACAAAGAGTGTCAGCTGGTTTTATCCTCCACGCAAAGAATCGGTCTTCTCATACAGGTTGCGGGTTCACAAATAACTTATTCCTTAAGGTTCCTGGAGGAGGAAGAGACTTGGCCGACTGATGACACGTTAGAAGACGAACAGTGTACGAGCAAAGCGATCTTCGAGGCGCCAGGATGGGTTGTCATCATCGTCCAAAAGGAGGGGTGAGTGTCGGCTGAATCGCGCGAATTGTGGGGTTGGGAGCCCATCCCCCGTTACGCAAGGAGAATGCACCAGCAAGGGTGAGGGCTAGAACAGAAGATAAAAAGAGGCTGAACAGGACATCCGGCCAGGAGTGTCAAACGATGCCCAGCATCAGGAGTAGCTTGCAAAGCAGACTCATAGCCCGCGTGACAATTGCAACGAGTGTCTTCTTATGTTTTATCTGTATTGCAGCGTGGGGTGAGGATTACCTTGAGCACCACCTCGTACAGCCAGTAGGTGGAGAGTACTCTACCACACTAAGCGCTGAAAAAGTGCGTATTGAGTACTTCGATAGTTACCATGGGGAACTGTCCTTAAAAACGTCAGCTGCAGGGTACAGCGACGACTTTTACTTGACCTCGGGAAGCTTTTCCGGTTCGCACACTGCGGATGCCTACTCTTTGAGCCGGGAAATAGAACTCTCGGGCGGTGGCGAGATGCACGCGGTTACGGTTACCTATGCGTCTAATACTGTGACGGAAGTCACATTTGGTGCCAGTAAGGGAAGTCTTTCGCAGAGCATTGATTTTGGCAATGCCGGAGTCGATCCCCCTGGGGTAACTATAGACCTACACTTCAAGGATCCAGTGCCGGGCTGGCTCGAGATATTCTATAACGGAGAGGACGCGGAAATCCGGTCTTTTTCGCGAGCGTTCGGACTATCAGAAGCTCAAGCTACACCCTTGTACAGGGCTGGGGTACCGGGTCTGATTGGGGTGCTGTCGCGATTTGGCTACTCTGCAACCGATGTGGTCAACCTCGCGCTTACGAAGGGGCTTGCCTACTTGGAAGAGCTCTTGGGTAAGCTAAGCGGAGGCTATGTCCCGGGCCCAATCGACAGAGCCGCCAGAAAGTTTGGCATTCCCCGGGTTCACGCAAAGAAGCTATTCAACGAGACGAATGACTATCTCTTTTGTTCAGCGGTACGCAGTGCCAATGATTATCTTGAACTAGTTGGAAACCTTCTGGGATGGGCGGTGGTGGGTACGATGTTAGCTAGTGGAGGTGGTATTGTCACAGCAAGCCAGCCGGTCGGTGGCGGGACGGCTCTTGAATCTGTTGGTCCATTTGGCGCTAACAAGATCGAGGCCAAGATTGGTGAGCCCATCCGTCTTGCCTTCAAGCTTCTGCATCCCGTAAATCATCAACTAGTATTCGCCGATCCCTGGCTTGAACCCTATCTTGCTTTGACCCAGGTTCAAGCGGATGGAAGCTTGATGGCGTTAGGTGGCTACTATGGGTACATTGCTTTCCGATTGAATTCGCAAACCGGAGAATACTTCTCCTACATCGACACAACGGACCTTGAGCCAGGCACATATTATGCATACCTCGCTGTTCGAAACCCGCAAAACGACAACAGCACAACGTCTAGGATTGAAATCAAGATACGCAAGCCTTTGGGCACCTATTACTGGGGTTAATCCCATATTGTAGTTCATCACCTGGCTACCAGCCCTGCGTAGTCCTGCCTGCTGTAATTAGGAATGCGAAAAGGGGTATGTTGATGAGGAGAAGGATCTGCGTTGTGTTAGTGTTCTTGTTTTCCATCACTATTGGAGCCGCAGGGGACACGATCACAAACGTATGGGGCACACTCAGATAC
>CAZHQV010000278.1:0-1991 GCA_964534285.1 uncultured Dehalococcoidales bacterium
GGCCATAGCGTCATTTCCTGTTATCAGTACCTTATCTATGGTATCACTTCCTTTGCGGCGGTTTCTTCTCGCGATAGACTTCAATTGCTACGTCGGGACACGTTTGGGCACAAAAAGCACAGCCGATGCAGCGTTCAGGTTCTTTCATATACACAACGTTGTACCCGCTTTGGTTATACTCATCCGAATATGCTAGCACATCCTGAGGACAGAAAGAGATACATAGCCCGCAGCCCTTACACCGCTCTCGATTAATTACTACAGTCCCTTTTGGCATGTGTATCCTGGTCTGGGAATATATTGAAGGTATGTTGTCTCTCCACGGTTCTACCGTACGGAGAATTGGCCAGAGGTTGCATAATAAATTGTCTCTGGTGTTTTGTTAATCTTCTCCTCGATGCCATTGCGTATATAACCGACTCACTTCTCCCCACAACTTTGTTGTAGAAGCGTAATAATGTTCGTTATTTCAGCGGGTTGTTGTCCAAATGAAGTCAGATTCCATAAGGAACTAGGCATCAGCCTATCCAAATAGTATTCACACAATTGATGACATCTGTCTTGTATCATTTAATTGTTGCTTGATAACCTGTTCTCCTAGCCTTTTGAATCCTATCTTCAGCCAGCTTGATAGCTACAGCGTAAGGGGTTACCTTTTCCTCCCGCGCAGTCTTGAATATCGTTCTGCCCCGGTCATAGATTTTCTTCACGTCTCCAGAGGCTCTTTCCTGAGAATAGCCTGCTGGATGGAACTCATGAGCTACGTTTATTACCCCTCCCGCATTTATCCAGAACGCAGGGGCATGTAAGATACCTTTATCCTGCAGCATCTGCGAATGTCTAAAAGGGTCCCACAGCTGATTATTCGCACCCCCAGCAGTGATGCGGCATTTCAGTTTAGGGATGGTGTTGTCATTGATTACCCCGCCCAAAGCGCAAGCCGCGAACACATCACATTGTTGTTCATATATTTCATCCGGCGGAACCAGCTTGGCACCTACTTCTGTAGCAATCTTCTGAGCCGCTGACTGGTTTACGCCTCCTGAGCCAATGAGTATTGCCCCCTGGCGAGCCAAATCCTTGGCCAGGATGCTACCCACTTTCCCAGCAATACCTTGAAGGGCTATAGTCTTGTCCTTGAACGAGTCAGTATCATACACCGCTTCTAGGCAGGCTCTGAGTCCCCAGACAACCCCACAGGCTGTCCACGGTGAAGCGTCACCGCTGCCTCCCATTTCCTTCGGCAGCCCGGCCACCCATTTGGTTACCTCTTTCATTGTTGGCACATCTTCCGCGAAAGTCCCCACATCAACTGCGGTCAGGAATCTACCGCCAAGAGTGTTCACGACTGCTGCATAAGCTCGTAGCTGTTCCTTTCTCTTGTCTTTATCTATTGTCGATTGGCCTCGAATCACCGCCTTAGCACCGCCGAAACTAACACCGGCTCGTGCCAGTTCGGTATCCTCACCCACGGCCAGTGCCAGCTTGTAGGTCATGCCCTCCGCCAGTCGCTGATTATCAACGAGGGCTTCCGCTCTTGTGGAAAAGGGATACCATCTGGTTCCTCCCAGACCCGGACCCAGTGTGGTATCGTGAATAACAACGCTAACTTCAAGTCCCGTACTCTCATCATTCACGATGACCATCCGCTCGAACGCTTGTCTGGATTCAATACATTCCACGAGTGTTTTGCCGAAATCAGTCATTCATTTCCTCCTTCTGTATGTCAGAAAATAAAGAGTCTCCGGATTCGGAGATTCCTTGGGTGGATTCCATCGCCGTGACGAACGCTGACTCGTCCCGGATGTCCAATGTGAAAATGCGTACCTCTGCAACGGCTACTCCTTCAGGGGAGTGCCGTGGCAATGAATCAGCATGCCTCCCGAGTCTACCCTGATGGCTCACTGCCATTCAATTGTATGATAACTCGTTTACGGAAGTTTGTCACTATCCAGCGGGTCTGTTCACTCAACCAGAGGACACTGTCCGCA
>CAZHQV010000279.1:0-1921 GCA_964534285.1 uncultured Dehalococcoidales bacterium
CCTCTTTGGCTGTAGTAGGCGGCAGTTCTTTCTCAAATAGCCACCGATAGCGATATCGGCTCTCTAGGTTATTGCAGCTACCCGAGCCTTGTCCGACAACCCTACCGGATTGATCCCGTAGGGTACACTTGATCTGATAGAAGAAGATCCCAGACACAAAATCCGAGCCAGTGCTATCAACCTCATACTCTGGAGACAAACCCGCCCATGCCCGTAGCAACTCCGCACCTGGTTTCAAAAGTGTGGGTTTCTGAGTGCCTGGTATCACTCCATAGTCCGTGTCCCGAGTCATCAGGTGGCGATAGAATTGGTCGAGCTTGTGAACCTGAGCCGTCAGTTCGTCAAAGCTGGCCACCTCTGCCGGCGGTCGACTGATTACCGATGTTCCCTTTTCGTCTGCCATTAGCTCCCCCTTTTGATTTCGTTCTATGCCCCCGCCCTGGTGACCGGTACCTGTTTCCTAGTGACCAACACCCCGGGAACGTCCATGCCCGACTTCACCCGGGCCTTGATCTTGGGCATGTCCGGCAGCATCAGGTCGCGCGGTATCAGCCGGAGATTGACGATTGTGACCTCAATGTCCTCCCGGTAGGTCACACTTCCCAAGTTGGCATGGCTCGTCTTGGCCACGGTCGGTAACTCGTCAGGTGCCAGCATGGGTGTCTCAACTACCTCGCCAGTCTTCTTGGCCTCGGCGATCCCCTGGGCCTGTTCCTCCAGCATCAGGATTCGGGCCTTCTCAGCCGCCTTCTGCTGTTCCTCATGGTATATCGTCAGCCCCTTGGTGATGGACGCCCGGGCCTTTGCCAGGTTGTCGAGGTAGGGCTTGAAAAGCGCTTGGACTTTGGCCCTGGCCTCGTCTATGGGGCGCAGGATTTCCCGGCGCTTCTCGTCCGCCACCTTCTCCGCCTGGCGCAGCCCAATCAACAAATCCTCAGCGTTCCGTTCCTGCTCGTCGGTCAGTACCTCGAACTGCTGCTCGCTCCAGTGCAGCAGCCTGCTGCTGCCGTCCTCCAGGGCGGCAATCTCCGCCCTGACTTGTTCTTGGATCTCATCTTGTGCCATTACGCTCATGTTGCTCCTCCTTCTGTTTGCTCGTCTGTTCGGCAAAGAACTCGACCGGCCCCGGTACGCTGCCCGGCCCTCTGTGCTGGTAGAGTCGCACCGCAGCCTCATCCCTGTTGTGGCCAAGGCACTCCCGCTCCCCGCGAAAGGGGCGATACTCATAGGTGTTGGCTGCCGAGTAGTACACGGAGCCCAAGTCAATGAGCGCGTCCAGGTGCCGGTAGCTGTCAGCCAGGAGTACCCGCAGATACTCAGCCGTCTCCCGTGCGGTATGAGCCACAAGGGTTTCAGCATCAACGTAGCCTGCCGATTTCACCATGTAACCCTGGACAGTCGGGCTCCAGCGAAGTAATCCTGCCAGCTCCAGCCGGTGCAGCCACTCCGCCTCCTCTGGCTTGAAGGCAGGCTTGTCGTGCTCGTCGGCTTCTGCTGCCTTCGCCTGGTCGTCTGCGACCTCTGTCGCTTGCTGGATGATTGAGCGCCCCACACTGCGTAGCTCCTGCCTGGTAAGCCCCTGGATTGTCACAGAGGCTATCATGCCCGGCCTGTGCGCCAACGAGTGTGCCATCGTAGTCATCAACGTCTCGGTTGACAGGTGCAGCACACAGCCAATGTCCGAGTCGGCGTACCCTCTGACCTTTGCCTCCAGGTTGCTTCTCCTCTCCATCACCTGACCTCCCCTATCGGGACATTCCCGAGCCTCCGGCAGAGCAGCCGGAACAGCGCAAAGACTTGTGCTGCGTTTCTGGGGACTTCTTCATAGGTTGCTCCTCCTCGGGGAGAGCCTATCTAAGACTCTCCCCCTGTGTCTATCATTCTCAGGCTCGACCTACCTGTTCCTCCTGCGATGTTCCAG
>CAZHQV010000280.1:0-1897 GCA_964534285.1 uncultured Dehalococcoidales bacterium
GGCGGCCGCGGATGAAGAGCTCCTTGTGGTTGTCGCCATCCCCCTGCTCGAGGACGAGGGCGATCGCCTCGAGCGCCTCCTCGAAGCGGCCCTCGCTCTCCAGGACGTCGGACAGGTTCTTCAGCGCTCCCACGTAGCCTGGGTTCACCTTCAGCGCGCGCCGCAGATGTCTCAGAGCCATAGTGAACTTTCCCTGTTCAGCATAGATGGTGCCGAGGCGTCTATATGCATCGCTGAGAATATCAGGAGGCCCGGGATGCTGCTCAAGAAGTAAAATGGTAGCCTTGATATCGCTCTTAGCCTGTGCTAAGTGGCCCGTCAGGCGAAGGCCAGCGCTTCGCCAACTGAGCGCCTTCGCCTTATTCAACCAGTCTTTTTCGCTTGCAACTCGGCACACAAGGGCGGTCAAGAGTCGAACAGCTTCATCCGCATCGCCCAGATGAATCAAGCTTTGAGCATGAAGCAACATCAATCCGGGATCAGACACGCGCATGTCTTTCGGTAGGGACTCAACCCATCTTGAAACAGTCGTCCATTTCCCGGACTTATGAAATTCTTCACCTACACTCGTGATAAGCCTCAGTGCTTCGTCATATCTCCTTGCTTTCACAAAGTGGGTAATTGCCTCGTTCCACCTCTCGTCCTGTTCAAAGAGTGACGCTGCCCTGCAGTGTATAAGTACAAATTGTGCATAGTTTTCCTCCAAGAGCTTCGCTTGTAGGAATTCACGAAAGAGTTGGTGGTAGCGATACCAGACCCTCTCACCATCGATACGGTTGGTGAAAAGATTCCGCCGTTCAATGTCGCGCAGTAGCTTTCGAGAGCCGGCCAATCCCAATAACCGGTCACAGAACTCTGGATCCAGCTCATCTAGTATGCTTGATGCCAAAAGGAAGTTCTGTATCTCAGACGGCTGCCTTTCGTAGACCTCTGATGCTAGATACTGGAAGACATCATGTTGAGTTAGCAATATCACTTCCCCGAGGAGACTCTCTTCGCGTAAGCCGTGAATGCTTAGCAGTATGCCTGCTATCCAACCCTCCATCTTGATGACTAACTTATTTGCCTCTACAGTCGACAAGCGAAGGCCGTAGTGCTTGATTAGCAACTCTTTCACCTCAGCGGGAGTAAAGGAAAGATGGGATGTGTCTATGGTCGTTGCTTGCCGCTGCAATGTCAGCTTGGGTATGGCTGGCAATTCGACAGAGGTACGGCTCGAGATGACAATGTGACAGTTGTCTGGAGCACGATCAACGAGCAAATTCAGGATCCTCCTTGCCGGTTCGCTACTCTCGACGAAGTGATAGTCATCTAGAACAAGGATGAAATACTCGGGAATGGACTCATACATTTCCCCGGTTAGGGTGCCAACGAGCTGGTCGGCTTCTCTTGCAATATCCTTAGCTAGAAGCAGGTGGGGTTGTACTAGCTCGCCGAAGTCAGGGAAACGGAAGCGGATGGCTGTCAAAATACCCTCGAACAGCAATCTGGGGTCTTGATCTGTGGAATCCAACGAGTACCAACAGACTGGTACATCAACATCGCTGGCGAAATCTAGCAGTAAGGTCGTCTTGCCGTAGCCAGCTGGCGCCGATACAATCTGAAGGCGCAGATTAATATGGTCGTGGAGGAGATCGAGCAACCTTTGACGGCGAGTGACGTCTTTCCGACGTCGGGGGGCTGAGACTTTGGTTTTGAATTCAATGTTCCTGACAACCATCCCCGAACCACCCCCTGCGCTTTCATGCTGTGCCAGCGCGTCAGCAAGGAACCACCTAACGGAGATTAGAGGTCTTTTATGAAACAGTATAGCTATTCACACCAAGTGAAGCAAGTGCGGACATGGCGGTGTAGGCTTTTGGAGTGCCGGCACCAATAATTTAGTTTACGTTCAAAG
>CAZHQV010000281.1:0-1863 GCA_964534285.1 uncultured Dehalococcoidales bacterium
GCGAAGTACAAACCTCGTCACACCCTGTAGCCATACTAATTATCACGTTCTCTCCTAGGGCTTTACAGGCAAGCCTGATAGCCAAAGCTTCACCACAGCCAATACAAAAACTGTGTCCCGGACCAAGAAATTCCTTTATAGTTACTTTATTCTTCCCGAATTTTATCGTTTCTTGTTCCATGCTCACTCCTTTATCCCTATTACCCCGCCCCGTATGCCTACGGTCTCGAATATTTCCTCCGACCCTTTTTCAGCCACTTCCCTACCCCTGTCAAGAACATATTCAAAATCCTTTACCGGCATATCTCTTCCTCCCAAACCACCTACAAAACCAACAACTTTTGGTCTTTCCGGCATATCATATAAAGCTGACTTGATTTCTGAGTAGACTGGTCCTCCCGGACCCCCGAAGGAAATACACCGATCGAAGACGATGAGGACTTCTGCACCTTTTACGGCATGGCGAAGCTCCTCAAACGGGAAAGGTCTCCAAATACGTAGGCTGATAAGCCCCACAGATTCCCCTTTACTCTTCTTTGTATCTATGACAATTTTGGCTGTCTCACTAAAACTTCCCATAGTCAGAAGCAACAGTTTAGCTCCTTCCGTCTTATATGGCTCGACGGGGCTATAATAACGACCAAATATATCTCCAAATTCTTTGAACCCTTGCATTATCACATCCTTGGATCTCCTGAACGCTACCTCTTGAGCTATCTTCGTTTCTGAATATATATCGGGGGGACCGAAAGCGCCGTGGGTCATCGGTCTGTCGGGATCCAACGCAAATGGGTATTGGAATCTGGGTAGAAACCTATTCACTTCATCTTGTTCTGGTAAGATAACTGGCTCTGTTACGTGAGACAGATGGAAACCATCAAAATGAACCATCACTGGAAATAGAACCTTAGGGTCCTCACCAACACGAAAAGCCCAAAGAGTCATATCGAATGCCTGTTGACTATTCTCGCAAAACACTTGGATCCAGCTAGTATCTCTAACAGCCATAGCATCGGAATGGTCACCCCAAACACTCAATGGTGCTGAGAGAGCTCTATTGCAAATCACCATAACTATAGGAAATCTCATGGATGAAGCAACATAGACAACTTCATGCATGAGTTCCAATCCCTGGCCTGCTGTGGTAGTGAAAGTTCTCGCGCCCACCGCTGCAGAGCCGAGGCAAGCGCTCATGGCTGAATGCTCCGATTCAACCGGTATATAAGCTGCGTCTAATTCTCCGTTAGCTACCATCTCAGCAAGCCGCTCGGGAACATGCGTCTGGGGCGTTATGGGGTAAGCAGCAACGACATCAACATCGGCCATTCTCGCCGCTTCTGCGGCTGCATGGGAAGCCTCTAGGGCTACTCTTTTGCTCATACTTCTTCCTCCTCTATCATAGTTATAGCTTCCTTAGGACACACGCTAGCACAAATGCCACACCCTTTACAGTAAAAAAGATCAGGCTCATAATACCCATCCTCAACGAGCTCGACAGCTGCATCAGGACAATAGAGCCAACACAAGCCACACTTATTGCATTTTTCCCTATCCACTACAGGCCTTTGGGATCTCCAATCACCTGTCCTGCGCAAGGCAGCGCTGCCCGCTTCTGTAACTATATTGCCAACTTCCATGTCTCTCCAGGTAAAATCAGACCCCGTCTTTAGCCTTTTCTCCGCCATTTCTTACTCCTTTATCACAGTCTCCTTGTAAGCTCTTTTCACGGCCTCGATATTTCCCTTAGCCCGCGCCCCAAACCGTTCATGTAGCTGCTCAACCATAGAATCAATTTTCACGGCCTCAGTAACTTTTAGCAGTGCGCCTATCATAGCAGTGTTAGTAATAGGCATCCCGATAGTT
>CAZHQV010000282.1:0-1838 GCA_964534285.1 uncultured Dehalococcoidales bacterium
GACATGATTGTCTCCGACGTTCTGATGCCGGTCATGGATGGGTTTCGGCTTTGCCGGGAGTGCAAGGGGGATGAGAAGCTGAAGGATATTCCCTTTGTTTTCCACACGGCCAGCTATAAAGATGAAAGGGATGAAGAGCTCGCCTCAAAGGTGGGAGCGGACAGGTTCGTCCGAAAGCCCACTGAGCCGGAGGAGTTCATAAGAATCATTCAAGGCCTGTTCCGAGACATGGAGGAGGGTAAGATAAGCCCTAAGAGGCGTGTTGTGGAAGAGGAGAAAGAGGTCTTGAAGCTTTACAGCGAGCGCCTGATAGCGAAGTTGGAGAAGAGGACGCTCGAACTGGAAGCCGAAATCGCCCAGCGCAAGCGGTCGGAGGAGAGGGTAGAACACCTGAACAGGGTATTGCGCGCCATCCGCGGCGTAAACCAACTCATTATCAGAGAAAAGGACCGTCAGAGCTTGCTTGAAGGGGCCTGCGACAACCTCATCAAGACTCGTGGTTTTCACTATGTCTGGATTGCTCTGTTGGATGAGTCTGGAAGCCTCTTAACACATGCCGAAGCTGGTTTGGGTGAAGATTTCCTCCCGATAGTTGAGCAATTGAAGCGTGGCGGGTTGCCCGCCTGCTGTCAGCAGGCGCTGAGGCAGGCGAGTGTTGCTGCAATGAAAGACCCATCCTCTTTCTGTAGTGGTTGTCCCCTGGCAAAAGAGTCCTGCCGAGGGGGAGCACTGGCCATCCGGTTGGAACATGGTAAAAAGGTCTATGGTGTATTGGTTGTCTCTGGCCCCGTAGAGTTCGTGGAAGACGAGGAAGAGCAATCCTTGCTTCAAGAAGTAGCTGGAGACATCGCTTTCGCCTTGCACGACATAGAATTGGAAGAGGAGCACAAGCAGGCAGAGGAGGCATTGCGGGAGAGTGAAGACAAGTATCGTAAACTCTTTGAATTGGGCTCTGATGCGCTCTTTCTGATTGAGGTTGAAACAGGTAGAATTCTTGATTTAAACGATACTGCACTAGAGATGTATGGGTATAGCCGGGAAGAAGCGCTCCAGATGAAAAACACCGATTTCTCAGCAGAACCTGCCCAGACTCGGCAAGCAACAGTAGAGCATGAGCAGCAGATCCCTGTTCGTTATCACAAGAAGAAAGACGGAACGATTTTCCCCACCGATATTTCAGTTGCCTACTTTGCATGGTATGGAAAAGGGGTTTGTATAGCTGCAATTCGTGACATCACCGAACGCAGGAAGGCGGAGCAGCGGCTGGAAGACGCCTTCATCGATCTGACGGAAACCGTGTCGCGGGCGATGGAGACCCGGGACCCCTACACGGCAGGCCACCAGCGGAAGGTGGCCGAGCTGGCGCGGCTCGTTGGCGAGAGGCTGGGACTGAAGCCAGACAAGCTTCAGGGGCTGTACGTCGGCGCCCTGCTCCACGACGTCGGCAAGATGTCCATCCCGGAGTCCATCCTCACCAGGCCGGGGAGGCTGACTCAGGAGGAATGGAGCCTTATCAAGGTCCACGCCAGGCAGGGCCACGAGATACTGAAGGAGACAACTCTGCCGTGGCCGGTGGCCGAGATGGCGCTGCATCACCACGAGCGGCTGGACGGCTCGGGCTATCCGGACGGCATCAGCGGCGATCAACTGAGCCTGGAAGTGCGCATCGTGGGCGCCTGCGACGTGGTGGAGGCGATGAGCTCCCACCGCCCCTACCGGCCTGCCAGGAGCAGGGCGGAGATTGTGGAAGAACTCAGAGGCGGCAGGGGGACGAAGTACGAGGCCCAGGTGGCGGACATCCTGCTGGAGATGGTTGAAGGTGGGGCAGTTGAGTCCGG
>CAZHQV010000283.1:0-1803 GCA_964534285.1 uncultured Dehalococcoidales bacterium
TGCTGACTGGGGGCGCAATGCTGGGAGGACCGGGATAGGAGCAATTATGGGGTCGAAGAACCTCAAGGCGATTGTAGTGCGGGGAGACAGGGACCTCCCGGTGTATGATTTGATGGGGCTGATGGCGGAGGCGGACAAGGCTTACAAATACCTGGAGGAACACAAGTATTTTAAACTGTGGCAGCAGGAAGGCCTGATGAACGTCATTGAGTACGCCAACAGGAAGGGGATCCTGCCAGCCTATAACTTCAAGGATAGCGTTTTTGCCAAGTACAGCCAGATCAACGGCGCAACGATGCTCGATGGCTACAAGATAGGTGATAGCGCCTGTTTTTCGTGTCCCATGTGTTGTAGCAACATCTGCCTGGTGAAACACGGGAAATACACAGGCACGGTGGTTGAGGGGCCTGAATACGAGACTTGCGCCATGCTGGGATCGAACCTGGGAATCGACAATTTCGCCGCGATACTCGCTGCAGCCCGATTGTGTGATGAGCTGGGGATGGATACGATTTCCACAGGTAATATTGTGGGAGCTGTCATAGAGGGATACGAGAGGGGGATTCTGTCGCTCAGCGACCTTGATGACAGGGAGGTGACCTGGGGAGACGAGGATGCGATTCTGGAATTGATACAGAGAATCGCTGACCGGCAGGGCATCGGTGACATTCTTGCTGACGGCTCTCGTCGCATTATTGGGAGGTGGCCTGAAATGGACAAGGTTATCCTCCAGGTGAAGGGGCTTGAGCAGTCGGCCTACGACTGCCGCCCCAGCATTTCCATGGCGCTGGCGTATGCTACCTCAGACATAGGGGCACATCACACACGGGCGTGGACCATTGCTCAGGAAATGGAACAGGGCCAGAACTGGTCTGACGACGAGAGGGTCGACACGGTAATGTATCACCAGAAGCTGCGCCCTTTGTTTGATATGCTTGGTGTTTGCCGTCTGCCTTGGATTGAACTGGGGCTGAGTGAACAGCACTATGCCAACTTCTATAAGTTTGTCACGGGAAAGGAAGCGTCCCTGGAGCAGCTTCTGGAGCTATCGAATGACATCTACGACCTAACACGACTGATGAACACCCGCCTCGGCATAAGCCGCAAAGACGATAGCCTCCCCTACAAGGTCTGGGCCAATCCTCCCCTCACCGGTCCCAATGTGGGCAAGGTGGTGGACCAGAAAGATTTTCAGAAGCTTCTTTCCTTGTACTATCAGAAGCGGGGCTGGGATGAAGACGGCATTCCCCCGGCAGGACTAGAAGAGAAGTTTACCGATTAGCTTCCGCAGTGCTGGGGCCTACTGATGGCTGCACTCCAGTCCACCATTTGTATGGCCGGCAATGCACAGAATATTGGAGCGTTTCTTGGCGGCAAGTTGCCACTCTGCCCTTTTCTCCATCTTCACCCGTAGTCTCTCGCCATCTGTGGTGTTAGGCGTCACGTGCCTGTCGCTTCGTTAGCCCTTGTCCTCGCCCGCTTTGACAAATCGCCCTGAGGCCTCTACACTTCTGGCAGAGGCGGCCAATTGGTTCTCTGGGCAAAGCACGGTTCTTCGGGGTGGTACGCAGAATCAGCAAATCCAGGATTTGTTAACCTGGCACACTTGTCTGGCCAAAACCCATTGGCGTTGGCTTCATCATTTTGAGTTCATAGGGGGTATATTGTGAAAACAGCCAAGGAATATGTTGAGAGTCTCCGTAAACTGAAGTTGAACCTCTATCTGCTTGGTGAAAAGGTGGAGAACTGGGTTGATAATCCCATCGTCAGGCCATCAATTAATGCCGTGGCAATGACCTATAA
>CAZHQV010000284.1:0-1800 GCA_964534285.1 uncultured Dehalococcoidales bacterium
TTCTGAACCTACTCCAATCTGGAGCCCTCTTCTCCAAGAAAGCTGCTCTCCCCTCTTTTGCCTCGTCAGTTTCAAAGAATTGCCAGAGCGCGTCCATAGCTATTGCTTCGATGCCATATATGCTGTCTGTGAACTGATTAAAGGAAGCCTTGAGATATCTGAGGGCGGTCGGGCTTAGAGCCAGTATCTCCTTGCACCAGCTTTTCACTTCTTCCTCTAACTTATCAGGAGGCACCACCCTATTGACTAAACCCATGTCATAAGCTTCCTGAGCGCTATACTGACGACATAGGAACCATATTTCCCTGGCCCGCTTCTCCCCTACTATCCTGGCTAGGTAAGCGGAGCCAAATCCAGCATCAAAGCTTCCCACTCTAGGCCCGGCCTGCCCAAATCTGGCTGTCTCTGAGGCGATGGTAAGATCACAAACGAGATGGAGCACGTGACCCCCACCTATGGCATAACCATTAACTGCAGCAATCACCGGCTTGGGAGCTTCCCGTATGAGGCGATGAACATCAACGATCTTCTTCACTTCGGGAGAGTAACCCGCCCTTCCCGGAGCGACATCCTTGGCATCTCCCCCGGTGCAAAAGGCTTTGTCACCAGCACCAGTAAGGACTATTACCCCAACGTTGTCATCAAAGCCCGCATCTTCAAAAGCCTCTTTGAGCTCTACAGTAGTCTCTCCCCGGAAGGCGTTGTACACCTGGGGCCGATTTATCATGATCCTCGCTGCTCCTTCAATAGCCCAAGGCTTCTCATAAATGATATCCTCAAACTGCATTTCGACCTCCGTCAACTATTTCTCACTCTCAGGAGGGCTCACCTTCACCAGGCCCTCTTCCTGTAGCGTCTCCATGATGCGAGCCGCTCTGGGGTAGCCAATGCGAAGACGGCGCTGCAGAAAGGAAACAGAAATGTGCTGATGCTCCCGCGCTAGACGCTTTGCCTCCTCCAAGAGAGAGTCTTCAGCACGACTCATCGCTCGACCAACCGTAGGAGGCTGACCTACGTCACTCAAATCGATGAACCTTGGCGCAGGTCTACGCTGCTCGGCCCAGAAACTCACCAACCTTTCTATCTCAGAATCGGAGACAAAGCTTCCTTGAAGGCGCTTAGGCCTGCTAGCCTCAGTGGGCATGTAAAGCATGTCACCCCGGCCCAGCAATTTCTCCGCACCCACCGTATCGAGGATAGTCCGTGAATCCACATGGGAGGTAACAGCAAAACTGATGCGGGTGGGGAAGTTAGCTTTAATGAGCCCTGTGATCACATCCACAGAGGGGCGCTGAGTAGCCACGATTATATGAATACCCGTAGCCCGAGCTAGCTGAGCCAACCTGCAAATGGCATGCTCTACTTCGTCAAAGGCTGCCACCATGACGTCAGCCAATTCATCAATGACAACCACGAAATAAGGCAACTTGTCCTCGGGTGGGCAATCTCTATTATAACCGTCGATGTTGCGCGCTCGGGCCTCAGCGAATTGGCGGTATCGCCTGTCCATCTCGCGACTAAGCCATCGCAATGCATTTATGGCTTGGTCAACATCAACAATTACGGGGGCAGCTAGATGAGGTATACCGTTGAAAGCAACCAACTCCACCCGCTTGGGGTCAACCATGATGAACTGGACATCTTCAGGGCTATTATGTAGGAGCAGGCAAGCGACGATGGAATCAAGACAGACAGTCTTGCCGCTACCAGTAGCTCCAGCGATAAGCAAGTGGGGCATTTTGGCCAAATCGGCTGCCACGGGATCGCCCCCGGCACCTTTGCCCAATGCAATAGCCAAGC
>CAZHQV010000285.1:0-1800 GCA_964534285.1 uncultured Dehalococcoidales bacterium
TCATCCTTGCCGTTTCGGTATCGGTCGGTATCGGTCTGTTCTTTGGTTTCTATCCTGCTTGGAATGCGTCACGCTTGAATCCTATTGAGGCTCTAAGGGCTGAATAGCGCCCAAGTTACCGGCTAGAGCGAGTCTGAGAGAGGTCGAGCTCTCATCTTCAGACTTCTTCAGCGGTTCTTCTATGATAGCTGGAAGAATGGCTCCAGCTCTCTCTGGCGTCGCTGCTACTGCCAGTTTACCCTCAACCCAGATTTCGTCAAAAAGCTCGCGGGCAAGTCCATTTCTCCGTTCTTCGTCTGCTTACTTCCAAACCTTGGTGATGCTCCTGGGAAGTTGAGCCAAAGGAGTGATTCCACATCTAGATGCCAATTCAGGAACCAGGAAAGCAAGGGGTCAGGCCGCCCGCCAATGCGGTTGGGATTATCAAGATGTGGCTCGTCGGGGCCATTTTACCAGAACCTCATGGTACGTTGTTGCCTTGTCTCGGCACCTCCGGATAGCATTTGTGGGCTTTCAGAAGGCGTAGGACGCAGTTGAGGCGAAGTGAAAGGGAAGCGGCAAATCCCATGCTGGGTGATTTGGCACGTCTGCTTGCTCCCGGATGAATGGCTTTGCAGGTTGCTGTGTCGCCAGAATGTATCCTTACTCTGAGGCTGCCTCGAGGCATTTAAGACCATCGCGAGTTCACGCAAGCCACCCCCGAACCCTCTAGAGGAGTCAGATCCAGTCTCAGGAAAGGCCACTCCGGATGCCCAGGGCTACTGTGGGATGGCGCACAGGGCTTGGAAAACCAGGCGCCACGGGTGTATGATTGGTACCTGAGCTATGAGCGGCGAGGATTACCTCAGTGCGAGTTCAAATGGGAAGTCCCGATAACATGAAAAAGCTGATATCGTTAGCACTGGTACTGGTTCTAATGCTTGGCTGTGTGGGTTTGGTCGCCTGTGGAGGCACCGCGCTTTCTTCTAATGACAGAGAGAAATTCATAGGTAACTGGGTAGGGTCGTACGGATGTGAAAGCGTCGGAGTCGAGCCCGTTCCCGACACCATGGTTATCGCTCGTGGGTCTGGAGATTTGGACTTTGTCATTACTCTGCACGCGGACTTCCTTAACCCTGATATCGTCAATGGCGAGTTAACGGATATCGATGCCATTGCCGTTCCTGCACAGAACATGGGTGGCGCCCCGGGTACAGCAGAAATCACCTATGCAAACAACATGCTAACATTAACTCAAGCAGGCTTTGGGATTACCTGTGAGGGTACAGACTATGTGAAATCCGATGGCCTTGTGACCGACAGTGATTTCCACCCCGAAGAGCCTTAGGCAGTGCAAGAGTCGTCTCCGTTCTTCACCGTGACGCACGAGTACATGTCTCTTGCTGGTCGTTCAGCTTCGCCTAGCTCAAGAGTCTAAGCTAGAGGACCGCGTTGTGGAGCCTCGCCGTGAGCAGGCAGAGCCGCATTAGTCTACCTGAGCTGAATGCAGAAGTGGAAGAGATGGCTCCCCTGGCTTCTCGTATCTGCAACATGTTTGATGCAGCAGTGCATGATGAAATTCCGCTCAAGTCCCGAACGGCGCAGCCTTCCCCACCATCTGGCCTATACCGGGCGCGGAGAGCTCAAGGGACAGCGTAGCCCCTCCTCGCTGCGACACGTCGCGCACTGCCGTCATACTCCTCCACGTGGAATCTGTCACTCGTTCAATTACCACAGTCAAGGCCAGGGTAGCCCTGGAAGCACTTAAAGGCGAAGAGACAACAGCCGAACTGGCAAGCAGGTTTGAGGTTCATCCGAGCC
>CAZHQV010000286.1:0-1788 GCA_964534285.1 uncultured Dehalococcoidales bacterium
CTGAGGCAGGTGCAGGAGAATGACCTGGTCTGTGATGGCGCCATGACAGACCCCAAGGGAGACAGAAGTCTCCGCCCAGCCCAGCAGCCCGACCCGGACCAGTACCTGCACGTGGTCAAGGAGACGAAAGATGGCGTTGTGGTTCGTGGCTGTAAGGTGCACCAGACAGGAGCTGTGAATTCACATGAAATCGTGGCTATGCCAACCAGGGCCATGCGGGAAGAAGACGAGGACTACGCCATCTCTTTCGCCCTGCCAGCTGATGCCGAAGGGATTGTCTACGTGTACGGCAGACAGCCCTCCGACATGCGAAAGATAGACAGTCCAAATATGGATGTGGGCAACATCCACTACGGAGGGCAAGAATGCATGGTCATTTTCGATGACGTGTTTGTTCCCTGGGAGCGGGTGTTCATGTACAAAGAAGGGGATTTTGCCTCTGACCTGGTGGAAAGATTTGCTTCTTTTCACCGCCAGAGCTATGCCTGCAAGTCAGGAATTGGCGATGTTCTGATTGGCAGCGCCCAGTTGATTGCTGAATACCAGGGCACTTCCAACGCTTCACATATCAGGGATGCCATCGTTGAGATGATTCAACTGAATGAAACTATGTTTTCCTGCAGTCTTGCCTGTGCCTATGAAGGTCATAAGGAACCTTCTGGCACCTACTTCGTGAATACTCTATTTGCGAACGTGTCCAAGCTGAATGTGACCAGGTTTCCCTACCAAATAGCCAGGCTTGCCCAGGAAATCGCCGGTGGACTGGTAGTAACGATGCCCTCTGAAAAAGACCTGCGACATCCGAAGGTAGGTGAGTTCGTGGCCAAGTATCTGAAAGGCGCCGAGGGTATCCCGGTAGAAAACCGTATCCGCATAGTTCGGCTGATTGAGAACCTTACAGTAGGCCTGGGAGCAGCCTGCTATCTAACCGAGTCGATGCATGGCGCCGGGTCGCCCATGGCTCAGAAAATAATGATTGGGCGGCGGGCCAACATCGACAGGATGAAAAACGCAGCCAAAAGGTTGTGCGGCATTGAGTCTTGAGCCCCGGCTCCGGTAGGCCGCGGCGCCGGTGATATCTGCCAGGAAGGAAAAACCCATCGCCCTTTACCTGGACAAACACTTGAACCTGTCCTATTCAAGCACTGCCCTGGCCCAAGGAGCCGACAATTTGCGGCACCACACCCAGACCTCGTTGAACTCATCCACCGATATCGACGTCGGGACGTGGTAGGTTCTGGGGCCAGTGTTCCCTGTCAGTGGCCCGATGAGGGTGTTGCCAAGGTATTCGCCGTCCCTCCCAAGATAAACAAATAACTCCGGCCCCTTGGTCACCTCAAAGTCGTCTCCAAACTTCAGGTAGTAGTACTTGTCGAGTTTCACCAGCCTGACAGCACCTTCAGCATCATGCCCCTCAAGCCCCACGAACGTTCCAACCGCGATCGTCTTCTCCTCCGCCAGGAGCTTCTGCTGAACCACGTTCTCCTCCCCACAACCAGCCCAACCAGCCAACAATGCAGTCATCACCAACGCCGTGAGTCCCCACGTAGCAGCCTTCACCATGTCCTTTGCTCCTCTCGCGGCACCGTCCTTTTCCTCCTCGCCAGCACAACCTGCAGTTGTTCGCTCGCAGTCCATCATAAGTCATCTTGCCGGCTTCCGCAACCGGCAGGGCTAGTGCAGTGTCCTGTAAATGACTTTGCACCAATTCCCCGTGCGACTCGCCCGCCCACCGGTGACTGTCCTTCACCTGTAGGCAGGCAAATTCTGAATCCTAATATCTAAACG
>CAZHQV010000287.1:0-1778 GCA_964534285.1 uncultured Dehalococcoidales bacterium
CTCGGATTTGTGCAATCGTGTTTCTCGTGATGCCCTCAAGAAACACTCACAAAGTGAGCTGGCGGCTGAAAGCACATGTATGTCAAAGTCCAGTGACGCATATGTCAGCAATAGAAGACCACAGACTCGGACATGATGGCTATGTCTCCCGTCAACGGATTTGACAATTGGCACGCCACGGAAGTAGCCTTATGCCACAGGCGGTGAGGCCGCAGAAGCCTCGTTGCGAACTGGGACTAAAAATCTTGGTTAATAAGAGCAACTCCCGAAGGTGGGTTATTCCGGTTTGCCAGGCGTAGTGAGAATATGAACGCTGATCACCTCAGACAACAGGTTGTCACCAGTTGCACCAACGTTTTACAAACCGCCGTTAGGCTGGCGCAAGATCACTTCCGGTCAACATTCGTTCCTACGCGGGATGTGGAAATTATGGTCATGGAACCAAGTGGGCCAGGTGGCCGGTCTGGCAAGTCGTTCATGCACCAAGAGATAGATGCCGAGCGTCTGCGTGACTTTGAGTCCAACAAGCTTCGTAAATCGAGTGAGTGGCTAAACGCAAGTGATGCCCTCAAGACGTACATAGACACGAACAACATTAAGCCCATCGGCTTTGCGGAACAGAATATCGAATGGCACTACCTGATCCCTTTATTCAGGCTCTATCTGAGGACAGCCGGGGGATTTGTTTATCGCAAAAGTACTGCTGAGAGGGTTGTGAGAGGACTGTTAGATCACCTTGACTCACCGGCACCTGAAGTTAGGGGGTTGATAGTGCTCGAGCATTTCTCGCCTGCCCGTGCCTTTCAATTGGAACCTAATATGAAAATTCGTCCAATATCTGAAAGTGAACTTCTTGAGTTAGGGCGAACGGACACGTTGACAAGCCCAAGGCTCGGAGAGAACATACCTTGTACTGACTGGTGGGTCTGTGAAGCAACATTGCCAAACCCCAGAGGCACATCTGAAGGGTTCAACCGTATGCACGACGTCAGCGCCTTGCTCGCTCTGGCTCTTCGCGCCTTTAAGCCGGGCGGACTTAATATTGGCACTGGGACAATCCGATTTGCGAGCGCTTTTGGGAGTAGCATGTGGATCAAGGGTGGAAGACTGGAGCATATAGCCGTAGGAAAACCTGGGTACGCGCTTTCTGATGCAGAGATCCCGGTTTTCAGACGATTTTGGCGAAAGTTCAAGGACGTCATGGGCCAGGATCAGCACTACCTCCAGATTCCTATTCGTCGGCTCCGTGCAGCAGGGACTCGGAGTCAGAAAGAAGACGCCCTCGTGGACTATGTAGTTGGACTTGAGGCTTTGTTGGGAACAAAAAATGAGAAGACTGAGATGTACTACAGATTTCAAGTGCGGGGCACTGTGCCGCTTGCTAAGCGCCGCAGCGAGAGGCGGCATCACTTGAAGGTTCTTGGCGAACTGTACAATCTGCGGAGCCGTATCGTCCATGGTCAAACCATCTCTAACGAGAAACTGGAAGAAGCGCTACCTGAGGCAGAGAGCGCCTTAAGGACAATCTGGCGATGGTACTTTGACCGGTATGCCGACCGGAAAGACAACAGCGCGGGTATCGCAGCGATTGACGAGAACCTAGTCGGAGCGTAAGCGCGGCGCCTGTTCCCTTTACCTGAGACATCCCTTTCTCGTTTGAAGACTTACGACGCCAAAAAGCAATGATACGCTGTTAACCGTCCTTTAATGGATCAAGTGAGAGAAAGCGGCATACCTCGTGCTCCCAAGAGCATAGTATGGCCACGCACTGTGCGAAC
>CAZHQV010000288.1:0-1740 GCA_964534285.1 uncultured Dehalococcoidales bacterium
CCTTTAAGGAGGTGATCCCATGACTCCGGAAGGCTTTAAACGTAAGCTCACCGCTATCCTGAGTGCCGATGTGGTAGGATACAGCCGCCTCATGGGCGAGGATGAGGAAGCCACTGTCCGAATGCTCACTGCCCACCGTGAAATGATGGGTACGCTTATCCAGAAACACCAGGGTCGTATCGTCGACTCCCCTGGGGATAACCTTCTGGCTGAGTTTGCCAGTGTGCTTGATGCAGTCAGGTTTGCTGTAGAGATCCAAGAGGAGCTCAAGGCCAGAAACGCTGATCACCCTGACGACCGCAAGATGGAATTTCGTATTGGGATCAACCTTGGAGATGTGATTGAAGAGGGAGAGCGGATATATGGGGACGGTATCAACATCGCCGCCCGCGTAGAAGGGCTTGCTGAGCCAGGAGGCATCTGCATCTCTGGAACCGTGTATGAGCATATCAAGGACAAATTAGCCCTCTGGCAAGAGTATCTGGGAGAGCATACCGTCAAGAACATCAAACATCCGGTGCGTGTCTATCGGGTTCGCATGGAGCCTGAAGCTGAGGCACCACAGGTGAGCATAGAAGAACCACAAAGACCAAAACCCTGGAAGTGGGCAATTCTTGGAGCAGGTGCTGTCCTGATTGTGGTAATTGTTGCTGCAGCCATCTGGAAATTGTATCTGCAGCCTGCCGCACCACCTCCATCAGAGGTGACTACCGAGAAAGGCCCAGCCTTTGAATTGCCTGATAAACCCTCTATTGCAGTGCTGCCCTTTATCAATATGAGTGATGATCCCAAGCAGGAATATTTCAGCGACGGCATGACCGAAGAGATCATTATGGGCCTCTCCAAGGTTCCGGATCTCTTTGTCATTGCCCGGAACTCCACCTTTGTCTACAAGGGAAGACCCGTGAATATCCAGCAGGTGAGCAAAGAGCTTGGTGTTCGATACGTGCTTGAAGGGAGCGTTCGCAAGGCGGCAGACCGGGTACGTATCACGGCGCAGCTCATTGATGCCATAACCGGGGATCATGTGTGGTCGGAGCGATACGATCGAGACCTAAAAGACATCTTTGCGCTCCAAGATGAGATCACCATGAAGGTCATAACGGCATTACAAGTGACACTGACAGAGGGGGAGCAGGCCAACATTTTGGCCAAAGGCACGGATAACCTCGAGGCGTATCTAAAGTTCTTGCGGGGAGTCAAGCATTTAAGTCGACTAAATAAACAAGATGTTGCTGTGGCCAGGAAGCGAGCAGAGGAAACCATTGCCTTGGAACCGAATTATGCAATGGGATACTGGCTTATGGCTAAGGTCAATTTTGCGGAGGTATGGCTTGGCTCGAGTAAGTTCCCTAAAGAGTCTCTGGCTCGGGCCATAGAACTGGCACGAAAGGCTCTTAGCTTGGATGATTCTTTAGCCGAGGCCCATGCGATATTGTGCGGTATCTATATGTTGCAAAGGCAGTATGAGAAGTCCCTTGCCGAAGGTGAGCAAGCAATAGCCCTCTCACCAAATTCGGCCGAGGCCCATATGTATTTCGGATACTCTCTTAACTGGGCGGGTGAGCACGAGAAAGCACTTCCGATTGTTGAGAAGGCCATACGCTTAGACCCTTTCCCTCGGTCTTTTTTCTTCCTTGTGCTAGGCATTGTCCATCGCGACTCGGGGCATTACGAGGAATCTATGGTAGCATGTAGAAAAGCTACCAATCTCGAACCCAATAGTATCTTTGCCCGTCT
>CAZHQV010000289.1:0-1069 GCA_964534285.1 uncultured Dehalococcoidales bacterium
AATGCTCCCCGGCGACAATACATTATCGCACTCGGAGGCATAGTCGAGGTAGAAGTCGGCGATGGCACCAAGCACAGAATAAAACCGGGGGACGTTGTACTGGCCGAAGATATTACAGGCCGGGGACACATCACCCGCCCGATGGGTGATGAGCTTCATAGGGCAGTATTCGTAGTTCTAGACTGAGTGGTTCTTAGAGAATTTCCTAGTCACGTGTCACCGCTTTTTCATACCACAGGCTGTTTACTCGAACCTCAAAACCGACCGACCGGTAAAGGGCACAGGCCGCCTCGTTCTCACTGTCAACGGTCAACACTGCCACACTTACGCCTTTACTTCTGAGACGAGACAGTCCGGCCAGCAGCAATCTTCTGCCCATACCCGCTCCCCTGTAATCAGGATCCACGCCAAGCATATAGATTCGTCCTTCGCGTTCGTCCTTACCGCTGGCTATCTCCGTCCAGCAATAGCCAGTGACTTCATCTCCCTCGCCTGCCAGCACCACATCCTCCGGGGAAAAGTGGCTCAGATGGGTGCGGTAGGTTATTGTGGCTACCGTGTTGGGATTGTATCCCCAGGTGCCGGCGAAGCACCTGTTCTGGATCCGGGTCAACTTGGTCTCTTCGCCATCCCCCAGATGGCAGCATTCTTCAGCCGCTTGGTTCGCCTCCTGCCAGCGAAGCATGTCCATGTCCAGCTTAAATTCAAGGAACTGTCGTACACATTCAAACCCCAGCCTGGACAGCACCATTCTGGCAACGGTGTTGTCCTCCATTACGTTTACATGGGCGACTCTGGCTCCCAATTCTTCAGCACGGTGCATAGCATAACCGAGGAGCTTCTTGGCCAGCCCTCTTCTCCGGTGCTCAGGATACAGCCAGCAATCAAGGATAACCCGCCTGATATCAAGCTCGGGTGTCATATCCATGTAGCCGACTATGCCGCCAGCCCTTTCGACAATAAACAGATCATGCTCGGGGGAGTAGTTCGGCCGTGCCAAGTACTCCGCAATGGCCTGTGGTGAGACAGTCCGTCCGAGCGGCTCCAGCCTTTCCGCCTCCTGGTATAA
>CAZHQV010000289.1:1079-1733 GCA_964534285.1 uncultured Dehalococcoidales bacterium
TATCGGCTGGCATCCTCAAGCTATACTTGTATCAGCTTCAGGAATGTTATACAATTTATAAGGTACATCCCCAACCAAGGAGTCCCAAGTATGGTGAACAAGCAGGCTGATATGATGGTATTTACACCCCACCCAGATGACGCTGAATTCGGTGTCGCCGGAACCGCAGCCCGCTGGACGCGGGAAGGGAAGCATGTTATCTACGTGGTGTGTACCAACGGCGATAAGGCCACCAGCGATAGAAATATGAAGCCGCAGGAACTGGCTAGAATCCGGGAGCAGGAACAACTGGCGGCTGCCAAACTGCTGGGCATCAGCGAGGTCATCTTCCTGCGACATCCGGACCAGTCTCTGGAGGATACGCCCGAGTTCAGGAAAGAGCTGGTACGTATAATACGGCAGCACCGGCCTGAGGTAGTGGTCACAGCCAGCCCGTACCGGCGTTATATGTGGCATCGCGACCACCGCATTACCGGCCAGGTAACGATGGATGCCGTTTTCCCTTATGCCCGGGACTACCTTTCCTACCCTGATTTGCTGGAAGAGGGCCTGGAGCCGCACAAGGTGAAGGAGATGGGGCTCTGGGCAGCCGATGACGCTAACTACCGGTCCAACGTCACGGAAACCTTTGATATTAAAATATCTGCGCTAAGT
>CAZHQV010000290.1:0-1721 GCA_964534285.1 uncultured Dehalococcoidales bacterium
CAACAACCTCAATGGCGAGGCCCTCAGCCATATCTTTTGCCATTATGGCTGACTGGTAGCCAGCCGAAGGAGTGTTGGGGCTGAGAGTAATGGCAGCCACACCATCAACCTTGCCCTGCAACTCTTCAAACGCCTTGAGGAACTCCCCTTGAACTGAGCCGCTGGTAGTGGGCCAGGTCTCCTTCTCCGGCTTCAACCGGGCATAGAATTCCTGCGGAGTCATATCCACCCAATCGGCATACTCCTTGCCACCCCACATCAGATGTAAGGGGACAACGCGAAGGTTGTACGCCTCGGCCACCTCCTTAGTGATACAAGAGCTACTGTCGACAAGTACTGCAACTGTCATAGCACACCTCCAAAATTATTCTCTATACTCCTGTCCATAACTCTATATGGAGTTCCTCTCCCTTGACGGGGAGGATTATAGCAAGTTTTGCGGTCAACTATCATTGTCAAGGAATGCCTTCTGCCTCCAATCACGTCTCCTAGACCTCTATCTCCATACCCTCATAGCCCAGGTTAATTCTGGCATCCAGCTCTTTAGCCACTTCGCTGACTTCCTCTTCAATATGTTTCTCATCGTTAGGTAGTGGAATCATATGAACAAGAATGACACGAGGAATATAACCCTTCTGCTTACGGAATTCAACTAGCTCTGGCTTCAGCAATGCGGGGGTCATGTGACCTACCTTAGCGGCCTGGGTATTCCACCTGCTTGAGCCGGCACAGTCCAGGATAAGCAGGTCTGGGTGAACGTATTCCCAACATGAATGTAACCCCGGCCCTGTATCCCCACTGTATAGTACCCGCTTTCCATCGTCTGAAGTAACCTGATAACCCACTGCAGGGGCGGTGTGATGGACAGGAAAGGCAAGTATGTCATAACCTGCAATATCCTGTGCTTTATATGCTTCCACCGAATGAAACCGAAGTGTCGGTTTCGCTGACGATGGCATTCTAGTAAAGTCAGAGTAGATTGTGTCATTAAAAACATGGGTCGTTACAGCATCAATAGTATCCTTGATGGCGTAGACCTCCACAGTGGCACCAATAGCATAGGCATGCATGCACAAGCTGGCCAACCCCATAATATGGTCTGCATGTGAATGCGTTAGCAGAACAGCCTCTATCTTCTCCTGGGCTGCCAGGGGTAGGCTATAACTAAGACCACCAGCATCTAAGGCCAGCACTCCATCAACCAATATTGACAGGAACCTTGTTCTGTCAGACTCGAATGCATGTGCCCCCAGAATTCGAACCTTCATCACAGCTTCCTCAGCTCTAACCTTATTTCTTCCAGCAGGTTACTTTCCACGGCTAGCTTTACCTGATGTATAGACTCAGCTATCTGAGCTGCCTTGGAGCGCCCATGCCCGATCCAGACCACTCCATTCACGCCATAAATCATCCCCCCGCCGGCCACGTCAGCTACGTGGGTCAGAGCGAACAAATCACCGATGATAGCATCAAGTTCTTCTTTTGGGAGACGCTTATCAAGAGTAACCCTTAGCCGCTCAATGATTGAGTCGCCCAAGCCCTCACAAAATTTTACTAGTACATTTCCGGTAAATCCATCGCAAACAATGACATTTGCTCTGCCAAAAGGGATGTCGTTTCCCTCTATGTTGCCAATAAAGTTGAGGCGACTTTTCTTAAACAGTGGATAAGCACTCTTTACTAGAAGGTTTCCCTTTCCTTCCTCAGCGCCATTGCTGAGC
>CAZHQV010000291.1:0-1686 GCA_964534285.1 uncultured Dehalococcoidales bacterium
GATATATACCGGCTCACCAAAGTAAGCATAGGTATCCACATTGTCCCTACGTTTGGGTGTGGCCGTCATGCCCAACTGAACTGCTGAAGAGAAATACTCCATAATGCCACGCCAGTTACTCTCATCGTTCGCACCACCACGATGGCACTCGTCAATGATGATAAAATCGAAGAAGTCTGGCGGGTACTCACCGAAATATGGGCTCGGCCTACCATCCTTCGGTGGCCCACTCATGAACGTCTGAAAAATTGTAAAAAAGAGGCTGCCGTTCTTGGGCACTCTTCCTTTCTTGCGGATGTCTGCTGGTGCTATTCTCACCATAGCATCTTCTGGGAACGAGGAGAACTCGTTATAGGCTTGGTTAGCAAGAATATTTCGGTCGGCCAAGTACAAAATACGAGGTCGGCGAGATGGTTCCCGGCTTAGGTTCCACCGGCTATGAAAGAGTTTCCAAGCGATCTGAAAAGCGATAAAGGTCTTACCTGTGCCAGTAGCGAGCGTAATAAGGATACGTTGTTGGTTAGCGGAGATAGCTTCCATCACTCGCTCGATGGCAATATCCTGATAATAGCGGCTCGGATGTGAGCCCCCTTTATCTTCAAAGGGAACAGCAGCAAAACGGTCACGCCAGTCATTCTGTTTGGCAAATGTCATATCCCAAAGTGCGGAAGGAGTTGGGTAGAAGAGCAATTCTTTCTCTGTTCCCTCCTGCATGTCGATGCTGTAGATGCTTTGTCCGTTGGTGGAGTAAGTGAATCTGACAGATAGCTTCTCTGCGTAGTTCTTTGCCTGTGCTACCCCCTCGGTCAACTCTTCATCCCATGCCTTGGCCTCAACCACAGCGAGTTTGGTGTTACGATACTCCAGCACATAATCCGCTTTAAGGGGTTTTCCACGACGGCCGAGACCCTCAATGCGACCAGGCGTGATAGAATATTCCTGCCTGATGCGACTCCCTTCGACCACACCCCAACCCGCAGCTTTAAGAGCAGGATCAATATATTCCGATCTGGTTTCGGTTTCGTTCATAGCGTGTTCCTACAATTCCCCGCTAAAGGCCTGTTGTAGCAGTGACTTCTTCAACTCCTCTAGAGCGGTGAGCTTTTGCTGGTAGAGGGATTCGAGGCGTTGGATTTCCTCCGAGAGGATATCGAACTTTTGGGCAATCTCCATCTGTTGCTTTAGCGGTGGAACTGGGATCTCAACTCGACTAGCTAATTCGATGTTGAGGTTTCTAACGGTTGAACCTGCCGCCAGTCGGTTGAATTGCTGGAAGATGAATTGTGAGCCAAGAACATAGTAGAGGTAGTCTTGGTTAAGATGAGATGCGCTACCGCTAAGGACTAGCCATCCGTCATGTATGCACCCAGTAGTCCGCATGATATAGGGTCTCCCAAAGCTCATCGAATTGGACAATATAAAATCTCCATCTCGGACGATTCTCGACCGCTTTGCACCTTCTGCAATTATTTTTTCCTCGGTTTTATAGATGTATTTACCACTTGCCGTCGCATCTCCAATCTTGACCCAGTTGATGCCATTGGGATCGGTTGTCAGGAACTGCTGGATTGGTCGGGGCGATCCACCTCGCGCGATATTGCAAACATCCCCCAACCGCCTCTCCACCCACCCATCTCCCTTCTGCGAGAAAGCAGCATTCAGGTGGCTTTCGAACAAAGCTAGG
Organism: uncultured Dehalococcoidales bacterium; assembly: GCA_964534285.1. Classification (GTDB taxonomy): domain Bacteria; phylum Chloroflexota; class Dehalococcoidia; order GIF9; family AB-539-J10; genus JADFUX01. Next base: position 1,685 of record CAZHQV010000291.1, read on the forward strand.
GC
>CAZHQV010000292.1:0-1264 GCA_964534285.1 uncultured Dehalococcoidales bacterium
TCTTGATAAGGAGCATCACCAATGCCGGTCCCGCTAGGATTAGTATTGGCTGGGTAATTAAGGACAGTAGAACACCGATAGTTGTCGCCTCTCCCCGCCCGCCCCTGAAACCGGTGAACACCGGCCAGTTATGACCGATAACCGCCGCCGCCCCGGTCAGTAGAACCCAAAATTGCTCAACATTCGTAGCTTGAGCAATGGCAACCGCCAGTGCGCCCTTGCCAACGTCAATAAAGAATACAACTAACCCGGCCTTGGCTCCCAGTTGGCGAAAGGCATTCTGTGCCCCCACGTTCCCATCCCCCATTTGCCGTATATCTTTACCTTGAGCTAGACGCCCGGCGATATAGGCAGTTGGGATAGAACCGAGAAGGTAGCCAAACATTACAATTAGCCAGGGCATAGCTATTACCTTAACCTATTGTAATAGAAATGCTTGCCCTTGCCAAGATAGCTCCGAAATGGGAGCAATCAATGGGAAAAATGAAGACAGGAAGTGCCGGGAGTGGGACTCGAACCCACAAGGATCTCTCCGGCGGATTTTAAGTCCGCTGCGTCTGCCGTTTCCGCCATCCCGGCAATAAACAGACTTGAGGCGACGTGCGGATTCGGACCGCCGAATAAGGGTTTTGCAGTCCGCTGTAAGTCGTCTCCCCTGGTGGTCTTGCGTATCATATAGCCCTGTTTTGTATCTGATACAGGGTATCCAGAAGTCTTATTATACCACCTGGTGCTACTCCCTGCCACCCAGTTCGTTAGCAATCCGTTAGCAAAAACCCGGTATCGAGGGTAATTTCGAGCAACTTTTAAGAGGGCACTTAGTTCCTACGCAAGTGGAGGTCGGTTGCACATACTGGCTAATTGTTACGCTGTTAGGTATTCTGTTTAATGTGACTAGCCGATAGGTTTAACAAGCAACTTCCGCAATAGTTGTTGAAGCCAAAATTAAAAGGGATATTCAACAAAGCCGTTACATACCTGAATGATTATCCAGCCTTGACAATTTGACGCACTGGCAGCTTATAAAACATATGCCTGGACTGAGGGTAAAAGCCCAAAGACCATCAAGATTACTACCACTGCAGAAATCGGTCCAGGAAATTCCTAGAGTTCCAAGGTTACTCTACTTTCCCCGTCTGTAAGTGGCTTAATTGTGAAACCAAGCTTTTTAGCTAGATGAATCATTTGCTTATTGCCGTTTAGCACAATTCCATAGATACTCTTCAGCCCTTTCTCTTGGGCTATACCTATCAACATATCACAT
>CAZHQV010000292.1:1274-1682 GCA_964534285.1 uncultured Dehalococcoidales bacterium
CCCCAAACCGTTATTTTGAAAGTCGTCAGCAACTACAACAGCGAATTCTCCTGTTTCCCTACCAGTCTCAATTATTAGTCTTCCAACACCAACATTTCTCTTCTTACTATTCGAAGTGTTTTCAGCTATAACAGCCATCTCTCGATCATAGTCGATGTTGCAGAATCTGCTGAGCATCTCGTGCGTTATCTCCTTGATTGTATAAAAGAACCTAAACCTAGAGGATTCTGGTGACAGATTGGCGATGATCTCTCTTTCCAGCGGCTCGTCCTCAGGCCGGATAGGTCGTAACAGGACAGACCTTCCATCCCGGCATCTCCAGGGCTGGATGTATTTGGTCGGGTATGGGGAAATTATTAAATGGGCATGTTCCTCTACCTCTTTTTGCATTACGCCTTCATCAAGAAT
>CAZHQV010000293.1:0-1651 GCA_964534285.1 uncultured Dehalococcoidales bacterium
GCGCGCAGCGTTCGGGACGCTGAGGTCGGAGGTTCAAATCCTCTCGCCCCGATTCTTACAGTCTCTCTTAGGTATCTTCCGTACGCCTAGCTACTCGAACCACTATAACCAGACTTTCCTTGTCGTCTATGGCATATATTACCCTATAATGTCCCACCCTTATGCGCCACAAGCCACTTTCAGCCAACTTCTTAACTCCTCGTGGTCTAGGCCCCTGCTCCAAAGCTGAGATGGCTCGGCCTACGATTTCATAAGCCTTTTCAGCAAGCTTGTCTAACTCCTTCTGGGCTGTTCGCCTCAGCCTAACCTGATAACTCACTCTGGGGCTCCCGCTCTGCTCTTTGACGCTGATACTGCTCCCAAGTTACAGTGCCTTCCTCATCAGCTAAAGCTTTCAATCCCTCCCGAGTATCTTCCTCGTCCTCTAGTATCTCCAAGGCAGCATCACGAAGGAGCTTAGCCATTGAAGTCCGTTGCTCAAAGGCTAGCCGGCGAAGCCTCTCATGCTGCTCTTCGGTAAGGAAAATAGTCGTCCGCTTTAGAGTTGTCCCCATAGCCTTCACCTCTCAGTCAATAGTAACATATAAACACCGCTATGTCTATATGTTTTAAGTGGTGACCCTCCCCCTGTGCCCCCCTTGATAAGGGAGGGGGAAATAAGAAAGAGAGGGTGTGCAAAAAGTCATGTACTAGATCGCACGTTTTCTCGCTTTGAAAACCAAGAAATGGCACATCCTGAAGACGTGGATGAATTCTGGATACTTGGCCAGCATTTCCTTCTGTGGGCTCGGCTCAACTAGTGCTTCTACTATGAAACCCGACTCAACCACTGCACGAAAGTAACTTGTCAGAGTCCTGTGGTACTGGAGTATACCCTCCCATTGTGGATATGCCGGATGATATGGCAATTCGATAGCTACTTCCTCAAAGTATCGGTCCACTTTCCAGTATAGCTTTTCCCCTTCTTCGTTCTTGACCCAGCCGCACGCAGGAGTGCTGAAACAGGGATGAGGTATGGAAAAAATGAAGATACCATTGGGAGCGAGTACTCGATTTGCCTCCGCAATAGCCCGTTCGTGCCGGGGGAGGTCACCTAAGACCATATTAGACACAACGATGTCAAACCACATATCCTTCAAAAAACTAAGGTTTCCCATGTTGCCATGTTTGTAGCTAATGTCCAAGTTCTTTTGTGTTCTGTCTCTGGCAATCTCCAGCATCTTACGGGAGTAATCCACAGCCACCACCGACGCCCCAGCCTTAGCCAGTATTCGACTCAGGTATCCTTCTCCACAACCGGCATCCAATATCCTCTTGCCCTCTACCGGCCCGATCAGTTCCAGCAACACCGGGTTAAGCAAGACCTCCCGATGCCGGTCGCCTTGTGACGTGTAACTTCTTGTGAGTTCCGCCGCACGCTTATCCCACCGACTTATGGCTTCATCGGCGTTCCATCGTTCTTTCATGCCGTGCCTCACATATATAGAATTATTTCTCTGCCTTCCTCCTTGCCTCTTCCCATAAGGCGTTTTGCTCATCAAAGGATAGCTCACTAAAATTCAGCCCTCGCTGGCGGCAGACCTCTTCCCTATAGGTAAAGCGACGATAAAATCGCTGGTTTGCCTCCCTCAGTGCTGCCTCCAAATCTACC
>CAZHQV010000294.1:0-1637 GCA_964534285.1 uncultured Dehalococcoidales bacterium
GCCGTTGGTCCAAGATCTCTCGCAGGGTAAGGAGGTGGCGGACGTCGGTAGCGGCGTACTCAAGGGCCTCGGCTGAGAGCGGGCGTCGTCCCCAGTCAGTGCGCTGGAGCCGTTTGCTCTTATTAATAGTTAGGCCCAGCAGATCCCTGGTAAGAGCTGCCAAGCCAAATTGGGTAATGCCGATGAAGCGGGCGGCGATGCTAGTATCGAATAGGTTATGGATACGAAGGCCATAATGCCGGTCAAGGCTACGGATATCGTAATCCGCCCCGTGAATGACTTTCTCAATGGAGACGTCTTCCAGAATGTCTCTTAGCGGATTGAGATCATAAAGAGACATCGTATCAATGATGTAGACTTTGTGACGAGAGGCGATCTGAATAAGGCAGAGTTGCTCTGGGTAGTGATGGAAGCTGTTGGATTCTGTATCCAGAGCTATGGTCCGTGCGCCGGCCAGCTCACGGGTGATAGCAACGAGTTGAGCAGGCCGAGTAACGATCTCAACAGGAAGCATTATTGATTTAGTCAGTGGGCTAACTCCTTGATTCTCCACTTCATAAGTCTATTCTTGACTCCTCGCGTTAATTAAAGCGGTTCACGCCTCAATTCAAATATCACTGGATTTGCCGGGTCGGGGCAAGCAACGGTAGCCTTGTTTGGGTCCTTCTCCCAAGGGAGTAAACCCCCAAATTGTAGTACTTCAGCGAAAGGAAAAAGTGTGTAGAATGCCCATGAACAAATGCCGGGCGGAGTCTTTTGCCCGATGATGAATTCATCGCCAACCCTATGTCCAGCTTCGCAAGTGCCTCTTTGGGATATGACCTTGGCTATTACAATAGACATCCTGTCCTCTTTAAACTATTTAGTATTCGCTGAGTTCAACCTGAGTGGCTCCTATGCCCCCATGATAGCGGTCAGCCAGTCTATGAAACCTTACCAAAGGATGTTTTGATAAGTAACGTCCAACTTCCTGGCGCAGTACGCCTGATCCCTTGCCGTGAACGACCCACACCCGATATAACCCAGCCCGAAATGCTGCGTGTAAGAAATCATCGAGCTTAGGGAGAGCCTCGTCTACAGTCAGGCGATGGAGATCTATCTCTTCTTTAATCGGAATCATCTATCAATTGCTCGGATGAAAGTTAAGTCACACGAATTCTTGGCTAGCATATTATATCACTATATATCAGTTTAACACGGTAACCACCCAATCAAAACAATAGCACAGTTTTATGACAGAATGTGTGTTAAGCCAAATCGTCTTTCCTCAGCCCACCAAGCATTGACGATGTCTTAGCCTAATAAATTACTATCGTCCTACTAATGAAGAAGCTGATTACATCCAGCATACTGCTAATCAGGTGGTCTCTTACTACGGTGTGTAACTATAGGATAGAAGGGTTCCTTTTTACCCCACAGTCCTACGCCTAGCCCTCAAGCGTGAACTCTAGCGCACCTTTTTATTATATGCGCTTTAATGTAAATCGTCAGCGAAAATGGCACAGTTTTAGGGGTAAAATTAACGGACACATTAGGGGTTTGGACAAGCTTTCCTCAACACAGTAAAGTAATACAGAGGAAGGGAGCAAGAAATGTCCGATAAATCATTAAGTGCCATTTTGGAAGCAGAGTCCCAC
>CAZHQV010000295.1:0-1626 GCA_964534285.1 uncultured Dehalococcoidales bacterium
GCGACAGCAGATATATGCTTCTCACCGGTTGGTTAGAATTGCACTTCAACGCAAGGTGGTAAACCTTCTCGAAGAGGGAACTGGCTATGAGCTGGAAGCTCGCGGCGATGTTCCACCGCCCTTTCTCTATTCTTATACCACCGGTGATTTATTCTATAGAATGACTCTCGCCCACGCCTTTGGTGACTCCAAGAACGATGCCTGGCAAGATGAGATTGTTGTCGATACCAGTGTCGGATGCGTCAAGTACCGTCATTCGACTCTGGCAGAGGTTCCCGGCAAAGCAGATGAATGTAGAAAAAACTTGCTGGATGCCTTCCGAAAAATGCAGCTACTGCCCGAGGTTACTCGGGTTGTAAACACCTATAGAGAATTAGAGGAATCAACGCTCAAGGCAAAGCAAGCGATAGAGGAAATCCGGCTACTCGGTCTTGTCCCAGGAGTTTGCAAGGTCTGTCGCCGTTTAGGCATGTAAGTAAGGAGGATTGTCATGAAAATAGTCGTTTATGCGAGGGTATCGTCTGATAGTCAGGATGTTGACTTGTCAATATCAGCTCAACTCAGGGCATTAAGAGAATATGCAGCAAAGCAGGGGCACGAAATCCTCAGGGAATTCGTGGACGAGGCGGAAAGTGGTCGCACTGCCTCCAGGCCTGCTTTTCGCGAGATGATTGCTCTGGCTAAGACCAAGCCTCCGCCTTTTGAAGCCATACTGGTCTGGAAGCTGAATCGCTTTGCACGGAGCAGGGTTGATTCCATCACATACAAAGCTCTGCTTAAGAGCAAAGGTATCAAAGTTGTCTCCATTAACGAACCGCTGGATGACAGTCCCTCCGGTCAGTTGCTTGAAGGCGTTATCGAGTCCATTGACGAATTCTATAGCGCCAATCTCGGGCAGGACATCAAGCGGGGTATGAGAGAGAACGCTAGGCGTGGCTTCTTCAACGGTAGCCGACCTCCTTATGGCTTCCATAGGGTTGCTGTACAGGATGGTGCCAAGACTAGATATAAGCTAGAGCCTGACCCCGACGATTCTGTCGCTGTAAAGGTGGTTCGCAGAATGTTTAGCATGGCACTGCAGGATATAGGATGTAAGGAAATCGCCAAGGTCATGAATAGAGAAGGCTTTCGCACTCGGAGCGGACAATGCTGGGGAAGGACCACTGTGCATAAGATCCTGAACAATGAGGCCTACTGCGGCATCCTTGTCTGGGGTGGTAGGCCAGGACATCCAGCAATCCACAACGACGATCCTCCGGTGAAAGTGAGGAATGCCTGGTTAGCCATTGTCGACCCGGCTACATTTGCACAGGTACAGGAGAAAATGGCATCCAAAAGGCCCAGGACAATTCACCCCCGCACCATACCGAGCCCCTACCTTCTAAGTGGTCTCCTTTTCTGTTCCTGTGGACACGCCATGATAGGTCGAAGCGCCAAGTCTCACCAGTATTATTACTACATGTGCAACGGGAGCTTCAAACAAGGCAAGGACGCCTGTAATGCCAGAGCGCTGCCGAAAGATAAGCTCGAACAACTGGTCATCGAGCAAATCAAGCACAGGGTACTCAACCAACAGTGGTTGGAGGAGTTAGTTGGGCTGGTTAATATGGAACTTGACTCCAGCTA
>CAZHQV010000296.1:0-1596 GCA_964534285.1 uncultured Dehalococcoidales bacterium
ATGAATGTTCCTCCTATCTCATATTCCCCTGGTCCTCTTACGTATTTGGGGTTATTGGTGATGCCTTCGATGTAACTATGACCGGGGTGGAAGTGGCTGATAGTCACTATATCTGTTTTAGATTCACTCAAAGAGTAGCCCAGATTAGGATGACACGGGTCAGTGATGAGAGTCTTTTCTTTTCCTTTGATAGTAAAGCAAGAATGCCCTGTCCAACTGATTTCCATACTCTAATAAGGATAGACCTTTTTCTTAGTTTTGTCTACTAGTGTTTTACCTTATCGTCGTCTTGTGGAGCTACAAGCAGGGTCAATCCTGCTACGCCGACGACAACAACCTCTCTACCTTTATCCATATCTGCACTTGTTGATGCGGCTTTCCACAACTCACTGCCAACTTTAACGTAACCTCTGGAGGCGAGCTGAGTCGTTGTTATGCCCCTGCTGCCGATATCAGGCCAGACTATTGGCTTTTTCTCCAGTGTATTCTTGCCAATCCGGTAGCTTACATATTCACATGCTCCGAGAGCAAGCATCATGAGGATAAGCCCCCAGAGGGGGATGTTTATCCCGAGTCTCGGTAGCACCCAGAGCACAACTGCTGCCAGAGCTGCTTCTTCGAGGAGGGATGTTATGATGGAATATGCCACGTATTTCTTATGTTTCATTTCGCTGGTGAGACAAAAGGCTAGCGTCGAGATTGGAGTATCCTTCAGATTTAAGTAGCCGCTATCCTGCCATTAAGTTTCCTCAGGCTATCAGCGACGACAGGTGGTGTATTCTCTTCAGCATATTAGGGTGAGTGCTGAGAATCTCCATCATCTTGTCGGCAGAACTGAGCTTAATGGTCTTGCTTCGTAGCTCCATCAATTCATAACTATCGATGGTGCCGCTCATATCGAGATCGATCTGAGTTAGCTCCCTGATCTCATTCTAGGCACGGGTGGGGTCATTGACAAAGAAGGCCTTGACTCCTTCCATCTGTTTTAACTCCGGGCGCCCCTTAAATCGAGCATTGCTATAGACCAGTTTGTACAGGGCGGAAGCCAGATGATGCGGCTCATTGCCCAATTTAACGCTTCCTTGGTCGGCATAGTATTCCCTGATGCGCGAGCCATAGAGAACGAGCAGGTTGGTGATAAAGTAGAGGACAAAGGCACCCACGCCGATGAGGATAGCAATGCCACCCCCTTGCCGTTGACCACCCAGAGCCCCCCTGAACATCATGCCCCAGGCGATCCAGTACATGACTAGTGGTATAGCGGAGAGCAAGGTTATAACTATCATATCCCGGTGTTTGATATGGGACATCTCGTGTCCCAGTACAGCCCTAAGCTCATCTTTGCTCAGGAGATTTAGCATGCCTTTAGTAACGCAGACTCTGCCATCTCTGTTGGTTCTGCCAAAGGCAAAGGCATTGGGAATTGCTAGCTGCGAGATGCCTACCTTGGGCTTGGGGAGATGACCTCTCTCGGCGAGTTCAGCTATCATTCTGTGTAGCTCTGGCGCTTCTTTCTCGGAAACCCACTTTATTTTCATTGTCCAGCCTATGATGGAAGGTCCGATAAGATACTGGATGCCGAGGAAGCCGAAAGCA
>CAZHQV010000297.1:0-1592 GCA_964534285.1 uncultured Dehalococcoidales bacterium
AACCCTGAGTTGGAAGAGGCGATTGTCCTATCGGCGGACAAGATCATTGCGGATAATTGGATTCAAAATGAGCACCGCGGAGAGTTCAAAAAGCTGATTGCTGCAGGGAAAATCACCAAGAAGAACCTTCACGCTGAGTTACCAGCTATCGTAGCAGGGAAAGCCCCTGGGCGTGAAAGACCTGACGAGACAATCGTTGCAAGCTTAATCGGTTTGGGGGCAATTGATATCGCGACAGCATGGGAGATCTATCCTAAGGCGAAGGAACGTGGAATTGGACAGGTCATTCGGTTGATATAAGCGGATAAGAATAATGTGAACCGGCTGGGAAACCAGCCGGTTCACATGCAGAACTGATGCAAGTTTGGAGTTGTATGATTACCTTTGGAGCAGAGAGCAGCTTGACGGTGCAACTGACCAGGTAGCATAGCGACAGAACTAAAGTAAGGGAACGAGAGTGGCGAGACTAAAAAAAGCGCTTCTGAGGCCGGAAGGAATCGTTGGTGATTTTCTGGCAATGGCCATCCTATTCATTGCAATCTTTGGCCCCCTAATATCGCCTTACGAACCCAGCAAGCTCAGTCTCCGAGAGAAACTGCTCCCCCCTTCCAGCACTCATCTATTTGGCACAGATACGGTGGGTAGGGATCTTCTAAGCCGAGTTCTTATTGGGACCAGGATTTCACTTCAATCTGGTCTCATCGTGGTTCTCCTTGCCAGCACCGTAGGATGCACTCTCGGAATGGTCGCGGGATACTTTGGCGGCATCCTGGAAACGATCATTATGCGACTAACGGATATGTTTGTCGGCTTTCCCGCTCTCATACTGGCTATAGCAGTAGCTGCTGCTCTTGGACCAGGGCTGTCTCACGGAGTGATTGCGGTGTTCTTTGTTTGGTGGCCTGGATATGCCAGGCTTGCACGTGGCCAGACCTTGGTGCTCAAACTGGAAGGGTATGTTGAGGCGGCTCGAGCATCCGGTTGCAACGGTGCATATATTCTCGCACGCCACATACTCCCAAACGCAATTGGCCCGTTTATCGTCAAGATGACGATCGACGTTGGATACGCCATCCTGTATATAGCGGCCCTGGGCTTCTTAGGCCTGGGTGCCCAGCCCCCGACACCCGAATGGGGAGCAATGATCGCTGAAGCACGTACCTACACACTTGCTTATCCATGGTATCCCCTTTTCCCAGGTTTGGCGCTCTTTGTTGTGGTTGTCGCGTTCAATATGTTGGGCGAAGTTCTCCAAGATGCTAGCGCTGTTGAAAGCATAGCTTTTCAGTAGCTTGCTAACAGAAAGGAGGCCCCATGGGGTGACCTGCCTCAACATTACCTTCACTTGCTGCCCTATGAATCTGACCTTAGACGTCCGAAGAAGAAAGCGTTGTGGGGAGGTAGAGGAGGCGATAGAAGAAGGGGACTGGAATAATCATGCTGGTTCCTAGGCTACGTTGTAGACTTAACAGATGGAGATGAAAGTTTTGATCAACAAGGAGGCTCTAAAGATGAAAAGTGTTCTTTCAGTAGGAGATGCACAGGCCAGTCCCGGTGAGATAGCGAAGGGAACGTTGGGAGCCGTGGAATTG
>CAZHQV010000298.1:0-1574 GCA_964534285.1 uncultured Dehalococcoidales bacterium
TATGTGAGGGCTGAGTTTCACTCTGATATTTTGCCCGTCTGATAATGGTAATTCAACTTGCCCGTCGATGCTAAGTATAGCCTTTTCTCTGTGGGCAATCTTCAAATCAAGAACGCTCTGCTGGGGCAGGACCAGGGCGTGGCTCAATCCCAGGTGGCATGATATTGGTTGGATGACGATTTCCTTGGATTGAGGATGGAGAATTGGTCCACCAGATGCCAGAGAATAGCTGGTACTCCCGGTAGCGGAGGCTGCAATTATACCATCGGCCCTGTAGGTGGTTAATACCGTACCATTAATTTTGGCTTCTATGTTAACCAGGCGGACCGCTACACTGTGCAATACCACATCATTCAAGGCATGAAAGCTCCTATCTGCAGCCTGAGCCTCCAGCATAGCCCTTTCCTCGATCCAGCCTTTACCCTCAAGCAAATCGGGTAAATCGGATGAGACGTCATTTCCATCTATCTCTGTTATAAATCCCAGCCTGCCCAGGTTTATACCTAGAATAGGTACTGACAGGGGGATTACAATTCGGGCGGCGTGGAGGATAGTGCCATCTCCGCCAATACTGAGAATTAACTCCGTGTCCGCAACCTGGGGTTTGGCTTTATCCTCATCCCAGGCTGAGCATCGCCATGAAGAAATTCCTCGAGAGGATAGAAACTCTTCCAGTTTCTCAGCTAGGTCTCGGGCTTTCTCCCGTAGCGGGTGATACAGAATACCAATACGCTTCACAGGTGAACGAAGTGTAGCACTGGCGAATTCTAGCTGTCAAACGAGTTAGCGGAATCAAATCATGTCGCTTAACAGGAATTAAGTACTGAAGGCTCACTTTCCCTTGAACTTGGGCAAGGGCTTCTTCTCCAGGAAGGCTTTCACGCTCTCACGGTGGTCCTGACTCTGCCGGCATATCCGTATAGAGTCGGTCTCAATGTCAAGCTGACGCGCCAGCCTGTCGAATAAGCCGCGCCATACCATCTTCTTGGTTAGTTCTGTAGAAAGGGGTGCTTGTTGAACGATCTTGTTGGCTAATTCCCTGGTTGTCTTCATCAAGTCATCAGGTGGCACGACTCGACTGACCAGGCCGATTCGCAAGGCTTCGGCGGCATCGATCAACTCTGCAGTGTACATCAATTCCAGGGCACTGGACATCCCTACAGCTAGAGGCAGGTAAAATGTCAGGCCGAAGTCAGGCACCAGTGCCCGTGCCACCTGGGCGACACCAAACCTGGCTGTCTCCGAGGCTATTCTGATGTCACAGCTCAATGCTAGAGATAGGCCAGCGCCGACACAGGGCCCATTTATGGCCGCGATAGTTGGTTTTAGTAGCTTGGGGAAGATATCAGCAGCGGGCCACCCGGTTACCTGGAGCCTGTTGAAGCGCGATTGCTCGGTAGCTCCGGTCAGCGATTGCAGGGCGGATACGTCAGCGCCGGAACAGAAACCACGCCCGGCACCGGTAACAATCAATACCCTGATATTGTTATCGTGGGCCACTTCATCTACCGCCAGAGGCAGGTTCATACCCATTTTCACGGTAAGGGCGTTCAATTTATTCGGTACATTGAGTG
>CAZHQV010000299.1:0-1566 GCA_964534285.1 uncultured Dehalococcoidales bacterium
CCCAGTTCAGTTATTGCCCGGGTTGCCACCATGGACTGGTGATGCGAATCATCGCACACACCATAGACGAATTTGGCATCCAAGACCGCGCTGTAGTAGTGGCTCCGGTTGGCTGTGCAGTGAATATGTACGAATGGTTTCGGTGTGATGGGATCCAAGCTGCCCATGGCCGGGCTTGTGCGGTCGCCACCGGGATCAAGCGAGTCAATTCGAACCTTATTGTCTTCACTTATCAGGGTGATGGTGACCTGGCTGCTATCGGCACGGCAGAATCAATCCATGCAGCCAATCGCGGTGAGAATATCACTGTCATTTTCATCAACAACCAGATCTATGGAATGACCGGAGGACAAATGGCGCCCACTACCCTTCTCGGGCAGCGGGCAACCAGTTGTCCTGACGGGCGAAATGCTCAAGTCGCTGGCTATCCGATTCGCTTCGCTGAAATGATTGCCCAGCTTGATGCCCCAGTGTACGTCACTCGCCAGGCGCTTTACGACCAGAAGCGAATAATGGCGGCAAGTCGGGCGATCAAAAAGGCCTTCAGATGTCAGATTGAGGACAGGGGATACTCTCTGGTGGAAGTACTTACCACTTGCCCTACCAACTGGCGGATGAGTCCGTTTGAGGCCAACAGCCACGTGATGAACGAAGTAATCAGGGTATTCCCGCTTGGCGACCTTGCAGACAGGTACTAGCATGGAGAAATCATTTGTATTTGCCGGCTTCGGTGGACAGGGAGTGATGCTAGCAGGGAAACTCCTCGCCCAGGCAGGTGTCGACTACGGATTAGAGGTAACCTGGCTTCCCTCATACGGCCCGGAGATGAGAGGAGGGACGGCAAATTGCACGGTACTTCTCTCTGATGAACCAATCGGTTCGCCTGTGGTGGACAACCCAACGGCCCTGGTTGCCATGAACCTGCCTTCTCTCGACAGGTTTGAGAAGACTGTGGCTGCGGAAGGCATAATAGTGGTAAACTCTTCCCTTATCAATCGTCCTATAGAACGCAAAGATGTACAGGTACTGAGCGTGCCAGCAAATAACATTGCTGTATCACTAGGTTACCCTCAAGTTGCCAACGTGGTAGTGCTTGGAGCTGTCGTAAAGGCTATGGGGATAATACCATTTGAACTAATAAAAACCGCGATAGCCAGGATGATCGGCCACAACATATATAGTGCCAAGCTCATAGCAGTGAACGAACAAGCACTAAGCGCGGGATACAACGCTACCTAGAGATACGCTCAAGAACAGAACCTAGAATTTTTAACGATGGTCTCGCCAGCACAATCTTGCCTCATCCTGAAGAAATCAAACTTTGAATATCTCTAGTGTCCGCTGCTAGATCGGCAAAAAGCCATACATGGGCTTTCACAGATAGGTGCGAGCCATACTTCTTGTCGTCGGGAAGCACTACTAGAAAATACCTTATATGAGGTATGGATTACTCGAGTAAGCTATGGATAATGTCCTCCACTATCTTGAGAGAACCTCAGGTTCGGGCTTAGAAATCATCGACCCAGCCGACAACCCTTGAACCTATATTCATTTGAGTGCGGGCAA
>CAZHQV010000300.1:0-1542 GCA_964534285.1 uncultured Dehalococcoidales bacterium
GAATCGCGGGAGTGATCTTCCCGGCCCTTGACCGGCTTTCTAGAGAGCCGATTCACATCGGTATATTTGAATTTCAGGCACAATATTTTGGCGTTCAACTACACTACGCTGATGCCCCCAACGGATCCGACCCAATGAGCCAGATGGTAAGGATGAACATCGCCAGTGCTGCGAAGTTTGTGAAATTAGCCAACCGCAAGAATGCGGTAGGCGGGAATATTGGCAGAGTGGTTAGGGGTTCGGTGCCAGCACACCGGGCCGCTTATGGCTATCGATATCGCCGAGAAGCTGATGTAACGCCTGATGGCAGGGCGTATATCAGACGCGCTTGGTGGGAAGTGGATGAGCTTGGTCCTGATGGTATGCCACTATGGGGAAGCCGAGCGTGGGTGGTAATCCAGATCTTCACCTGGGTTGGCGAGCAGGGGCGAACCTTACATTGGGTCGCTAAACAGCTGAATGAAAAAGGCATAAAGACAGCAGAGGGCCGAAAGTGGTCACCAAACACAGTCGCTAAGATTGTGCACCGTGAGTGCTACTCTGGCAATCACGCCTACAATGTTAATTGCAGGGTGCCTAACCCCAACAGACCGCTAGGCGATATCACCGCAGAAGTCAAGCGGACAATGTTAAGGCCCAAGCCACAGCAGGAATGGGTCAATTTTCAAATTCCACCCTTAGTTAGTGAGGACTTGTGTCAGAAAGCAAGAAAGAATCTTATCGAAAGGGGCAGAGGGAGAGGCAAACAAGGTAAGAGCATCCAATCCTTGCTTCGGAACCGTCTCTTTTGCCCCAGATGTGGCAAGCCGATGGTGGTAAGGCGGAATGGCCGCTTGAACCGTGTTTATTATCACTGTTCCAAATACTTCCACACCTGGGCAGAGGAGCCTTGTAACTACAGAAGATTTATCCCTGGCACTTGGGATGAGCTGGTTTGGGGCGATATCTGTACTTGGCTCAGAGACGATGCCTGGGTAGAACAGCAGCTTATGTCAGAGCAGTCGCAGGACGAGAATGTTGAGAAGCTAATCCGCCTTCAGCAACTCAAAATCTTTCAAGCACGGGCTAAGATTGCGAAAATTCAGGAAGGATTTGAGGGTAGCATTTACAGTCTCGGCGAGGCAAAGAAGCGAATTGTCGAACTTCAGGAGACTACAGCCAAAGCAGAAGATGAGATTCAACGACTTCAGAAGGCAGTGCAGGTCAAGCGCTCCAGTACCGCCGACATCAATGCTATGAGAGAGGAACTGAAAGCATTGCGCGACAGAAATCTGGACGCGACCACCTTCGAGGAGAAGCTGGACATCGTCTCAAGACTGGGCATCAAGGTTTACCCGTCTGAGGATTTGAAGTCAATGAGAGTGCTTTGTGAGCTAAATCTTGATCGGGTACATGCAGACACACGGAGTGGTAAAATAGAGTCAAAAGAAATGCACGCCAATATGGAGAGCGATTCAGCAATTGAGTGTCAAAAAGTCATGTTTGGCCCACCAACAAAAAGGGAGTAATTCTATTTTTCTACACCCTCACCTTGAACCTCTC
>CAZHQV010000301.1:0-1504 GCA_964534285.1 uncultured Dehalococcoidales bacterium
AGGGTACAGGATTAAGTCTTTACCACGGCTTCTACCCTCATGTTACCTCAAGAGACACAATCGCATCTGGATGTATATCAGAATCTGGTATTGCAATCGGTCGTGTTCGAAAGGTTATAATGGTATGCCGTACATACCCTATCCGTGTTGGGAACCCTCCAAAGGGCTATTCAGGGTGGATGTCACAGCCTATCAGCTGGGCGGAGATTAGCAGACGCTCAGGAATAAATGCAAATAAGCTTAGAAAAGATGAGAGAACATCAACCACGCGTAGGCGACGCCGCGTAGGAGAATTTGATTGGACTCTTTTACGAAAAGCCACACTTCTGAATAGGCCAACTGACATTGCACTGACTTTCACCGATTACTTCACGAAAAGAAACATTGAAGCGAAGCGGTTTGAACAGCTAGACCAAGATACAATTAATTTCATCCAGGAAGTAGAGACTGTTACTGGGGCTCGTGTTTCGTTGATATCAACAGGTTTTAATCCTCGTTGCATAATAGACCGGCGTTCTTGGTAAGGTAATATGGACGTCGATCAGCTAGTTCGGTTGTGCCCGCATCTCTACCATATGTCAGAGAGAGGTAGTTGGGATAGTATCAGAGAGCATGGTCTATTGAGCACATCGGCCCTACTTGACTTGTTTGAAATTGAAGATGAAGAACGGATTGAAATAGAATCTCGATTGCGAATGAGGAGTTTTAAAATACGCCATAATGTGCATGGTGTTGCTGTAGTTCGAGATCAGAATGCGATGTGGGATAAACCGGCCTCACATGGCTATCCTGCAAGAACGTTGGAAGACTGTCTTGACGGGATTTCTATCGATGAATGGTGTTATTTCCTCAACCAGTGGGTGTTTTTCTGGCCTGAAGTATGGCGTTTGGAGCTAATGCTTAATTCCCCACTCTATAAAACCAGGCCGCATTGGGTTATTATTGTTGACACTCAACTACTTACTGACCATCACCCTGATAGGATATACTTCTCATCGATAAATACCGGCAGTATTTGGAGGGATGATAAACGCAACAAAGACTCGTTAAAACCTCTGGGTGAGTTCAATGGGAATCAAGTAGTAGAATTGGCAGTGGAGCATAGCGTTCCTAATCTGGATCAAATCACGCTTGCAGTTGAAGAATGGCAAGGGAAAAGTAAGATAAAGACAATTTGGGAGCCGCAATAATGTTTTTCTTATCATCGGTCCTTTTAGCCGTCTCGGCAGAGCCCCTCTCTCATGAGAGAGGGGATTTAGGGGCGAGTACTCTTTGGTGCGACCCACGCGCGTCCTGATCCTGTGCACCGGTAACTCGCCAGCTGGCGGACAGGCCGTCTTCCCCGCCAACTGCAAGGCCTTCCGGCGGGCGCGGGATGAGATCAGTGAGTGGCTTGGGGAGTTGAATTAAGGGATATAGCCAGCCAGGGGTGTAAGCCCTGGTAAGGCGTCCCTACTGCTGGGCTTCGCTGTATGGGTAGCCGATGCGGTCGAAGGGGTTGACC